>JASLBL010000550.1 GCA_030146615.1 Actinomycetes bacterium
GCCGGCCCGTCGGACAGGGACATGGCCCGCAGCCCGGCCTTCGGCTCCGCCCAGGTGGCCCAGAAGTTGGCCCCGGTGCAGAGCCGCACCTTGGCCTCCAGGTCGAGCCGGGCCAGCAGCTCCTCGACCCGGTCCTCGACCCCGCTCATTCTTGATCCCCGGCCGGGACGAGCTCGACCAGCGACACCGACGGCATGGGCAGGTCAAAGGCCAGCTCCACGACGCCGCCCCCGGCGTCGACGAGGCGGGAGGGCTCCAGCTCCTCCAGCCGGTTGGCCTCGCGCAGGGCGGCCCACTGGTCCTCGTCGGGCCAGTCGGCCCCGCCGGACATGGGCTCCCAGACGGCGGCGATGTTGGACCGCTCCAGGTCGACCCGGAGGTGGCGCAGCTCGTAGGCCGGGGCGGCCAGGCCCTCGACCCGGAGCCGGACCGACCGGTCGAGCAGGGGCTCGCCGCTGGACCGGGTCTGGTCGAGGGTGACGTTCCAGAGCGCGACCGCGACCCGGCCGCTGCCGAGGTCGCGCGACCCCCAGGCCTCGACCAGCCCGCCGGCGCCGTCACCGTCCAGCTCCACCGCCAGCTCCTCGGGGCCGAGGAGCTCCAGCAGCTTCAGCGCCCAGAAGCGCGGCTTGCGCAGGTTGCCGACGGTCAGCAGCCCGAACCCGCCGTGGAGCAGCCGGCTCGGCCGACCCAGCTCCTCGAAGTGGTCGGAGGCGACCCACCAGGAGAGGGCGTCGACCCGGCCGGCGGCCGAGCGCATCCCCTTGGCCAGGAACGCGGCCGCGTACACCGACTCGGCCACCGGGTTGGACAGCCGAGGGTGGACCCCCCACTCGGTCCACCAGATGGCCGCGTCCTCGCGGCCGTGGCGGGCAAGGGCCGGGCGCAGGTCGAGCGGCGGGCTGCCGTACAGGTGGGTCGAGACGAAGTCCAGGGGCACGCCGGTCTTCTGGGTGTGGGCGACCAGGTCCTCGACCCAGCCGACGGCGGCGGTGGCCGGCCCCCCGACCCGCAGGGCCGGGTCGACCGAGCGCACCGCCCGTGCCGCCGTGTCGTACAGGCGCAGGTAGTCGGCGTTGTCGCCGCTCCAGAAGTACTCGAGGTTGGGCTCGTTCCAGACCTCGAACGCCCAGTGGTCGCGGACCTCGTCGCGCCCGTAGCGGTCGACCAGGTGCTGGACCAGGTCGCGGACCAGGCCGGCCCAGCGGTCCCAGTCCTTGGGCGGCGACGACACCCCCCGGTAGAAGAAGCTGGTGTGGTCGGGGTCGCGGGCCAGATCGCGTGGCATGTAGGCCAGCTCCACGACCGGCCGCAGCCCGGTCCCCAGCAGCCGGTCGTAGACCCGGTCGATCCCGCGGAAGTCGTGCACCGGCCGCCCGTCGACCTCCCGGTAGGTGCCGAGGTCGTCGCCGAGGATGGCGTGGGCCCGCACCGCGGCGACGCCCAGCTCGTCGTGGACGATGCGCAGCGCCTCGGTGAGCTCCTCGCCGATCGGGCGGCCGCCGGTGCGGTCGGGGCTCAGCATGTGGCTCAGGTGCTCGGAGCCGATCATCGGCCGCCAGGGCCGGTGCAGCGGCCCGACTGCGTGGGCCACGTCGACACCGACCGCGACAACGGCCTCCCCCGCCGCCTCCGGGGCCGCCGCCACCGGCTCGGACAGGGGCCCGGTGCTGTGGACGTCGGCGATGGCCGCGACCGCGTACCAGCGGGCCCGGCCCGGCTCCACCTGGGTGTCGGCGTACGGCGGGTGCGGCACGGCCAGCACCGTGTCGCCGCCGTGGTGGTCGAGGGGCAGGAACGGCCCGGCCGGGTCGTCGGCGCGGTGGACCAGGTAGCCGATGGCGCCCGGGACCGCCGCCCAGTCGAGGGCCACCTGGGCCCGGCCGGGGCTGGCGGTCAGCCCGGCCGGGGCGTCGGTGACCGCCGGGGCGGCGGCGAAGCGGCCGTCGCGCGGGCCCGCCCAGGTGAACTCCTTCTCCGCGGTCATTTGCTGCCGGTCACTTGATGCCGGTGGTGGCGATGCCCTGGACGAAGTAGCGCTGGAGGGCCACGAACAGGGCGATCACCGGGGCGATGATCACCACCGAGCCGGCCAGCAGCAGCCCGTACCTGGTGGCGTTCTGGCCGACCGAGTACAGGGCCAGGGCGACCGGCAGGGTGTACTTGTCCTCGGACTGGGCCACCACCAGCGGCCACAGGAAGTTGTTCCAGGACGACAGGAAGGTGAGGATGCCCAGGGTGGCCAGGGCGGGGCCGCACAGGGGCAGGATCACCCGGGAGAAGATCCGCCACTCCCCGGCCCCGTCGATGCGGGCCGCCTCGATCAACTCGTCCGGCAGGCCGCTGATGAACTGCCGCATCAGGAACACGCCCAGCGGGGTGACCAGGAACGGCAGGATCAGGCCGGGGTAGGTGTTGACCAGGCCGAGATTGGAGACGAGCACGAACAGGGGCACGAAGGTGACCACCCCCGGCACCATCAGCATGCCCAGCACCAGCCCGAACAGCAGCCGCTTGCCGGCGAAGTCGAGCTTGGCCAGGGCGTAGCCGACCATCGAGCAGAAGATCAGGTTGCCGGCGGTGACGGCCCCGGCGACGAGCGTGCTGTTGGCGAAGAACCGGGGGAAGTCGAGCCGGTCGAACAGCTCACGGTAGTTGCCCAGCGAGGGTGCCTCCGGCCACCAGGTCGGCGGCACCCGCTGGAGCTCGGCCTCGGGCTTGAGCGAGCTCAGCAGCATCCAGATGAACGGGACCAGCATGACCAGCAGGCCGGCCCCGAGGATCACGTAGAGCCAGGTGGCGCGGCGCCGCCGGGCCCCCGACGCCGGCCGGCCCGGCTCGGCCGAGCGGGTGGTGGCGGGTGCTGGCGTCCCCGGTCGCAGGTCGACGGCCATGTCCCCTCCTTCAGGTCCGGGACCGGAGCAGGCGGAACTGCACCAGGGTCAGCACCACGATGGCTAGGAACAGCAGGTAGCTGGCGGCGGCGGCGTAGCTGTAGTTGCCGAAGCCGAACTGGTTGTAGGTGAAGAACGCGGTCGACAGGGTGTGGTCGAGGGGGCCGCCCTTGGTCATCACGAACGGCTCCTCGAAGAACTGGAGGTAGCCGACGCCGGTCAGCACGGCCCCGAACAGCAGGGTCGGCCGCAGCAGGGGCAGGGTGATGCTGCGGAAGCGGCGCCAGGCCCCGGCCCCGTCCACCATGGCCTGCTCGTGCAGGTCCCTCGGGATGGTCTGGAGGCCGGCCAGGAAGATGACCATCAGCGTGCCCATGTTGCGCCAGGCGGCCATGGCGATCAGCGACGGCATCGCCCAGGTGGTCGACTGGAGCCAGTTCGGCCCGTCGATCCCGACCCAGCCCAGCACCGTGTTGAGCAGGCCGCTGTCCGGCTGGAGCAGGAACCGCCAGACCACGGCCACGGCCACGATGCTGGTCACCACCGGGGTGTAGAAGCCGACCCGGAAGAAGGTCCGGAACCGGTCGATGCCCGAGTTGAGGGCGACGGCCACGACCAGCGCCAGGACCATGGTCAGGGGGATGCCGACGACCACGAAGTAGCCGGTGTTGAAGGCCGAGCGCAGGAACCGGTCGTCTGACAGCAGCCTGGTGTAGTTCTCCAGCCCGACCAGGTCGACGGCCAGCGGGTTGCGCAGGTCGCGGCTGGTCAGGTCGGTGAAGCTGATGGTCAGGGAGGCCAGCACCGGGCCGGCCATGAAGACCAGGAACAGCGCCATGAACGGCAGGGCGAACCCCCAGGCGGCCAGGGTCTGGCGCCGCCGCCTGCTGGCGGGCACGGCCGCCATGTCAGTTCCCGAGGCCGATGGACGCGGCCTGGCTCTGGATCGCCTTGGTGGCCTCCTCGGCCGAGCTGGCGCCCTTGAAGACCTTCTCGGCCTCGCCGTCGACGATCGAGGCGACCTGCTCCCAGGTGGCCACCGTCGGCGGTGCCTTGGCGTCCTGGAGCTGCTGGCTGAACACCTCCAGGTTCGGGTCGGAGGCCAGGCTGCCGCCCTCCCAGGCGGCCTTGGCCGCCGGCAGGTCCTTGGAGGTGTCGTACCAGCGCTGCTGGACCTCGGGCCGGCTCAGCCACTGGACGAACTTCCAGGCGCCCTCGCGGTTCTTGGCGTCCTTGAACACGGCCAGGTTGCCGCCGCCCACGAACGAGGTGCCGGTCTGGTCCTTGGGCATGACGGCCAGGCCGAGCTGGTCGTCGGTGACGCCCTGGTCCTTGACCAGGCCGACGTGCCAGGGGCCGGAGAAGAACGACCCCAGCTCGCCCTTGGCGAACTTCGACTCGATCTCGCCCGGCTGGAGCGGGGTCGCCTGGGAGAGCCTCTCGTCGTAGAACGTCTTCTGGAACTCGAGCGCCTGGCGCCACTGCTCGGTGTCGAAGGTGTACTCGGTGGGGTTGGCGGGGTCGTTGACCATGTTGCCGCCGGCCTGCCAGACGAACGGGGCCAGCGTCTGCCAGGTCCCGGGGTCGGCCGGCTGGAGGTAGATGCCGTACTTGGCCCCGCCCTGGTCCTGGAGGGCCTTGGCGAAGGTCTTCAGCTCGTCCCAGGTGGTGGGGGCCTGGACCCCGGCCTTGTCGGCCAGGTCCTTGCGGTAGTAGAGGACGCGGGTCTCGGTGTACCAGGGCACGCCGTAGGGGGTGCCGTCGACCACCACCGTGTTCCAGGGGCCCTCGAAGAAGTCGCCCGGCTGGAGCAGGTTGGCCGGGACCGGGTCGAGGCCGCCACCGCCGGCGAACTCGCCCATCCAGGTGGTGCCGATCAGGCTGACGTCGGGGGTCTGGCGGCCGGCGATGGCGGTGGCGATCTTGTCGTGGGCGCCGTCCCAGGGCACGGCCGTCACCTTGACGGTGGCCTCGGGGTTCTCCTTCTGGAACTCGGCGGCCAGCTTGGGCAGCAGCTCGCCCTCGGTGCCCATGGCCCAGACGGTGATCTCGCCGGTGGCCGGGCCCTCGGCGATCGCCGCCGACTGCTGGCCGGCGCCGCCGTCGGCGGCGCCGCCGCCCTCGTCGCGACCGCAGCCGGCAAGGGCCAGGACGGTGGCCAGGGTCAGGGCTCCGATGGTCCTTCGAGCGGTCATCGCTCCTCCTTGTGGTGGTGCCCGCAGCTGCCGCGGACGATGAGGCGGGTCGGGAGCAGTTCGGTCACGCGGGTCGCGCGGTCGCCGCGGATACGCTCGTCAAGGGCCCGGGCCGCCCAGGCGCCGAGCTCGCGCATGGGCTGGCGCACGGTGGTCAGGGCGGGGCGGGCGTGGCGGGCCGCCAGAATGTCGTCCCAGCCGGTCACGGCCACGTCGCCCGGGACGCGGAGGCCGAGGTCCTCGGCGGCCAGCAGGGTGGCCAGGGCCCGCTCGTCGTTGCCGCAGACGATCGCGTCCGGGCGGTCGGGCGAGGCCAGCAGGCCGGTGGCGGCCGCCTTGGCCGAGGCCTCGAAGGAGGCGCAGGGAACCGGCTCGGCCGGCGGGAGGCCGTGGCGCTCGAGCACGGCGCGGACCCCGGCGTAGCGCTCGGCCACGTCGTAGGAGTGGCCGGGGTCGCCGAGGAAGGCGAGCCGGCGGTGGCCGTGGCCGAGCAGGTGCTCGGTCAGCCGCTCGGCGCTGGCCAGGTTCTCGGCGGCCACGGCGTCGGCGCCGTCGACGTCGCGGCGGGCCAGCAGGACGACCGGGAGGCCGCCGGCCACGATCGCCCGGACGCTGTCCTCGCCGACGGTGCCGTCGAAGACGGCCAGGCCGTCGACCCGGGAGGCGAGCTCGCGGACGGTCGCCTCGGGGTCGGCCTGCTCGCGGGTGGAGAGGATGAGCACGCTGCGGCCCAGCCGGGAGGTGACCTCCTCGTAGCCGAGCACGACCTCGGCGAAGTACGGCCCGGACAGGTCGGGGAAGACGACCCCGTTGGCGGCGTGGCGACGCTCGGCCAGGGAGACGCCAAGCCGGCTGGGGACGAACCCGAGGGCGTCGACCGCGTCCTCGACCCGCTGGCGGGTCTCGTCCTGCACCGGCGCGGACCGGCGCAGGACCCGCGACACGGTGGCGATCGACACCCCGGCCTGGCGGGCGACGTCGTAGATGGTGACGGGCATCGCGGTAAGCGCTTCCAGGCGACGGCGTTGTAAGCGGTTTCAGCGTGCCCGTCCGGGTCTGGCGGCAAACTACCGGGTTCGCGGGGGAAGCTCGGGTGGCCGGGCCGGCGGGGTCACCGGATGGGGTCGACCTGGTACCCCAGGCTCTCCAGGTCGGCGACGATCTCGCCGGAGTGGATGGCGTTGCGGGTCTCCAGGGTGAGGCGGATCTCGACCTTGTCCAGGTCCAGGTCCAGCCCGGAGCGGTGGTGCTCGACCGAGAGCACGTTGAGGCCGAGGCGGGCCACCTCGGCGGTCAGGGCGGCCAGGTTGCCCGGGGTGTCGTCGACCACCACCCGCAGGGCCACGTACCGGCCGGCCGCGGACAGGCCGTGGTCGATCACCTTGGTCAGCAGCAGCGGGTCGACGTTGCCGCCCGACAGCAGGACCACCACCGGCCCCTCGCCGCCGACCCGGCCGGCCAGCACCGCCGCCAGGGCGGCCGCCCCCGACGGCTCGACCACCGCCTTGGCCCGCTCCAGCAGCAGGAGCAGGGCCTGGCTGATCTCCTCCTCGCTGACCAGCACGACGTCGTCCACGTGGGCCTGGACGTGGGCCAGGGTGAGCGGGGACGGCGCCTTGAGGGCGATCCCGTCGGCCATGGTGTGCAGCCGCTCCAGGCGCACACAGCGGCCGGCCTCCAGCGAGGTCGACATGGTCGGCGCCCCGGCCGCCTCGACCCCGACCACCCGCACGTCGGGCCGGACCGCGGCCAGGGCGGCGGCGATCCCGGCGATCAGGCCGCCGCCCCCGATGGGCACGACCACCGTGGTCGCCTCGGGTGCCTCCTCGGCCAGCTCCAGCCCGATGGTCCCCTGGCCGGCGATGATCAGCGGGTCGTCGAACGGCGGGACCAGCACCGCCCCTTCGGTGTCGCCGAGGGTCCGGGCGCTGGCGATGCAGTCGTCGACGGCCTGCCCGGACATGCGGACCGTGGCCCCGTAGTTGCGGGTCGCCTCGACCTTAGGCAGGGGCGCGTTCACGGGCATGAAGATGGTCGCGGGGTGCCCGGTGAGCTTGGCCGCCAGGGCCACTCCCTGGGCGTGGTTGCCGGCCGACCCGGCCACCACCGGCGTGCCCGGGGGCAGCCGCGAGATCCGGTTGTAGGCCCCGCGGATCTTGAACGACCCGGTGCGCTGGCGATGCTCCGGCTTGAGGATGACCGGCCGGCCGGCCAGGGCGCTCAGGGTCTCGGAGCGGTCGACCGGGGTCTCGCGGATCACCCCGGCGACCCGCTCCCGGGCCGCGCGGATGTCGTCGATGGTGACCAGGCGCTGGTCGCCACCCAACGGCGGGTGCTCCACGACAGGCGTGCCCATTGCCAGAGAAGATACCCTTCCTCTAGGGGCCGGGCGAAGGAGGATGGCATGGCGAAGACCAAGGCACCCACTCCACGCGAGTCGCTCGAGGCCGAGGAGAAGGCCAGCGCCAAGCTCGGCAAGAAGGCCTACGAGGATGAGCTGGCCCGCCTCCAGCTGGAGCTGATCAAGCTCCAGGAGTGGGTCAAGCACGCCGGGCTCCGGGTGGTGGTGGTCTTCGAGGGCCGCGACGCCGCCGGCAAGGGTGGAACGATCAAGCGGATCACCGAGAGCCTGAACCCCCGCATCTGCCGGGTGGTCGCCCTGGCCGCCCCGACCGAGCGGGAGCGCACCCAGTGGTACTTCCAGCGCTACGTCGCCCATCTGCCGGCGGCCGGCGAGATGGTCCTGTTCGACCGCAGCTGGTACAACCGGGCCGGCGTCGAGCGGGTGATGGGCTTCGCGAGCGAGGACGACGTGCGCGAGTTCATGCGCTCGTGCCCGGAGTGGGAGCGGATGCTCGTCCGCTCGGGCATTCAGCTCATCAAGTACTGGTTCTCGGTCAGCGACGAGGAGCAGGAGCGCCGGTTCCAGTCGCGCATCGAGGACCCCACGAAGCGCTGGAAGCTGAGCCCGATGGACCTCCAGGCACGCTCGAAGTGGGTGGAGTTCTCCAAGGCGAAGGACGACATGTTCGCGCACTGCGACATCGAGGAGGCGCCCTGGTGGGTCGTGCCGTCCGAGGACCAGAGGCGAGCCCGGCTCAACTGCATCAGCCATCTGCTCAGCCTGATCCCGTACGGCGACCTGACGCCGCCGCCGATCGAGCTGCCGCCGCGGCAGTCGGACGAAGGCTACGTGCGCCCGCCGATGCAGACGCAGCGCTTCGTGCCCGAGAAGTACTGACGGAGCCCTGCGCTAGAATCGAGCGCCCACGGCGGCGGAGTAGCTCAGTGGTAGAGCAGGGGACTCATAAGCCCTTGGTCGGTGGTTCGAATCCGCCCTCCGCTACCAATCCCCCCTGACGGAACCGGTCACCGCGGGTGAGCGTCGACCGAAGCCTATAATTCGAA
>JASLBL010000565.1 GCA_030146615.1 Actinomycetes bacterium
CGCCGCCGCCAGGCCTGGAAGCCGCCCGAGCCCCGGTACGCCCGCGGCGCCCTGGCCAAGTACGCGACCCTGGTCGGCGGGGCCGACCAGGGCGCGGTCTGCGGCTGAGGTTCCGTCTAGCGGGAGCGGAACTTGGCGCTATAGGTGGTGGCGGCGGCGGGGGCGATGATGTCGTGGGTGCGCGCCCCTCCATCCGACCAGGACGAGAACACGTAGTTCTTCCCGCCCTTCCGCTGGGGCTCGGGCGCGGTGATGGTGTTCCTGGACCCGACGATCACCGTGCGGCTGAAGGATGCGACCGACGTGGTCGAGCCGACCGTCAGCTGGAGGCCGCCCGGGCTGGTCTGGAAGCTCAGCACGACGGTGCGTGGGTCCAGCCGGCGCGTCACGCTGTGGCTCAGGCCGCCCGAGTCGGTGGCGGTGAGCGTCAGCTCCAGGTAGGAGGGATACTCGTGGTCGGGCGCGGTGAACGAGCCCCCGGCCACGCCCGCGAAGTTCTGGAGCGGGTGCGTGTGGCAGTTCGATGGGCAGTGCTGGAGGACCAGGCTCCAGGACAGCCTGGACGCCGGCAGGGTGCCCTCCTGCGCGTCGGTCGCCGAGCCCGAGAACGTGATGGTGTCCCCGGCCCTCCAGGTCGTCCCGGCCGCCGGGGCGGTGATGGTGGCCGTAGGCCGGGTGTTGCCGACGGTGATCGTCACCGAGTCGGTGCCCGTCGCGCCCTGGCTGTCGGTTACCCGAAGGGATGCGGTCTGGGTGCCGTCGCTCGTGTAGGTATGGCTCGTCTGGGCCGTGGTGGCGTCGTCAAAGGCGCCGTCGCCATCCAGGTCCCAGGCGTAGCTGAGGGGGTCGCCGTCGGGGTCGCTGGAGCCCGAGCCGTCGAAGGCGACCGTGAGCGGGGCGCTGCCGGTGGTGGGCGTGGCGCTGGCGACCGCGGTGGGCTGCCGATTGCTGGCGGTGTACCGGATGCGGCGGATCGTGCCGCCGTCGAAATCGACATAGTAGAGGTCGCCACCAGGGCCCCGTTCCAGGTTGACCGGATTCGCGGCGCCGGCGACGAACGTGCGGATGAGGCCGGGGGCGGGGTTGCCGTCGGCGCCCTTGAGCATCGCCCAGATGCAGTCGCGCGAGTAGTCGGCAAAGAACAGGGCGTCGTCGTACTCGGCCGGGTAGGAGTCGCCGGCGAACTCGAACTGCAGCCCCGCCACCGACGAGCTGCCGGTCGGGCAGGTCTCGTTGGCCACGACCCTGCTGCTGTGGTGGTAGGCGAAGTGCGGGGCAGTGACGGCGCCCGCCTGGCCGTACAGGCTCTCGCAGATGTTGAGGTTGGCGCCGTCATAGCCCGACTGGCGGTTGTTGCCCTCGTAGCAGGGCCAGCCAAAGTTCTCCACCGTCGCGTCGGTTGCGTTCTGGATGCGGTTGATCTCCTCCCAGTCGCTCCAGCCGACGTCGCCGGCCCACAGCTCGTCGGTGCCAGGCCGGGCCGTGAAGCGGAACGGGTTGCGCATGCCGTAGGAGATGATCCGGCTGGCGTTGTCGGTCAGCGCCGGCGAACTGCTCGGCAGGTTGGCGAGCGTGCTGGCGGTGATGCGGATGATGGAGCCGTCGAGGGAGACCGGGTCGCCGGCGGTGCGCAGGTCCTGGCTGCGCAGCGCGCCCCCTTCGGCGGTGGGAGGCGTCAACGCGGTGCCGGCTCCTCCCGGCGGGTCGCCGCAGGGGTTCACCGGGCTCCCGTCCTGGCCGTAGTCGACGAAGTTGAAGCTGGCGCCGTCGCCGCCGCTGGCATAGAGGGATCCGTCGCGGCCGAACTCGAGGGCGCCGACGGAGTGGCTGGGGTACTGCTGGCACCAGTCCTCGATCAGCACGCGCTCGGCTCCGGTCATCACGTTGCCGGCGGCCTGGAGGCGGGACAGGCGCCCGCTGACCACGCAGCCGTCGGCGGTCGCGCCGGGTGGGGTGGGGCAGGGGTCGGAGTAGACGCCGGCCGTCCCCCACCTAGGCGCCGGGGAGGCCGAGCCTAGCTGGTGGTCGTAGGTGTAGAGGACGTAGACGTAGGGGTCGGCGGGGAAGTTCGGCGCCAGGGCCATCCCCAGCAGCCCGCGGTCCCAGAAGTTGTGGACGTTGGCGTTGAGGTCGGCGAACACGTTCGGGCTGGAGTCGGTGAGGGAGTCGAAGACCTTGATCACGCCGCTCTTCTCGGCCACGAACACCCGACCGTCGGCGGCGAAGCGGACGGCGGTGGGGAGCGTGAGGCCGCTGAAGACCACCGACTCCTGGAACCCGGCCGGCAGCGTCGCCGCCTGCGCCGGCTGAGGCCTGGAGAGGACCATGGCGGTCAGCGACGTGAGCACGAGCGTCAGCGAGAGGGCAGCTGGCACCGCACGTCGCCGACGGACGGATCGAATTTGGCCTGACCGTGTCGGACGATGAATGCGCATCTCGGCCCTCCCCCCGTAGCCCGTCCCGCGCCGCGGACTGTCGGTCAATTGCCGCATGAGCCATAGGGGCGGAACAGCTACGCAGACCGTATTTCCGGCCTACGTCCCACGAGGGTCTGTCAAGGACATCGCCTGGAGGCGGCTGTGGCATGCTCGGCCCATGCTCATCGACACCCACTGCCACCTGCACCTGCTGGAGCCGGCGCCGGGCGAGGTGGTCGCCGAGGCTCTCGCCGAGGGGGTCGGGCACCTGGTCGACGTCGGGGTCGACCTCCCCTCGAGCCGGCAGGCCGCGGCCAACGCGGCCCGGCTGCCCCAGGTGTCGGCCACCGCCGGGGTCCACCCGCATGACGCCGGCACCTTCGACGCCGCCGCCCTGGAGGAGCTGCGCCGGCTGCTGGCCGACCCGCGGGTGGTCGGGGTGGGGGAGACCGGGCTGGACTACCACTACGACAACTCGCCCAGGGACACCCAGCGGGCCGCCTTCGCCGCCCACGTCGGCCTGGCCCGTGAGCTCGACAAGGCCCTGGTGGTCCACTGCCGCGAGGCCTTCGAGGACGTGGTGGCGATCCTGGACGCCGAGGGGGCGCCGCCGCGGGTGGTCTTCCACTGCTTCGCCGGCGACGAGCGGGCCGCGACCCGGGTGGTCGAGGCCGGCTGGTACGTGTCGTTCGCGGGCATGGTCACCTTCCGCAACGCCCCCGGGCTGCGGGCCGCCTGCGCCGTGGTCCCGCTGGAGCGGATGGTGCTGGAGACCGACAGCCCCTTCCTCTCCCCCCACCCGTACCGGGGCCGGCCCAACCGGCCCGGCCGGGTCGCGGTCACCGCCCGGACCGTGGCCGAGGTCCACGGGGTCCCGGTCGAGCGGGTGGCCGAGGCCACAACCGCCACGGCGGCCGAGGCCTTCCGCCTGCCGCTCGACGGCCGTGGCTGACCCGCCGTCCCGGCCCCTGCTGACCCCCAGTCGGGTGCGTGAGCTGATGGCCCGCCACGACCTGCGCCCCAGCAAGGCCCTCGGCCAGCACTACCTGGCCGACCCCAACACCGCCCGCAAGGTGGCCCGCCTCGGCGGCGTCGAGCCAGGGGAGACGGTGCTGGAGGTGGGGCCCGGGCTGGGCAGCCTCACCCTGGCCCTGCGTGAGACCGGGGCGGCGGTGGTGGCCGTCGAGGCCGACCCGCGGCTGCTCCCGGCCCTGGCCGAGGTGCTCGGCGCCGACCCCCTGGTCAAGGTCGAGGTCGCCGACGCCCTCAAGGCCGACCTGGCCGCGCTCGCCCCGTCGGCCAGGCGGCTGGTCGCCAACCTGCCCTACAACATCGCCGCCACCCTGGTCCTCAAGGTCCTGGCCGAGGCCCCGGCGATCGACCACCAGGTCGTGATGGTGCAGCGCGAGGTCGGGGAGCGGCTGGCCGCCCCGCCGGGGTCGGCAGCCTACGGCGCCCCCAGCGCCAAGCTGGCCGCCCGGGCCACCGCGCGGGTCCTGTCCCCGGTGAGCCGGCACGTGTTCGTGCCCGAGCCGCACGTCGACTCGGTCCTGCTCGGCGTGACCCGCCGCCAGCACCCGGCGACGGCCGGGGTCGACCCGGCCCAGCTCGGCCGGGTGATCGATGCCGCCTTCGGCCAGCGGCGCAAGACCCTCCGCAACGCCCTGCGCGGCCTCGGCCTGGACGCGGCCGGGGTCGAGGCCGTCGGGAAGGCCGCCGGGGTCGACCTGGGCCTGCGCGCCGAACGGCTCGACGTCGCCGACTTCGCCGCCCTGGCCCAGCAGGTCCGGAACACCGGTCAAGTATCCCGGTTCGAGTGATCGGGTGGCCGCCCGGGGCGGCGCGCGAGCTTCAGCGCTGGATGGACGGCTTGGCGCTGCATCCGACGCGGATCCATGCCCGCTGTTCCGAGTCGCTTTTGAACCGATCGCCGGCCGCAGCTACCATGCCCGGGCATCGACGTCGGGGAGGGACGCTCGTGGCCAGTCAGCAACGCCAGCCAGGAGACCAGGCCCTCCCGTCCTCGCTCCGGGCCCGCGCCGCGGCCAAGGTCAACCTCGGCCTGTACGTGGGGCCGCTGCGGGAGGACGGCCGCTATCACGAGGTCGTCTCGGTCCTCCAGTCGATCGCCATCTGGGACGAGCTCGAGGTCGAGGTCGTCCCCGAGGGGCTGGGCCTGGAGGTCGAGGGCGGCGGCCTGCCCCCCGACGAGACCAACCTGGTGCTGGTCGCGGCCCGCGAGCTGGCCCGGCGCTCCCGGGACCTCCCCGGGGCCCGCTTCCGGCTCCGCAAGGGCATCCCGGTCTCGGCCGGCCTCGGCGGAGGCAGCGCCGACGGGGCCGCCGCCCTGATCGCGCTGGACCGCCTCTGGGGCCTGCACCTGCCGACGGTCAACCTCCACACCATGGCCGCCGAGGTCGGCTCGGACGTTCCCTTCTGCGTCGCCGGCGGGTCGGCCGTGGCCACCGGGCGCGGGGACAAGATCCGCGAGGTCCCGAGCAAGGGCAGCACCTGGTGGGTCGTCGGCATCGACCACGAGCGCCTGGCCACCCAGGACGTCTACGACCACTTCGACGAGCTCGGCCTGGACGCCCCGCTGGAGGACCGCTGGCCGGACGACCTACTGTCCGCCCTGGTCGCCGGCGACGCCCGGCGGCTGGCCGAGGCCCTCCACAACGACCTCGAGCCGGCCGCCTTCGACCTCCTGCCCGGCCTGGCCAAGTCCAAGCAGCGGCTGCTGGAGGCCGGCGCCCTCGGGGCTATCATGAGCGGCAGCGGCCCGACCATGCTCGGCCTGTGCGTCGACGAGGACCACGCCACCCAGGTGGCTAGAGCCGTCCGCTCCACCTTCGCCCGGGTCGAGGTGGCCAGGGGCCCGGTTCCGGGCGTCACCTTCGGGTAACCTCGGGGCCAGCCCTGGCGGGTGGTGTAATGGCAGCACGGCGGCCTTTGGAGCCGTCAGGTCAAGGTTCGAATCCTTGCCCGCCAGCTCCGAGGATCATCGAGGAACGGGGGACCCGATGGGCGAGAGCCTGACCGTCGTCGTGCTCGCCGCCGGGGAAGGCAAGCGCTTCCGCTCGGCCCTGCCCAAGCCGCTGCACCCGGTCGCCGGCCGGCCGCTGCTCTGGCACGTGCTGGCCGCCGCGGCCCCGCTCAAGGCCGACCGGACGGTGGTCGTCGTCGGCAACGGCGCCGACCAGGTCACCGCCGCCGTCGAGGGGTTCGACCTGGGCCCGGTGGCCTTCGCCGTCCAGGCGGCCCAGCGAGGCACCGGCGACGCCCTGGCCGCCGCCGTGCCCCAGCTGGAGGGCGACGGCGACATCCTGGTCCTGTTCGGCGACACCCCGCTGGTCTCGGCCGAGCTGCTGGAGGGACTGGTGGACGCCCACCGCTCGGCCAGGGCGGACGCCACCCTGCTCACCTGCGTCATGACCGACCCGGCGGGCCTCGGCCGGGTGCTGCGCGACCCCGACGGCGCCGTTACCAGGATCGTCGAGGAGCGCGACGCCACCCCCACCCAGCGCGCCATCCGCGAGGTCAGCGCCGGCATGTACGTGTTCCGGCGGCCGGTCCTGAACGGCCTCTCCAAGCTGCGCCCCGACAACGACCAGGGCGAGTACTACCTGCCCGACCTGGTCCCCCAGGTGCTGGCCGGCGGGGGCCGGCTGGTCACCGCGGCGGGGCCCGAGGAGGAGGTCATGGGGGTCAACGACCGGATCGAGCTGGCCGCGGCCGAGGCGGTGCTGCGCCGGCGGCTGCTCGAGCGGCTGATGCTCGGCGGGGTCACGGTCACCGACCCGGCGACCACCTTCGTCGACGCCGACGTCGAGGTCGGCCAGGACACCGTGCTGGCCCCCCTCACCTTCCTGGAGGCCGGGACCCGGGTCGGGGCCCGCTGCCGGCTCGGGCCCAACGTGCGCCTGGTCGGCTGCACCGTCGGCGACGACGCCACCGTCACCCAGGCCGTGGCCGTCTCCTCGGCCATCGGCCCGCGGGTGGCGGTCGGCCCGTTCGCCTCCCTGCGCCCCGGCACCGAGCTGGCCGAGGGCGCCAAGGCGGGCACCTTCGTCGAGGTCAAGAACTCGGTGGTCGGGCCCGGGTCCAAGGTCCCACACCTCAGCTACGTCGGCGACGCCGACATCGGCGCCGGGGCCAACGTCGGCGCCGGCACCGTGTTCGTCAACTACGACGGGGCCCGCAAGCACCGCACGACCGTCGGCGACGGCGCCTTCATCGGATCCGATACCATGCTGGTAGCCCCCGTGACGGTCGGGAACGGGGCCCAGACCGCCGCCGGTTCGACCATCACCAAGGACGTGCCGCCCGACGCCCTCGCCATCGAACGCTCCGACCAGCGGACGATCGAGGGGTGGGCGGCCAGGCGCCGCCGGCAGAGGACCAGGGAGTGACGGGGAGGCGACGGTGAGCAACGGTGTGACGCCCAAGCAGGTGGAGGCGCTTGGGCGCAGGCACCTGATGCTGTTCGCGGGACGGGCCAGCAAGGCCCTGGCCAACGAGGTGGCCGCCCACCTCGGGATCGAGTGCGGCTCGGTCGACATCCGGGACTTCGCCAACGGCGAGACCTACGCCCGGTTCGGGGAGAGCGTGCGCGGCACCGACGCGTTCGTCATCCAGACCCACAGCGCGCCGGTGAACGAGCGGATCATGGAGCAGCTGATCATGATCGACGCCCTCAAGCGGGCGTCGGCCAAGCGGATCAGCGCCGTCATCCCCTACTACGGCTACTCCCGGCAGGACAAGAAGGGGCGGGGCCGCGAGCCCATCTCGGCCAAGCTGGTGGCCGACATGCTCGACACCGCCGGGGCCGACCGGCTCATCACCATGGACCTGCACTCCGGGCAGATCCAGGGGTTCTTCGACGGGCCGGTCGACCACCTGACGGCCATGCCGGTGCTGGGCCAGCACATCCGCACCAGCTGCGAGGGCCGCGACCTGGTGGTGGTCGCCCCCGACGCCGGGCGGGTCCGGACGGCCGAGAAGATGGCCGGGCAGCTCGGCGCCCCCCTGGCCTTCCTGCACAAGCGGCGCAGCCGCACCGAGGCCCACAAGGTCGAGGTCCGCGAGGTCGTCGGCGAGGTCGACGGCCGCCAGTGCGTGCTGATCGACGACATGATCGACACCGCCGGGACCATCGTCCAGGGGGCCGAGGTGCTGATGGCCAGCGGCGCCGAGCGGGTGACGGCCGCCGCCACCCACGGGATCTTCTCCGGCCCGGCCATCGACCGGCTCAAGAACGCCCCCATCGGCGAGGTCGTGGTCACCAACACCCTGCCCCTGCCCGAGGACCAGACGCTCGACAAGATCCGGGTCCTGTCGGTGGCCGGGATCGTCGCCGACGCCATCCGGGCGGTGTTCGAGGACGCCAGCGTCTCCGAGATCTTCAACGACCAGAACCAGCTCTAGGGGTTCGGGGGCTCAAGTAGCGGAGCGGTAGCCCCCGATCGGATCGTTCAGTTTGCGGTACGCGGGCCGCGTCAATGCTTAGTGATGACGCATTGCCGTCCGCGAACAGGAGGAGCACGTGGCAGACGAGCTTCAGGGCAAGACCATCGCGTTCCTGGCCACCGACGGCGTCGAGCAGGTCGAGTACACCGAGCCCCGCAAGGCGGTCGAGCAGGCCGGGGCCACCGCCCACCTGGTGTCGCCGAAGCCGGGGCAGATCCAGGGCTTCAACCACCTCGACAAGGGCGACACCTTCCCGGTGGACAAGGCCGTATCCCAGGCCAGTGCCGACGAGTACGACGGGCTGGTCCTTCCCGGCGGGGTCGCCAATCCCGACTTCCTGCGCAACGACCCCGACGCCGTCCAGTTCGTGCGTTCGTTCTTCGAGGCCGGCAAGCCCGTGGCCGCGATCTGCCACGGCCCCTGGACGCTGGTCGAGGCGGACGTGGTCAGGGGCCGCACGCTGACGTCCTGGCCGAGCATCCGGACCGACATCAAGAACGCCGGCGGGACCTGGGTCGACGAGGAGGTCCACACCGACCGCGGCCTGGTCACCAGCCGCAAGCCCGACGACCTGCCGGCCTTCAACGCCAAGATCGTCGAGGAGTTCGCCGAGGGCGTCCACGCCGAGCAGGCCCAGGCCGCGGCGAGCGCCTGAGCGGCCCGGCGATGGCGCCACCGATCGCGGTCCTGGACGTCGACGGGACGCTGGTCGACACCAACTACCACCACGCCATCGCCTGGTACCGGGCGTTCCGCCAGCACGAGCTGACCCTGCCGGTGTGGCGGATCCACCGCCACATCGGCATGGGCGGCGACCAGCTGGTGGCCGCCCTGGCCGGCCAGCGGGTCGAGGACCGCCAGGGCGACAGCATCCGGGCGTCCGAGACCGCCCTGTACGCCGACCTCATCGGCGAGGTGCAGCCGTTCGCCGACGCCCGCCGGCTGATGGAGCTGCTGGACGGGCGCGGGCACCGGCTGGTCCTTGCCAGCTCGGGCAAGCGCGACGAGGTCGACCACTACCTGGACCTGCTGGACGCCCGCGACCTGGTCGAGGCCTGGACGACCTCGGCCGACGTCGAGCGGACCAAACCGGACCCGGACCTGGTGGTGACCGCCATCGACAAGGTCGGGGGCGGGGAGGCGGTGATGGTCGGCGACTCGACCTTCGACTGCCAGGCCGCGGCCCGGGCCGGGGTCCCCACCCTGGCCATCCTCACCGGCGGCTTCTCCGAGCAGGAGCTGCGCGAGGCCGGCGCCGCGTCGGTCTTCGAGTCGCTCTCCGAGTTGTGTGAGCACCTCGACGAGACCCCGCTTGCTTAGGTTTGGCCCTCCCGGTCCTTGGCTAGGAATTTCCACTGAACCGAACCTACTAGGAGGAGGGTGCGACGCAGATGCCGAAGACGGCCCGCGACGTCATGACCCCGAACGCCGAGTGCGTTGGGGAGAACGAGACCCTGCTCGAAGCGGCCAAGAAGCTGGCCGACCGCGGGTTCGGGGCCATGCCCATCTGTGGCGAGGACAACCGCCTCAAGGGCATGCTCACCGACCGTGACATCGTCGTGAAGGCGCTGGCCCAGGGCAAGGACCCGGGCTCGACCCGGGCCGGGGAGCTGGGCGAGGGCAAGCCGGTCACCATCGGGGCCGACGACTCCATCGGGGAGGCCCTGCACACGATGGCCCAGTACAAGGTCCGCCGCCTGCCGGTGATCGACGGCCACGACCTGGTCGGCATCATCGCGGTGGCCGACATCGCTCGTGAGCTGAGCGACGACGACTCCAAGGGCGACCTGATCGAGGCCATCTCCGAGGGCCCACCCCAGCAGGGCGTCGGCCCGCAGTAGCGGCACCTCGAGCTCAGGGCCGCCTCCAGCATCCGCCGGAGGCGGCCCTGTTCGTGGCACCATCGGAGGCATGGACCTGCCGGTGATGCCCCCGATCCGCCCCATGCTCGCCAAATCGGTGTCGATCCTGCCCGAGGGGATGCTGTACGAGCCCAAGTGGGACGGGTTCCGCTGCGTGGTGTTCCGCGACGGCGACGAGGTCGAGCTCGGCAGCCGCAAGGAGCGGCCGCTGACCCGCTACTTTCCCGAGATCGTGGAGGCTGCCCGCACCCAGCTGCCGCCACGCTGCGTGGTCGACGGCGAGATCGTGATCGCCCGCGGGCCCGGTCTCGACTTCGAGGCCCTGCTCCAGCGCATCCACCCTGCCGCCTCTCGGGTCAACCTGCTGGCCACCGAGACCCCGGCCTGGCTGATCGCCTTCGACCTGCTGGCCATCGGCGACCAGTCGCTGATGGATCGGCCCCTGGCCGAGCGCCGGGCGGCCCTCTCCGAGGCCCTGGCCGACGCCGAGCCGCCGGTGTTCACCACCCCGTTCACCGACTCCATGCGCCAGGCCGAGCGCTGGTTCCGGGTGTTCGAGGGCGCCGGCCTCGACGGGGTCATCGCCAAGCCCCGCGACCTGCCCTACCTGGAGGACCAGCGGGTCATGTTCAAGGTCAAGCACGAGCGGACCGCCGACTGCGTGGTCGCCGGCTTCCGCTGGCACAAGAAGGGCCCGGTGGTCGGCTCGCTCCTGCTCGGGCTGCACGACGAGGAGGGCCGGCTCCAGCACGTCGGGGTGTCGGCCTCGTTCTCGATGGAGCGGCGCCGCGAGCTGCTGGACGAGCTGGCCCCCTACCGCCTCGAGGAGGGCGCCGAGCACCCCTGGACCGGGTACTCGACTCCGGAGCGGGTCCCGGGGGCCATGGTCTCGCGCTGGAACGCCAAGAAGGACCTGGCCTTCGAGCTGCTCGACCCTAAGCTGGTGGTCGAGGTCGCCTACGACCACATGGAGGGCCGGCGCTTCCGCCACACCGCCCAGTTCCGGCGCTGGCGCTACGACCGCGACCCGGCGTCCTGCACCTACGCCCAGATCGAGCGGCCGGTCGAGTTCGACCTGGGCGACATTCTGGCCAGGGGCGGGCTGCCTGATTCCGGCACGCCCTGACGGGAAAGGAGACACCACATGGACGAGACAGGTGGCCAGGAGCCGGTGAAGCGCGAGACGGCGCGCCTGGCCGACCTGCCGGTCGAGGGGCTCCCCGAGGACGCCCCGGAGGCGGCGTACGCGGCCACCGACGAGGCGCCCGCCGATCTCGACCCGGTCGAGACCGCCCACGACCCGGAAGCCGAGCGCGGGCCCAAGGCCGTGATGACCGCCTACGCCGACGCCCTTGGCGCCGGCGACGCCGGCCTGGCCGCCGACCTGTACGCCGAGAACAGCCTGCTGACCAGCGCCGACGAGCGCATCTCGGGCCGCCCGGGGATCACCGGCTGGCACGAGGACCTGCTGCGCCGGGGGCCGGTGACCGCGCGCCCGGCCGGGCAGGGCAACGACCGCAGCCGGCTGGAGGTCGATAGCGCCGCCGGCCGGTTCGTGGTCGAGCTGGCCTTCGACGCCTCGGGCCGGATCGGCACCGCCCGCTGGCTCACGCCGCCGGAGGCCGACATGCCCCAGGAGGAACGGGAGCGGACCGCCACATGACCGAGGCCTTCGAGGGCGACGCCGTCCGCTACGAGGGCGACCGCCCGGTCGCCGTCGGCGACCTGCGCCTGGCCCAGCCGACCCGGATGGTCACCACCAGCGCCGGGTTCTGGGGCCTGTACGAGGCCGGGGACCAGGTGCTGGTCGTCCACCCGGCCGGGGCCGTCCGCGGCCCCGCCGACCAGGTCCGGGCCCGGCTGGCCGCCCTGGCCGCCGACGAGCAGCGCGACGAGGCCGACCGGGAGGCGGCCCGGTCGTTCCTGCCGTTCCTGGGCGACGACGACCCTGGCGCCGCCACCGACGCCACCCGCTCCCGGGTCGAGCAGGGCCCGCCGCCCACCTACACCCTGTCCGACGAGCGCAACACCCCCCCGGCCCCCTGACCGACCGTGGCCAGGATCAGGCGGGTCGACTGCTCGGGCCCCGGCATCCGCCGCCGGAAGCGGGGGCGGTCCTTCAGCTACGAGGACCCGAACGGGCAGGTCATCACCGACCCCGAGGTGCTGGCCCGCCTCCGGGGCCTCGCGATCCCGCCGGCCTGGAAGGACGTGTGGATCTGCCCCATCCCCACCGGGCATCTCCAGGCGGTCGGGACCGACGCCGCCGGCCGCCGCCAGTACCTCTACCACGAGGCCTGGCGGACCCGGCGCGATCAGGCCAAGTTCGACCACATGCTGGAGTTCGCCCACGCCCTGCCCGGGCTGCGGGAGCGGGCCGCCGAGCACCTGGAGGGCGGCGACCTGTCCCGCGAGCGGGTGCTGGCCTGCGCCACCCGGCTGCTCGACCGGGGCTTCTTCCGGATGGGCACCGAGGGCTACGCCGAGCAGAACCAGACCTACGGCCTGGCCACCATCCAGAAGCGCCACGTTCGCCTGGACGGCGACCTGATCACCTTCGACTACGTGTCAAAGAGCGGCAAGCGGCGCCTGGCCTCGGTGCTCGACCCGGCCGTGGGCGAGGTCGTGGCCCAGCTCAAGCGCCGCCGTGGCGGCCCCGACCTGCTCGCCTACAAGCGGGGCCGGGAATGGGTGGACGTCCGCTCCGAGGACATCAACGCCTACATCAAGGAGCAGACGGGCGGCGACTTCACCGCCAAGGACTTCCGCACCTGGAGCGCCACCGTGCTGGCCGCGGTGGCCATGGCCAGCTCGTTCCCCCAGGCCAGGTCCAAGACGGCCAGGGCCAAAGCGATCAGCCGGGCGGTCAAGGAGGTCGCCCACTACCTGGGCAACACCCCGGCCGTCTGCCGCGCCTCCTACATCGACCCGCGGGTGTTCGACCGCTACCGGTCCGGCCTGACCATCGCGGGCGCCCTCGAGCAGCTCGGCGAGGTCGACCAGCTCGGCGAGCCGGCCCACCAGGGCGCGATCGAGGAGGCCGTCCTCGACCTGATCGAGGACAAGCACGGGCCGGCGCTCGAGCTGGACCTCATCGCCTGACCACTGCTACCCTCGCCGTCGTCCCCCGGCCCTGGCCGGGCATTGCTGTGTGCCAAACCCGCTTACAGGAGGCTCGCCCCCCATGTCCGAGTACAAGCTGGCCGCCGAGAACCGCTCGGAAGCCGGGAAGGGGGCCGCCCGCCGCCTGCGAGCTTCTGGCCGGGTCCCGGCCGTGCTGTACGGCCACGGCATCAAGCCCCAGCACCTGAGCGTCGACGCCCGCCAGTTCGGTCAGGCGCTGCGCACCGACGCCGGCGCCAACGTGCTGATCTCCCTGGAGGTCGGGCGCGACCAGCACCTGGCCCTGGCCAAGGAGGTCCAGCGTCACCCGATCCGGGGCGACTTCATCCACGTCGACTTCATCGAGGTCCGCCGGGGCGAGAAGGTGCACGTCCAGGTGTCGGTGCGCCTGGTCGGGGAGTCGCCCGGGGTCCGCGAGGGCGGCATCGCCGACCAGGACCTGTACCAGCTCAACGTCGAGGCCGAGGTGACGGCCGTGCCCGAGGCGATCGAGGCCGACGTGTCCGGGCTGAACATCGGCGACGTCCTGCGGGTCGGCGACCTCAAGGCCCCCAACGGGGCCGTGATCCTTGACGACCCCGAGGCCTCGGTCGTGTCCGTGGTCGCGCCGGCGGTCGAGGCCGAGCCCGAGGCCGCCGAGGCCGAGGAGGGCGAGGCCGCCGAGGGCGGCGAGGCCGCCCCGGCCGAGGAGGCCGGCGAGGGCGAGGACCGGTCCGAGGGCTAGCCGGCCGGTGCCACTGCAGCTCCGGAGGCGGACGGCGATGACCCGCGCCGGCGAGGACGGCGGCGGCCCCTGGATCGTGCTCGGGCTCGGCAACCCCGACGACGAGTACGGCAACACCCGGCACAACGCCGGGGCCATGGTGGTCGCCCTGCTCGCCGAGCGGGCCGGGGTCAAGCTCAAGCGGTCCCGCAACCGAGCCCAGGTGGCCGAGATCCGCGACGGCGACGCCCGGGTCGTGCTGGCCCGGCCGAACAGCTACGTCAACGAGTCCGGCGGCCCGGCCTCGCTGCTGGCCCGCTGGTACAAGACGCCGGTCGAGCGGATCGTCGTCGTCCACGACGAGATCGACCTGGCCTACGGCAAGCTCCAGGTCCGCCGCGACGGCGGCACCGCCGGCCACAACGGCCTCAAGGACATCGCCAAGGCGCTCGGCTCACCCGACTTCCTGCGGGTCCGCATCGGCGTCGGCCGCCCCCCCGGCCGCAAGGACCCGGCCGACTACGTGCTGGAGCCGATCGCCAAGCGCGACGCCGAGGACTTCGCCGTCCTGATCGCCCGGGCCGCCGACGCCGCCATGGACCTGGTGCACCTGCCGCTGGAGCGGGCCCAGGACCGCAACAACGGCTAGGTCGGCTCGACCGGGGGCGGGCAGCGCCTATCCTGTGCCCGTCCCGGTCACCCCGAGCGGTTGCAGGAAGGAGCGAAGGTGAACCCTTCAGCGGTGCGGTCCGCAGCGACGCGGATCGCCGGCCAGGTGCACCGCACCCCGGTGCGCACCTCGGCCACCCTCGACGGGCGCACCGGCGCCCAGGTCCTGGTCAAGGACGAGGCGGTCCAGAAGACCGGCTCGTTCAAGGCCCGCGGCGCCCTCAACCGGCTGCTGACCCTGCCCGACGAGGCGCGCGAGCGCGGGCTGGTGTGCGTCACCGCCGGCAATCACGGGGCCGCCGTGGCCTGGGCGGCCGCCCAGGCCGGGGCCAAGGCGACGGTGGTCATGCCGACCTACAGCCCGGCCGCCAAGGTCGCCGCCTGCTGGAGCTACGGGGCCGAGGTGATCCTGCACGGCGACAGCACCACCGAGGCGTTTGCCGAGTGCGAGCGGCTCCAGCGCGAGCGCGGCCTCACCTTCGTCCACCCCTTCGACGACCCCGAGATCGTCGCCGGCCAGGGCACCGTCGGCCTGGAGCTGGTGGAGGACGCCGGCCCGGTCGACGTCTGGATCGTGAGC
>JASLBL010000582.1 GCA_030146615.1 Actinomycetes bacterium
TAGCGGCTTGAGCATGAGGGCTGCTGCTCAGGCGGCATTCCCGGCCTGACCTGGCCGGCACGTACGGTGTCGGTTGGCCTGTGGCTGTCCGGCTTCACCCGAGGCCCGGCCGGTAGGCCAGGCCGTCGGCGCGAGGGCAGCCGTCATCGCAGTCCTGGCCGGTGGCGCCACCCCAGATGAGCAGCTCGGTGCCGGTCCAGGCATAGCTGGCGAACTCGCGGGTGAAGGGGGCGTCGGCCATCCGCCGCCAGCGGTCGGATGAGGGGTCGTAGGCGACCCCGCCGCCGAGACCCCACATGAGCACCTCCCGCCCGGTCCAGACGAACCGACCCCCGTAGCCGGGCTGCAGGCCGTCTGGCCGGGCCGCCGGGCGTCGCCAGCTGTCGGTGGCCAGGTCATAGATCCCGTTGGTGTAGACCCGCTCCGGCCAGGGGTTGACCTCGCCGCCGTCGAACCACTCCGGGCCCCAGGTCAGCAGCACAATCCTGGACCCGGTCCAGATCGGCTGCGGGTACATGATCGGGAGCAGCGGGCAGGCGCGAAGCATGCGCCAGGTGCCCGAGGCCAGGTCGTACAGGCCGCCGTGGCAGGCACGCTCCCTGTCGACGTAGGTGAAGGCGGCCAGCGTGCCGTCGGCCAGGACGACCTCGAACTCGTTGCCGACGGGCAGTGGGGAGACAGCCAGCCGTCGCCAGCGCCCGCCGCGC
This sequence comes from Actinomycetes bacterium, assembly GCA_030146615.1. GTDB lineage: Bacteria > Actinomycetota > CALGFH01 > CALGFH01 > CALGFH01 > CALGFH01. The sequence goes on from JASLBL010000582.1 coordinate 708, forward strand.
GGGTTCCAGGCGGCCCCGCCCAGCCGCGGCCGGGGGCCGTGCTCGGCGCGGCCGAGCACCAGCAGCTCGGTTCCTGACCACACCGCCGTGTCCCCGGCCAGGGGCGCCGGTGGGATCGGCCGCCAGGTGCGGGTTGTCGGTCGATAGGCCGCGCCACCGGCCAGGGCGACCTCGGACCGTCCGCCGCGGCCGGGCTGGACGCCGCCCCACACCAGCATGTCGGTTCCAGTCCACACCGCGGCGTGGCCGCTGCGACGGGCCAACGGAGCCGGCGGCAACCGCCGCCACTGGTCTGTGGCGGGATCGTACGCGGCCCCGTCGGCCTTCGGCCGTCCACCAGGAGCGCCGCCACCCCAGATCAGGAGCTCCTGGCCGGTCCAGACGGCGCTGTGCCCGATCCGCGGCGATAGCGGCGCCTCCCCCAACTGCCGCCATCTCTCGCCGCCATCCGGCCGGAACCCAGGATCACCAACCCCACACCCCGACGCGGCCAGCAGGACGGCGACGATCACCGTCCCATGCCAACCACGCCGACGGCACATCCCCATCGTCCTTCATGTAAGCCTTGCTGGTCCCGTCCTTGTGACGCGTATCGCTCGTGCGAGGTTCCCACACCGGCCAGCTCTGCTGAGAATGTCAGGCCTGATCCGGCCGTGCGGACCGGAGCCGGATCGTAGGCCGAGCGCGCGGTAGGCTGAGGGCAGAGTCGACCAGACGGCCGGGGCAGGACGACGGCTGGCGCCCGCCGCGTTGTGGGCCGACGTCGACGTGAGGACACGCCGGCAGGGTCGGCGACGGCGACCAGCAGCCGGATGGAAGGGGACTGCCATGTCGGGGAAGTTCGGCCTTGATCCTCATCGCCTGGACGACGAGGCGCTGGAGCGCGAGCTCCGCTATCTGTACGCGACCCGCGAGGAGACGTTCCTCCACGGCACCCGCCAGGCGCTGCTCAACCACACTGAGCGCATGCTCCAATTGGAGCGCGAGTACGCCAACCGGTTCCCGGAGCGGACCAAGGCTGACGCCCTGCGAACTCGCAAGGGAGCCCGGCTCCAGGCGGGCCAGCCAACCGATCGGTAACCGGCCGCGCTTCGGGGTGCCGGGACCCGGGGCGGAGATGGAGTTCGTCACCGGGAGCTCAGCCATGAGTGATCCCCGAGCGGAGGTTGCAGGCCTGTACGAACGGGCCGCCGCCGAACTCGACGTAGCTGCCCAGCATGCGCGGGTAGCCGCACGACACCTGCGGGAGGGTGAGGTTCCTCGCAGCGGTGCCCACCCCTGGGCAGCGCATGGACACGAGCTAGCCGCCCGAAAGCTCCTTGGTCAGGCCGCGAGGCTCCATGCCGCTCGAGCACGCCCCGATGAACAGCCCTCGTGAACCAACCTCTTAACGGTCGAGCGTTGTTCGGCCGTCTTCCTGGACGGTCCAGGCGGGGTTGTGGGCGACTTCCCAGGGGTGGCCGTCAGGGTCGATGAAGACGCCCGAGTAGCCGCCCCAGAATGTGGCCGCGCCGGAGCGGGCGATCCTGGCTCCCGCCTCCCGAGCCTCGGCGAGCACGGCGTCGACCTCCTCAGGGGAGCGGACGTTGTAGGCCAGGGTCACGCCGCCCCAGCCGCCGCTGTCGGTGACGCCGCTGTCGCGGGCGAGCTTGCCGCGGTCCCACAGGGCAATGATGAGGCCGGGTGCCTGGAAGAAAGCGACGTGGTCAGTCGCATCGTCCACGCCGCCGTCCAGATGCCAGCCGAGCGCCTCGTAGAACGCCTGGGCCAGAGAGACGTCGCGCACGCCGAGGGTGATGAGGCTCAGCCGCTGGTCCATCGCTGCCTCCTTGTCGTCGATGCGCTCGCAGGAGCACGACCTCCGGGAGCCCGGAGGTGGTCTGAACGGGTTCGCCACTGGACTCCAATACCGGACCGAGGCCGCGGTCAAGTCCAGAAGACCACCACGCCCATCATGAGACGATGCACCACAGCTTCCACAAGCCGAAGGTCCAAGGCCATCGGGTGTCCAGGTGAGTGCGTGAAGGAGGCGGACTGGATGTTGACCGAGGTGGTGGTGGAGCTCGAGGACCGCATCGGAGCCCTGGCCGACCTTGGGGGACTGCTCGGCGGGCAGGGGGTGAACATCAGCACCCTGGCGGTGGTGCGGATGAACGAGGGAAAGGCGCTTGCCCACATGGTGCTGGAGCCGGCCGACGTGGCCGTCCGTGCCCTACGGGAGCATGGCGTGGTCCCCGAACGGGTCCGCGAGGTGCTATCGGTGACCCTCGAGGATGAGCCGGGCGCCCTTGGCCGCTATTGCCGGCGGCTGGCCGACGCCTCGATCAACCTGGAGGCGGTCTACCTCGCGGGGGAGCGCAACGGCGCCAAGGTGCTGGTGCTAGCCGTCAACGACCTGCAGGCGGCTCGTCAGGTGCCGGCTCGGGAGAGCCGGTAGCAAGTCGGGGAGGCGGGGCCCTTCAAGGCGGGTGGTGAGCGCGAGAGCCCAAGGATTGTGGCCGTTGCCGCAGATCATGAGCCCGACCTCTCCTCAGCGGGCGATTCGTGGCCGGTTATTTGCAGCGATCCGGCGCTGGGAACGAACACCGACTCCGAGCCGGAATCCCATCGCACGGTAATCAGCGTGTCCTCCACGGCCGTCACCGCGCCGCCTCGGGCGGCGCTGCCGACCTTCTCCGACTCCACCAGCACCCGGTCGCCCACCTCAACCATCTTGACCTCCTCGCCTCCAGGAGGATCGGGCCCTCGGGCGCCAGGAACTGCCCGGTCGGTCGGTGTTGCACCCGATCGGCTGGTCGGCGACCAGCGTCCCTGAGCCGACCGGCGTCCGCTACGCCGAGGTGCAGGCCGAGCCGGCACCAGCGCTGGTGCTGTGGCGCCGCGCCGAGCAGGCAAGCCCGGGCCGCTCCCGCAACCCCCGCGTCAATAGCTGTGCGCCCAACGCAAAGGTGGAGCCGAACGTTGCGGTTGAGGGACCAATCAGCCCTTCAGAACGAGCCCGGGAACAGCGGTGGCATCCACCCCGTGCGCTCGACCCTCGGCGTCAGCTCGCGGATCGCCGGCAACGACTCGTCGAGGCGGGCCCGCAGCTCGCCGTCCAGCCGCGGCGCCAGCGGGAGATGGGCGGCCACGAACATCGGCCCGCCCGGTCGGACCACCCGCCAAGCCTCCCACTGCGCCCGCAGCCGCTGGTCGCGGCGGCGGAGATGGTAGATCGGACCGAGCAGCAACACGGCGTCCACGGCGCCGTCGCCGAGGTCTAGGTCGCAGGCGTCACCCAGCGCGGTGTTGATCTGGGACGGGGCACACCGCGCTCGACCCGTGTGGACTGGTGACCGAGCATCAAACCACTGCTCGTCGGCTACGCCATCCGAAGCTGCCCCCCGCATCGCTACAGGTCTGCCGCGCGCAACCGCTGAGAAGCTGGCATGAGAGCAGCCTCGGGCTGTCGATGCAGGTAAGCGAGGGCTGGGCCAACCTGCCCGCCGCAACGCGTCCGCTACAACGGGTGCAGCCCGAGGCTGCACGGGGCCGGGTAGCCACCGGAAGCGACCGCCAATCCGGCCGAGATGGCCTCCTGGTATGCGGGAGGTGGTGGCGGGGGTACAGTTATGCGCGTAGTTGCCGTTCCGTCTGGCCACCTGGATAGTGGCCGCCTGCCGGACCCAGCCCTCGTCCGGCCCTTCTCATGCGACGGCCTGTTGGTCCGCTCGGCATCCTCGGCGTTTGCTCCTCGGCTTGCCGACCGGTTCTCCAGTCCGGCACCAGAAAGGCAGGCACCGCCATGCCGATCGACCCGACCGACCTGGCCAAGAGCATCGGCGCCCTCGGCAGCCTGGACTCAGAACGGGGCCTGGCCCCGACCCTGCAGCAGATCACCGACGCCGCCAAGCAGCTGTTCACCGCTGACGGGGCGGGGCTGATGCTGGTCGACGCCGAGGGGCAGCTGCGCTGGGCCAGCGCCTCGGACCAGACCGCCCAGAACGTCGAGGACGGCCAGGAACGCCTCGCCCAGGGGCCGTGCGCGGTGGCGTTCAGCCAGCGTCTCCCGGCCGCCATCCGCAACATCCAGACCGAGCCGGGCTGGGCTGAGTTCACTCAGGTGCTGGTCGGCGAGGGGATCTGTGCGGCCTTGAGTGTGCCGGTGGAGCTGGACGGGGGAGTGATCGGCACCCTGGACATCTACGCTGCCGAGCCCCGTGACTGGGATCCCAGCGAGGTCGCGGCCCTCCAGGCCTATGCCGGGCTGATGGCCAGTCTGCTCTCGGCGGCGGTGACCGCCCAGGCCAAGGGGCGCCTGGCCGACCAGCTGCAGGCCGCCCTGGAGCATCGTTGGCTGATCGAGCAGGCCAAAGGGGTCCTGATGGGCCGCGAGCAGCTGGACGCCCAGGCCGCGTTCGAGCGGCTGCGGGGGGCGGCCCGGTCCTCGACCCGGCGGCTGGCCGATGTGGCCAAGGACGTGACCGCCGGCCAGCCCCTGCCAGCGAGGCGTCGTGTCCTGGCCAAGGCGCGGGCCGGGCAGGCCAAGGAGCGGGAGGCCAGCTCTCAAGGGTAGGACCGACGGTCCCGGCGCCGACCTGCGACCGCTGGACGGCGCGCAGCGCCCTGGCCTGGCGCCTGTCGGGTCCGCCCGAGCCCGGCAGGCGTGGCAGAATTCGGCGCAACGGGCTATTGGCGCCCGGTCGATCAAGGACGCGGGCCATGCGTGAACGCAGCGAGGGCAGGACGCTGGTCGCCAGGGACGAGGGTGATGACGCCGACGGCGTGGTCATCAAGCTGTACGGTGAGGAGACGAACGGGGTCATCTCCATCATCGAGCGGCCCTTCGAGCCGGGTGTCCTCCTTCCGCCACATGTGCACGAGAACGATGTCTGGCTCTATGTGCTTGAGGGGGAGATGCACGCCCGGGTCGGCGACGAGGTCGTCACGGCGACACCGGGCTGCTGGGTGCTGAAGCTTCGCCGGATCCCTCACACCATGTGCAATGCGGGGCTCGAGCCGACTCCGGCCGAGCACCTCGGCCTCACCCCCGCGCGAGACCGAGGTGCTGGCCCTGGTCGCCGCCGGTCGCGGCAACCGCCAGATCGCCGAGGCGTTGTTCATCAGCCCCAAGACCGCCGTCGCCCACCGCGTCGGCCTCGACTGAGTGGGCTCCTGTTCATCGCACGAAATCCATGACCGTCGCGGCGGTCCGCGTGGGCTGCCCGAGCCACGGGCCATGCCCGGTGGGCAGGACCTCCAGTCGTGCGTCGGGGATCAACTCGGCGACTGCCCGGGCGACCGGGATGCTGCCGACCGGGTCCCGCTCGCCCCAGAGCACCAACGTCGGCATGGTCAGCCGGCGCAGCTCGTCGGGGCGCAGGCGTGCGCGACCCCGCCACCCGGAAGGCGACAGCAAGGCGAACGGCGAGATCAGCTCGCGGAACTCCTCCTGGGCGGCGCGATCGGTGATCGGGTCGCGGCCGGCGGCCACCAGCAGGTCGACCAGCTCCGGGTACCTGGCGAGCGTCCCCTTCTCGCCCACGGAGCTCGCCAGCCGAAGCACCGACTTCGGGCTGGGCGGGGCCAACCTTGACAGCAGCTGGCCCAGCCCAGGGGTGCCGACCAGCCGGATGGGGAGCGGGCAACGGGTCTGCGGCAACGTGGGCACGCCGAGCAGCACGAGCCGCTTGACCCGGTCCGGGTGGGCCAGTGCGTACCACAGCGCCCACACCCCGCCTCCCGAGTGGCCGGCCAGCGTGGTGGCGTCCAGGTCGAGGGTGTCCAGGAGCCGGTCCAGCCAGGCGACCGCGGCCTCGCGGTAGCGATCGGGTGGGAGGTCGATCGGGTCGCTCAGGCCCACCCCGGGTCGGTCGGGGGCGATCGCGCGGACCCCGTGAAGCTCGCGCAGCAACGGCAGCAGGAACCCCGCCGGGGTCGCGGTGCCGTGGAGGACCACGACCGGCGGCCCGGCGCCATGCTCCAGGAGATGGATCCGGCCGCCGGCCACCTCGACATGGCGGCTGCTGACCGGCGCGCCGGCCAACAGGCGTTCGTACACCTGGCGGATCTCGGCGGAATGGGGTTGGCGGGTGCGCGCCTGCGGCCGGGTGCTCATCGGTCCCTCCTCTGGAGCATGCGACTTGGCTGGACGCTAGGGGCCGGCCGGCCGGACGGCGTCGGGGAAACCCCCCAACTCGGGGTGAACGGCACGTGGGGAGTTCCCCGCAGCCTCTGGCTAGAGGAGCCGGTGCTGGTAGGCGTAGGCGGTGGCGGCGGCGCGAGAGGACACGCCCAGCTTGGTGTAGATGTTGCTCACATGCCGGTCGACCGTCTTCTCGGCCAGGACCAGGTCGGTGGCGATCGCGTGGTTGGTCATGCCGGCCGCCACCAGCCGCAGCACCTGCAGCTCACGCGCGGTCAACCCGTGCCCCCTGGAGGCGCCGTCCCGCCGATCGAGTGTCGCCAGGTGGGCGAGGTCCGGCGTTGCGCCGAGCTGCGTGAACACGCTACGGGCGGCGTCCAGCTCCATCGCCGCCGCCTCCTCGTCCCCCAGCGCCCGGCAGCCGAGCCCGACCAGCACCCGTACCCGCGCGGCCTCATGTGGCGCCTCCAGCTCCTGCCAGGCCTGCCAGGCGCGACGCAGCGCGACCACGGCGGCGCGGGCGTCGCCCTCGGCGAGCAGCACCGCACCCTGCGCGTGGTCCGCCACCGCGCGCAGCGCCGGCGTGTTGTACCTCTCGGCGAGCTCGGTCAGCTCGTCGGCGGCGTCGCGGGCCGCGGGCACGTCGCCGACCGCCAGCATGATCTCGACCTGGGCGGGGAGCAGCTTGGCCCGCCGGAACCTCTCCGAGGTCTCGGCGGCGACCCGGCGGATCGCCGCCGTGGCCGCATCGGTCCGGCCCTGGGCCAGCCGCAACAGCGCCAGTCCGGGCTGCGGCTCCACGCCCCAGCCACTGGCCTGCTGGTAGGCGTCCTCCGCCGCCGTGAAGTCCCCAAGGACCCGATAGACCTCCGCCTGCCGGTAGAAGGCCGCGCCGGTGGCGTAGCTGTCGGCGGCGTGAGCCAGTCGCTCACCCGCCCGCCTGGCCTCCTCGACCGACGCCGACCATGCCCCGTGCAGGTGCAGGATCTCGGCGCGATGCACCAGGCATCGGCCGGAGTAGGTGACCATGTCCGGCTGCTTGCCGCACCAGGCCGTCAGCGCCTCGGTCCACTCGCGGGCGCGCCGCCACTCCAGGATCTCCTGGCAGGCCTCCAGCATCGAGCAGTAGACCGTGCCAACCACGACCGGAGAGACCTCGTCGGCGACCACCGCCACCATGGCCTCGTCGAACGCGGCCATGGCCTCGCTGACCCGGCCCAACCGCACCAAGGCACGGCCCTGGACGTGCAGCGCGAGCGCGACCAGGTCGGCGTCGCCGGCGCGCCTGCCGATCGCGGCGGCCTGGGCCGACACCTGCCGCGCGGCCGCGTCGTCATCCGCCTCGATATGCCGCACCGCGAGCGGCAGCAGCAGGTAGCCGCGCTCGACGCAGTCCCGCGGCTCATGCTCCACGAGCCGGTTGGCCCGGGCGAACCAACCGCCGGCCTGCGCCAGCTCCCCCTGGCTACCCAGGTGAAACGCCAGCCAGAACGCGCACCGCGCGGCCCGCCGGAACTTCCCGGCCTCGGCATGCAGCTGCTGGGCGCGCTGCAGCGCCCGCAGACAGTCCTCGACCTGGCCGAGGAGGTAGGCCGCGGTCGCCAGCAACTCCAGATCCTCGGCCGCCAAGGAGGACGACCTGTCGGCCAGCGACAACGCGGTGAAGGCGTCCGCCCACGCCAGCCGCCCGGCGGCCTCGCGGCCCCGGGCCAGCTCGCCATCCCCGCTCACCGTGCGCTCGCCTCCCAGCCGGCGCAGGATCTTGACGCCGGTAGCGTAGCGAGCCTGGAAGCATCCGGAGGGGAGGACGCTGGATGGGTGACCACGAACAACTCGACGCGGAGATCGCCGGCCATTACGCCAGCGTGTTTGAGCAGCAGCGGCTCGGGCCCTGGAGCCTGGAGCGGGTGCGGACCTGGGAGCTGCTTGCCCGCCACCTGCCGCCCCCGCCCGCGGTCGTGCTCGACATTGGCGGCGCCGCCGGCGTCTACGCGCTGCCGCTGGCCGCGCAGGGCTACCAGGTCCACCTGATCGACCCGATGGCACGGCACGTCGAGCAGGCCTGGCGCGCCTCCGGAGCGCAGCCGGCCACCCCTCTGGCCAGCGCCACCGTTGGGGACGCCCGGCAGCTGGACTGGCCCGACGCCAGCGTCGACGTCGCCATGCTCCTCGGCCCGCTCTACCACCTCACCGATCGGGCCGACCGGATCCGGGCGTTGGCCGAGGCGCGGCGGGTGCTACGCCCCGAGGGGGTGCTGGCCGCGGCGGCGATCTCCCGGTTCGCGTCCACCATGGACGGCCTGCTCCGCGGCCACCTGGACGCCCCAGCCTTCGAGGCCATGGTCGAGGGTGTCCTGCGCGACGGTCAGCACCGTAACCCGACCGGGCGGCCGGAGTGGTTCACCACCGCCTACTTCCACCTGCCCCAGGAGCTCGGCCAGGAGGTCGCCGAGGCCGGCCTGCGGCTCCAGACGCTGCTGGCCGTGGAAGGACCGGCCTGGATGCTGCCCGACATCGAACAGCGGCTGGCCGACCCGGCCCGCCGCGAACCGGTCCTGGCCGCGATCCGGCGGGTCGAGACCGAGCCCAGCCTGCTCGGGGCAAGCTCCCATCTGCTGGCCGTCGCCAGCCGCTGATCCAGGCGACAACGGCGGCCCAGTCATCTGGTTGAGGCCAATGGCGGGACGCCCGGAAATGCTCTCGAGGGTGCTTGCGGCAGCCGCAGCCACAGTGACGCGTGTGTCGGCTGCATCGTGTCGTCGACCACGGCGAGCAGCTCACCGGTCAAGGTGTTCAGGTCGACCTCCTCCCGCAGCCGGCCGCTGAACACCTGGATGGTCCGGGCGGCGTCGTAGCGACGCCGGTTGAACCGGCGGTCGACCGCGGCCTGGATGCGGCGGCGGACGGGCTGGAACACGGCGGCCACGGCCAGGGTGGCGGCGGCCACGGCCAGGCTGGAGCCGTCCGGGACCAGCCGGCCTAGCAGCAGCACCACCGCGGCGTAGCCGAGGCCGAGGACCACCGTCAGCAGCGCCCAGGCCAGGGTGCGGCTGACGATCCGGTCCAGGTCGTACAGCCGGTAGCGCAGGATCGACGCCCCGATCGCCAGCGGCATCGCGTTGAACGACAGGCCAACCAGGATCTGGATCAGCACGCTGCGGTGCCAGGACGCGACCGCGAGGGGCATGACAAGGGCGAGGATCAGCCCGGCGTAGGCGAACCATTTCAGCTGCTGCCGCTCGACCCCGCGAGCGCGACGGAAGCGGAGCACGGACGAGACCACCGCGGCGACGAGGCCCGTGACCAGCAGGGCGGACCCGACCGGCCAGGCCACTTCGACCAACGGGCTGTCGACGCCGAGCGGGTTGCGGCCGCCCGAGAAGCCGGTGGTCTCCGCGCTGAGCGCCTGCCCGACGAACAGCAGGGCCGCCCCTGCCAGGGTGACCCAGATGGCCGTGCGCCAGCCGTGCCCTGGGAGCCGGCCGTCGGGGAACAGCAGGACCACGACCACCCACGCCGCGACGTCGACGATCCAGCTCCAGCCGATCAGCCACTCACCGGCGACACCGCCGGGAAGGCCGCGCTCGGCGGCGACGTAGCCGTAGGCCTCGCCCAGCTCCGCCGTCGCCCCCCACAGCGCCAGGCCGCAGAACATCCAGCCGATGAGGTTGCCGGGGTGGCGCGAGGCGATCAGCGTTCCGACCACGCCCAGGACCAGCGGCAGCGTGGCGTACAGGACGGTGTCGAACGCCTCCTCCCGGCTGGCCGCCAGCGGCAGCATCACCGCCACGAGCACGACAGTGCCGGCCAGCATCCCCACCGCCCGACGGTCGAGCCTTGTCACAGCGCCTCCGTGCATGAAGCCTGCCCCGGGCCGGCCAGGGGCGGCCGGCCGGTGTCGCCGATCGCGGGCCAGTGTGGCCGGCTTCCGTCTCGGATCCGTTACGAACGACACCGGTACGGCGGGGAGGCCCGCTCCGCTCTGGGAGGAACCGCCGACTTCCCCGGCGCTCGTCCCGTATCGTCGGGAACCATGACCGGACCAGCGGCGATCCCGCCCCCGCGGTGAGCGACGTCGTCCTGATCCACAGCACGGGGCAGGGCGCCGCCGGCTGGGAGCGGGTCGTCCACGCCCTCACCGAGCGCGGGCAATCCGCCCACGCGGTCGAGCTGCCGAGCGACCCCGATCTCCTCGCCGCCGACTACGCCGAGCTGATCCGCCGGCAGGTCGGCGCGATCGCCACGCCGGTCGTCCTCGCCCACTCCGGCGCCGGCCCGCTGCTCCCCGCGACCGCCCGCGCGCTGGGTGCTCGCCGCCAGGTCTGGCTCGCCGCCTGGGTGCCGGACCCGGAGGCCAGCTTCGTCGAGGACACCAACCGCCACGCCGAGGCCGCCTTCCATCCCGACTGGATCGGGAGGGACCCGACCGAGGACGACGCCGTCACCGCGGCGTTCCTGTACCACGATGCTGACGACACGACGCTCGGCTGGGCACTCTCGACCCGCCGGCTCTTCCTGCCGCTCGGCGTCTACGGCCAGCGGCTCCCGCTCGCCCCGGAGATCCCGTCGACGTACATCGTCGCCACCCACGACCGCACCATCCGCCCCGAGTGGCAGCGACGCATGGCCCGCGACCGCCTGGGCGTGGGCCCGATCGAGATCCGCTCGGGCCACTGCCCGAATGTGTCCCAGCCGGACCGGCTCGCGGAGATCCTCACCGATCCTGGATCGGCGTAGCGTCGCATGATGCGGTGGCTGGAGGTTCGACGGCACTCGCTGACCAAGAAGGACTCGGCCCGTGGGCGTGGGTCGCACCTGTCGGCGGAAGGGGTCGTGCTGGCTCGTCGGGTCGGCGAGTCGCTCGGGCCGTTCGCCTCGGTGGTCGCCAGCGCGTCGCCGCGGGCCGTCGAGACCGCGGTGGCGATGGGCTTCGCCGTGGACGACACCATGGAGCTGCCCTCAGGGTACGTGCGGGGCGAGGTCGGCCATCACGAACAGTGGCGCTGGCCGCGGCCCTACCGCCCGGGCTGGTGGCGTGCCTGCCGGACGCGGACCACCAGTCGTGGGGGCCGCCGTTCAGCCACTGTGACGGCGCCCGCCTCGGCTTCCGAGATGGCAGGTTCGTCGGTTCCAGTCCCACCGGGTGGCGCCGTAGCCGGTCCCCGCGGGTTCAATCGGCGCCGGGCGCAACGTCGTCGGTAGGATCGGGCATGCCCGAATTCTTCCCCTACGCCGTTGACATGCGGCTCGCCCCGTTCTGGCTCCCGTTCGGATTCCGGCCGGGGAAGGACGGGGTCAGGCTCACCGACGACGGCACGTTCCGGGCGACCTTCGGGTTTCTGCGGGTGGAGACACCGCTCGCCAACATCGACGAGGCCCACGTCACCCGGAACTACCGGTGGTGGACGGCCGCGGGCGCGAGAGGCTCGCTCGCCGACGGCGGCCTGACCTTTGGGACCAACCGGGACGCCGGCGTCTGCGTCCACTTCCGTGAGCCGGTGCCGTCGCCATACCGGCGCAAGGGGCATCCGGCGCTCACCGTCACCGTCGCCGACGTCGACGGTCTCGTCAACCGACTCCGGCGGTAGGAGCGGCCGGCCTCGCCTCGGCCGCCGCCTTCTCGAGCAGGGCCAGCGCCTTCTGGAGGCTCGCCTCCAGGTCCAGGAACACCGGGGCGGCCTGGACCGCGGCCACCCTGACCCTCGACTCCGACATGGCAGGTCCTCCGGTCGGCGCGAGCCGCCAGCCGCTAGGCCGCGGGCTTACGGATGATGGGCTCCAGGTAGTCCATACGCAGGACGGTGGTGGCGTCGTCGGCGACGTCGAACCGCTTGACCAGCTCGACCATGTCGGCCCGGAGGGCGGCGGCCTGGACGGGGCCGAGGGTGGCCAGGGCCTTGACGACGGGGCCGTAGAAGGTGGCGTCGAGGCCATCGGCCTGGGCGCGCTGGCGGGCCCGCTCCAGCAGGGTAGGGACGTAGTCGATGCCGGTGGCCAGGGCGAAGCGGCGGGCGGCGGCCAGGGTGGCGTTGCCGTTGCCGCAGGCCACGTCCAGGACCCGCTCCCCCGGCCCGCAGGTCGACGGCGTCGCACAGGAGCTCGGCGACGGGGAGCAGTCGGGTGCCGACGGCGCTGTAGTCGCCGGCGGCCCAGGCGGCCTGCTGGCGCCGCTTGATGGTGGCGATGTCCATGGGAGCTCCCGATGGGTGGCGACCCGCCCTGGTGGGGTCGGCTGCTGGAACCCTAGGTCGCGGCCCTGGGCGGGGGGATCGGGAGGGGACCCCTAGGTCACAGGTCCGGCACCCCTAGCTTTTCCGGGACCCCTAGCCGGTGGCCAGGCCGACGATGTTGCCGGGGGCGAACAGGTCCTCGAACCCCTCGACGGCGGCCTGTCGGGTGGCGTCGCCGGCGGTGGGGGAGAGCACGGCCTGCTCGCCGTAGGCGGCGATGTCCTGGACCGCCCAGGCGGAGCGGTAGTAGGCGAGCAGGGTCGGGTCGACGGTCGCCTGGCCGTAGCCCTCGAGGAAGCCGGCCGTGTCGGACGGGGTGACCAGGCCGTGGCCGATGCCCCCGACCACGAACATGAGGTCCCGCTCCCTGGGGGCGAGGACGGCCTCGTCCCAGTCGGCGATCCACAGCCGCCCGGTCGTCTCGACCAGCACGTTCCAGGTGTGGAGGTCGGCGTGGCAGAGCACCTGGGGGGCCGAGCAGCCGGCGAGCCGGCGGCCGAGGCGGTCGGCCTGGCCGACCAGCCGGTCGATCACGGCCCGGTGGGCCTGCCAGGAGGCGGCCAGCCGGCCCGCGACCGGGTCGGCCGGGTCGGCGGCGGCGAGCGCCTTCTCCAGCTCGGGGAGGAGCTCGCGCCGGCTCGGGCGGAACATCTCCCGGGCGACCAGCCCCAGCAGCTCCGGGGTCGCCGGCGTGGCGTGGACCCGGGCCACGGTGGCGCCGAGCTCGCGCCACTGGGCCAGGGTCAGGCCGGTCTCGGCGCCGTGGCGGCCGTCCAGCATCGGGTAGAGAGCGAGCGCGAACCGGTCCACGACCAGGTAGGGCTCGCCGGCCCGGGTCGGGAGGGGCGCCAGGACCCCCGGTGTCCCTCGCCGGTGCAGGTAGGCGGGGACGGCCGCCCCCGGCATGGCCCCGGTGCCGGAGCGGACCTTGAGGAACCGGTCCGGGCCGTCGGCGGCCTCGACCCGGAAGGCCCAGGAGTCGGCGTCGTTGCCGACCGGGAGGAACGACAGCCCGGCGACCCGGATCCCGAAGCCGGTCTGGAGCGCCCCGACGATCGCATCGCCGGCCAGGTCGGGTGGCTCACGCATGGGCCCGGGCGACCCGCCTCACGAAGGTGCTCCTTCCGTCGGTGGGCGGCTACACTTGGGGATCGGACCGGACGTATGGAGGCACCGATGACGCTGGTCGTCAACCTGATCATCTTCGCGGGCATCGCGCTCGTCCCGCTCGGCCTCGCGGTCCTGTTCATCCGGCTCGGGCGCCGGTTCAGCTCCTCCTGACCCGGCGGCCGGCGACGCCGTCCGGCTAGCGGTCGCCCTCGCCGGACATCGCGGCCGCGGTGGCCACCTCCGACTCTTCGTCCTCGTTCCCCTCTCGGGCCATCGGCTCCTGGTGGCGGAGCACGATCAGGGTGAGGGCGGCCAGGGCGATGCCGATGCCGGCGGCGCCGGCCGAGCCGAGCTGCATGCCGGCCACGAACGCCTCCCGGGCCGCCTGGAGGACGGCCGCGCCAAGCTCGCCCGGGAGCTGGCCCGCGGCGGCGGCGGCGCTGCCCAGGGTGTCGCGGGCCGCCTCGGCCACCTCGGCCGGGACCCGCGGCGGGAGCCGGTCGGCGAGCTCGCTCCGGTAGATGGCGATCCCGATCGAGCCCATGATGGCGATCCCCAGGGCTCCGCCGAGCTCGGCCGCGGTCTCGCTGATGCCCGAGGCGGCGCCGGCCTGCTCGGGCGGGGCCGAGCCGACGATCATCTCGGTGGTCAGCCCGAACACCGGGGCCAGCCCCAGGGAGATGACCACCGACCCGGTGACCAGGGTGAGCAGCCCGTCCTCGACCCCGACCTGGGCCAGCAGCCCCAGGCCGACGGCCGCCAGGGCCAGGCCCCCGCTGATCACGTACGCAGGGCGGATGCCGCCGAGCACCCGGGGGGCGAACTGGCTCCCGATGATGAACCCGACCGCCGAGGGCAGCGACCACAGCCCCGCCTCCAGCGGCGACAGCCCGAGGACCAGCTGGAGGTACTGGGCGACGAACAGGAAGTAGCCGACGGCCACGAAGATGGCCAGGAAGTTGGTGGCCAGGGCGGCGTTGAAGCGGCCCAGCCTGAACAGGCCGACGTCGATCATCGGGTCGGCCAGCCGGCGCTGGCGGGCCACGAAGGCCACGCCGATGGCCAGCCCGGCCACGATCGCGGCCACCGAGGCCCCGCTCAGGCCGTCCTGGGCGATCTCCTTGAGCCCGTAGATGACCCCGAGCACGGCCAGCACCGACATGGCCGCCGAGACCAGGTCCAGCCGGCCGGCCTCCGGGTCCTTGTACTCGGGCAGGACGCGGGGGCCGAGCAGGAGCAGGGCCGCCATGACAGGCAGGGCAAGCAGGAACACCGACCCCCACCAGAACAGCTCCAGCATGGCCCCGCCCAGCACCGGCCCGATCGCCGACCCGGCCGAGAAGCTGCCGATCCAGAAGCCGATGGCCACCGACCGCTGCCTGGGGTCCTGGAACATGTGGAAGATCAGCGACAGCGTCGACGGCGCCAGGGTCGCCCCGGCCACGCCGAGCAGGGCCCGGCTGACGATCAGGGACTCGGCGTTGGGGGAGAAGGCGGCCAGCAGCGACACCAGCCCGAAGGCGGTGGCGCCGATCATCAGCAGCCGGCGCCGGCCGATCCGGTCGCCCAGGGTGCCCATGGTGATCAGCGACCCGGCGACGAAGAACCCGTAGATGTCGATGATCCACAGCAGCTGGGCGCTGGTCGGCTGGAGGTCGGCGCTCAGGGCCGGCACGGCCAGGTGGAGCACGGTCAGGTCCATCACATACAGCAGGCAGGCCAGGGCCAGCACCGCCAGCCCGATCCACTCGCGACGTCCAGCCCTTGGTGGTACCTCGGTCGCAGTCACGTTGTCGAACCCCTCGTCATTGTCGTTTCGCGGCCACGCCGGTCTCCTCGTCGAGACGGCGCCACCGTCCGGAAGTCGTCGGTACGGCCACCCTAGACGGTCCCTGCGACGGCCGGTCCTTCCCTTGGTGACATGTGGTGGCATGAACGTCACGGCCCGCCGGACTGTTCCATCAGGTCTGGTGCCGGCAGCTCACCTCCTCGACCTCGACGCCGGCGTCCCGCAGCCGGCCGGTGAAGCGGCGGCCCTGCTCGGCCGCGGGATCGTCCTCGGCCGTGACCACGGTGGCCGGCGGTAGCCCGGCCAGGGACGGGGCCAGCAGCGGCGAGGCCGGACCGGGGGCGAAACGGGGGAACAGCAGCAGCTGGCGGCCGACGATCGGCCACCCCTGGTCGCGGGCGTGCAGGCACACGGCGGCGGCGAGGCCGGCCCCGAGCCCTTCCCCGGCGACCAGCAGCCGGGCCGGGTCGGCGTCGAGCTCGGCGGCGTGGTCGGCGGCCCACTCCAGCGCCGTGGCCGCGTGCTGGACCGCCGCCTCGCCCGGGACCTCCGACCGGGCCGGCCACGGCACCGAGAGGACGGTCAGGCCAGCCTCGGCGAACAACCGATGGGCCGGCAGCCCGGCGCCCCCGGCGCCGCGCCCCTCGCCGGGGAGCCACACCAGCAGGGCTGCGCCGGGCCAGGATCGAGGCCGGGCGGTCGCGGCCAGGAGACGCGGGCCCGCACCCACCCACCCCGGCCACGGAGCTGCAAGGGCACTGAGGTCATGCCGGCACCGTGGCATGGCCGGCACCGCCGAGGGAAAGACCGAGTGCGCATCGTGGTCATGCAGGAGCGGCATCACCTGAGGTCACAGGGGGTGGTCATACTGGCGGTATGGACGACGACCGCCACGCCCAGGACGGCCAGGTCTGGCGCTGCCGCACGCCCCGGACGCGATCGAGCTGCGCCACCTGCGGGCGTTCGTGGCCGTGGCCGACGAGCTCATCTTCGGGAGGGCGGCGTCGCGGCTGTACCTGTCGCAGCCGGCCCTGAGCCGCCAGATCCGCACCCTGGAGTGCCTGGTCGGCACCGACCTGCTGCGCCGCTCGACCCACCGAGTGGAGCTCACCCTGGCCGGGGAGGCCCTGCTCGCCCCACGTCTTCCACACCTTCTGGTCGTTCCTGCCCGAGGCGGCCGACGCCCTCGAACAGGCGGGTGCCTTTGTCCGGGAGCTCCAGCAGTCCGCCGAGGCCGGGCTGAAACGATCCTGAGGATCACCGTGTTCTGTGGGTGAGGGACACGCCAAGCGGAGGCGACGACGATGCATCTGCACACCACCACCGTGCCCACCCCGGTGGGCCCGTTCACGCTGCTGGTCGGCGACGACGGGGTCTGCGCGGCCGGGTTCACCGGCCGGCCGGAGACCCTCCAGCGCCGCCTCGACCCGCGCCGCCGGGCGGCCCAGCTGCGGCCGGCGGCCGACCCCGACGCGGTAGCCGGCCGGATGCTCGCCTACCTGGGCGGCGAGACCGAGGCGCTCGACGACGTCCAGGTGACCCAGCCCGGCGACCCGTCCCAGCAGGCCGCCTGGCACGCCCTGCGGACGGTGCCGGCCGGGCGGACGATCAGCTACAAGCGGCTCGGCGGGCTGGCCGGCCTGGCTGACCCGGCCACCGACCCGCTGGGCGCCCAGGCCGCCGGGGCCGCCTGCGCCAGCAACCACGTGGCCGTGGTCGTGCCCTGCCACCGGGTCCTCCGGGCCGACGGCCGCCTCGGCGGCTACGGCTGGGGCACCCACCGCAAGTCCTGGCTCCTCGACCACGAGGCCGCCATGGCCGGCGTCTCGCTGCTGGGCGGCGCCGGGCGGAACTGACCCTGGCCGCTGGGAGCCGCCCGCCGGGTCTGGCATGCTCGGGCATGGCGCGGCGGCGGGTGGGTGAGGAGCGGCGGGTCCGGCTGGGGACCATCTACGCCGCCCACGGGGCCAGTCACGGGTTCGTGCTCGTCCTGCCGTCGGTGCTGGTCACCCTGCGGGCCGAGTTCGGCGCCTCGTTCACCACCCTGGGCACGGTCGCGACGGTGAGCAGCATGCTGTACGGGCTGGGGGCCCTGCCGGCCGGGCTGCTGGCCGACCGGGTCGGGGCGCCGGTGCTGCTGCGGGTGTTCGCCGGCGCCTCGGCCGTCTGCTGCGTGCTGGCGGCGCTGACCCCGGGGATCTGGTGGCTGGCCGTGGCGCTCGCCCTGCTCGGCGCGGCCGGGGCCCTCTACCACCCGTCCGGGCTGGCCGAGGTGACCCTGAACGCCCCCGGCGGCGGGCGCCAGCTCGGCATCCACGGCGGCTTCGGCAACGGCGGGACCGCCCTGGCCCCGCTGGTCGCGGGGGCGGTGGCCGCGTTCTGGACCTGGCGGGCCAGCTACCTACTGGCCGCCGTGGCCGCCGCCGTCCTGCTGGTCGCGCTGGTCCGGCAGGTGCCGCTCGACCGGCGGCTGCCGCCCCAGGCCGAGGCGGCGTCCAGGGGGGTCGGCGTCGGCGCCCTGGCCGTGGTCATGTTCCTGGCCGCGGCCGAGGGGTTCGTGTTCCAGGGGTTCGTCACCTTCCTGCCGGCGTTCCTGGCCGAGGTCGGCGGGGTCGGCCAGGCGGCCGCGGCCCGGGGCGGCGTGTTGGCTGCGGTGGTCCTCCTCCTCGGCGTCCCCGGCCAGCTCATCGGGGGCCGGCTGGCCGAGACCGGCCCACGCCGCCTGGCCCTGCGCTACGCCGCCCTCTATGGCGGCGCCGTCCTGGCCGGGCTGTCGGTCCGGGCGGCCGGCCCGACCCCGCTCGGTGTGGCCCTGGCCGGCCTGTTCAGCCTGCTGATCTTCCTCGGACAGCCGATCACCAACCAGCTGGTCGCCCGCTCGACCCGGGCCGGGCGGCGCGGCGCCGCCTACGGGACCTACTTCTCGCTGTCGTTCGGG
>JASLBL010000613.1 GCA_030146615.1 Actinomycetes bacterium
AGAAGAAAGAAGAACGCGGCCATGTCGTCGCCTCCGGAGGTTGTGTCGCCCAGCAGGGCAACGGGTGCTGGGGGGTGGGCAGCATCCTCTGGGGGGAGGGTGCGCCGGCTCTGGCCGGTACCGCCTGTGGGGGCTGGCGGCACGGGTCGTGGTGGACGAAGCGGTCGACGTCTCTTCGGTAACAGCGCTTCAGGGGCTGTGGGCGTTACGGCTGGTCCTTCTGGAGGGGTGTAACGGGAGGAGGCCTTGGAGCGCTTTGGTAGCCGACGAAGCGGCCTGCCTGCGCCTCCCTAGGTCTGCTCCGCCTCCGGTCCATGCCCCCCGTCCCCCACCGACCTTTGGGAGGGCAGCGATGCCCAGCAAGCTCCTGCGTGTCAAGACGGCCGCCGTGGCCGGACTGGCCATGTTGTTGATTGGCGGCATGGCCGCCGCAGCCACTGGTCTGGCGTCGGTGACGGCCGAGCGGGCCGCCCCGGCGGCGTCGTCTCGCGCGTCTGGCGGCCAGGTCGCCCACGAGATGGGCGATGCGGCGGCCAAGGTCCACGGCTCGAACGCCGCGGCCGCCACCAACAGCTCGGGCCCCGACACGCCGAGCGACCACGTTGCCGGTCCGGACGCGTCCGGGGCTGCCAAGGACGGGTTGTGCCAGGCCTGGAACGCCGGGCAGGGCGACGACCACGGCAGGCGAGCGGATGCGCCGGCGTTCCAGGCATTGGCCGTCGCGGCCGGCGGCGTCGACCAGGTCGCCGCGTACTGCCAGGACGAACTCGGCGCCTCGGCCACCCATGGACGGCAGCCGGCCGCGCCTCCCGGCGGCGCGCCAGTGAGGACCTCACCGCCCACCACTGGACCACCTGAGGACCCTGGCCAGGCGAACGGCCAGGGAAACGGCCAGGGTGGACCGCCGACGACCTGACCCGGTGCTCGTGTAGCCACCGCGAGCCCAACTTCGTTCTTTCCGGGTGAGGTGGGGAACATCAGGCCACAGGAGGGACGCCTGACGAACGCCGCGAAGCCATGGGGATGACACGCGGTGTGCGACATCACCCCGCCGGGTGATGGATGCCCTGCTCCACCTCGCGAGGACCTCCGCCCTGGGGATGGGCGGAGGTCCTCGCATGAGGCAGCTCGACAGGCCATGATGAGGCGGCGGCGCTACGCCCGCTCGGCCCCTGCCGTAGCATGAATACCTGCAGCCGCGCGAAGGAGCGGGCGATGACCAGAGGCCTTTGCCACATCGACTGGGCGGCCCTCGGGTCGAGCATCGGCTCGGCCGTGCTCTTCATCATGCTGCTGTCGGTGCCCTTCCTGCTTGGCGCCCATTACGCCCTGTGGCTGCTCGGTCTGGCCGCCAGCATCCTCCTGGGCGTCTATCTCTATGTCCGGAGGGAGCGCTACAGCGAGCCGGGTCCAGACGCCGACGAGACCCGGTTCCCCGACTAGGGGTCGCGGGCCGGGGCGCCGGATGCCGCCGGCTCGCGGTCTCCGGCGGCGACAAGGGGCTCGCCAAGGGCCACGGCGAGGGCGGCCAGGCTCAGCAGGCCGCCGGCGAGTGCGGTGCTGCGGACACCGAGGCCGGGCAGCAGGATGCTGCCGATGAAGGCGCCGGCGGTGATGCCGACGTTGACGGCGGTGGCCGCGCCGGCGGCCGCCAGGTCGGCGCTGCCCGGCGCGACCCGGAGCACCCGGCTGGCCAGGGCGGTGGTCAGGGCGCCGAATGACAGCCCCGACAGCGCGACCATGACGACGGCCACGGCCGGTGTCCGGCCGAGGGTGGAGAGGCCGAGGAGGGCCGCCGCCTGGGCCGCCACCCGGGACGATGATCGCCGCCCATGGCCGGCGGTCGACCAGCGCGCCGCCGGCCGCGACCCCGACGATGCCCGCCACCCCCCGGGCCAGCAGCAGCGGGCCCGTCGCCGCGGGCGGGAAGCCGCCGACCTCGATGAGGAACGGGGTGATGTAGGTGAAGGCGGTGAACGCGCCGGTGGCCGCCAGGACCGTCATCGCCATCAGGGTCAGGTAGCGACGCCCGTCCGGGTCGGTCCCGCGGGCGGCGTGGCCGCGCCCCGGCGGGCCACCCGGCAGCCAGGCGGCGACAGCGATCGTGGCCGCCAGGCCGATCCCGCTGAGGGCCAGGAACGCCGCCCGCCAGCCGGCCTGCTGGCCCAGCCAGGTCCCCAGAGGCAGGCCGAGCACGGCCGCGAGCGAGCCTCCGGCCAGCACCACGGCGACCACCCGTCCTCGCAGCCGCGGCGGGAACAGCCCGGCCGCCGTCGGGACCACCACCGACCAGAACAGCGCCTGGCTCAACGCGGTGACCACCCGGGCGCCGAGCAGCATCCGGTAGCTGGAGGCGGCGGCCGACATCCAGGTGGCCACGACGAACACGGCCAGCACCCTGGAGAGCAGCGGCCGGCGCGGCACCCGCCGGGTCAGCTGGGTCAGCGGGAGGGAGGCGACCACCACCACCAGCCCGTACCAGGTCACCAGCAGGCCGGCGGCCGACGGGTCACCCCAGGTCGCCGGCGATGAGCAGGAGCAGGCCGATCGGCAGGGTCTCGGTGGTGACGTAGACGAAGGTCGCCACCGCCAGGGCCAGCAGGGCACCGACCGCCCTGGCGGTGCCGCGCCCAGCTCCCATGCGTCCTCCCGCGGATCGTGGTGGTGGCGGCGCCCTAATGCGCCCGGGCGGCCCGCCGGCGCTCGGTGAGGCGGCGCGCCTTGACCGTCGTCCCGCAGTCGGCCATGCGGCACCACCGGCGCGACCCGTTGCGGCTGCGGTCCAGGAAGACCCACCCGCAGCCCCCGGCGTCCGTCGGGCAGCGCCGCAGCCGGGCCAGCTCTGCGTCGCGGAGCATCTCCACGGCGCCGGCCGCGACGCGGTCGGCGATCAGCGATCCCGGCTCCGTCCCGACCGTCAGCCGGGCCGCCGCCCGCCCGGGGTCCAGCGCCAGCCGCGACCGCGCGGCGGCGGCGGCCCACCGGTCGCGCAGCCGCTCCAGGGCGGCGTCGGCCCTGTCTCCGTCCCCGGGCGGTCCGACACCCATCGCCGCCAGCAGGATTGTGTGCAATGCCTCCCGCACGTCCCGGACCGCGGCCAGGGCGGCGGGCCCCGAGGCTGGGTCGCGCTCCCAGCTGTCGGCGACCGCACGCGCCTCCGTGCCGTCGACCAACCCGGCGCGCCCCGCCCAGCGCAGCAGGGCCGGCGGGTCGGCCAGATGGTCGGGCGGTTCGCCGCCGGCAGCCGGCGCTCCCCGCTCGACGGTGTTGACCAGGTCGAGGGCCGGATGCCCACCAACCAACGGAAGCTCGTCGCTATCCATGCGGGGATGCTACCATCAAAGTGGACTTTGATGGTAGCAGGTGGCTAGAAAGTCCTACGAACGGTAGCGTCGGCGCTGGTCGAGAACGCCAGCGTGACGGAGACCCCCGATGGCCCAGCCGGAGAAGTACGTGTTCGTCTGCCTCAACCAGCGCCCCGAGGGCCACCCGAAGGGGTCCTGCCTGGACCGGGGCGCGGCCGACGTGTTCAACGCCCTCCGCGAGGAGCAGGGTCGCCGCCTGCTGACGTCGGTGAAGGTGGTGGCCACCGGCTGCATGGAAGGCTGCCTGGCCGGCCCGGCCATCCTGGTCGCACCCGACAACGTCTGGTACGGCGCCGTCACCGAGGCCGACGTCCCCGAGCTGGTCGAGCGCCACCTGATCGGCGGCGAGCCGGTCGAGCTGCTGCGGATCGGTCCCGAGGACTTCTGCGCCTGAGCGGGGCCGGATTCCGATATCAGGCCGACCCTCGAGGAACCGGTGAGCCGCTCCAGATGGGCAGCTGCGCCAGAAAGCTGTCGTTCTTGAATTCGCTGTAAGCGTACAGCTTCACATACCGCACGATCGGGTGACTCCACTGTCACAACCTGGCCAGCACTGCTGGTGCTAATGAGGAGCTCCTCTACCCACTCCAAGGAGGAATGGTCAAGAGTTGTGGATCGGGGCTGGGCATGATCACGCGGCGGCTTCCTGATCCTGCTCTGGTCGCGCGATCAGCACCCCCTTCCTGAACACGGCACCCGCTCGGACCAGAGCGACCAGGTGCGGTCCGTTGAC
>JASLBL010000566.1 GCA_030146615.1 Actinomycetes bacterium
CGCTCGGTGATCTCGCGGCGGACGGGCGGGGCCGCGGTGGCGGTCAGGGCCAGCGCCCGCGGCCGCCCCAAGGCCTCCAGCATCGCCCCCAGCCGAGCGTACTCGGGCCGGAAGTCGTGGCCCCAGGCGCTGATGCAGTGGGCCTCGTCCACCACCAGCAGCGACGGCTTGGCGGCGACGACATGGTCGAGGGTGTCGGGGTTGGCCTGCTCGGGGGCCAGGTACAGGAACTCCAGGTCGCCCTGGGAGAAGTCCTCGATGGCCTGGCGCCGCTCGCCGGGCCGCAGCCGCCGGAAGCCGAGCGCCGAGCGCCGAGCGGGCCAGCGTGCTGCGGCTACCGCCGGGGCGGGCGGGGGCGGGCCATCTCGAAGGCGGTCACCCGGGCCAGAATGCGGTCGCGCCGGGCCGCCGTGGCCACCAGGACCAGGCCGAGGCCGAGGGCGGCGGTGCCGGCCAACAGCAGGGAGGTGCTCCGGGAGGGGCCGGTGAAGGGCAGGTTGCACATGGCCGCGCCCTTGGCCATCACGTGGTCGGCGAAGGCGACCTTGCCGCCGTCGGGCCCGCTGACCGTCAGACGGATGCTCAGGACCTTGTTCAGGCGGGCCGGCAGCTTGGCCATGAACTCGCCCTTGGCCGAGGTGCGCACCGTCTGGCCGGCCAGGGTGCCGCCGGTGTCCCGGTTGGTCAGGGTGAGCTGCATGGAGCTGTTCTTGGGCAGGCCCTTGCCCATGGCGGTGATGCTGGTGCAGGTCATGTCGTGCAGCCCGACGTGCTGCTTGGACTCGGCGGCGGAGGCGGCGGCTGGCAGTGAGAGCGCCGCCGTCAGCGCGAGGACCGCCAAGATCCTGCACAGGCGCATGCTGGTCGTCCTTTCTCTCTGGGGTGGGCTGACCGGGGGGCGGTCAGTGGACCGACATCGACGAGGAGGCGGCGTGGACCGCCAGGTCGTCGACCAGCAGGTTGGTCCCGCTGGCGAGGTTGGGGGCGAGGAGCTCGAGGGCCAGGGTGGTGCCCGGCCGGTGGGTGTCGTGGGAGACGTCGAGGCGCTGCCACTCTCCGGCCTGGACGATCGCGCCGACCGTGTCGACAGCGAACCGCTTGCCGCCGCGCAGCTCGAACAGGTTGACCTGGACCTCGATCCCGGGCTTGCTGGCCTTGACCCAGACCGAGGCCTCGTAGCGCTTGTCCGCCTTCAGGCTGGCCACCTCGTCGTGGAGGGCGCCGGGCCAGCGCGACGACCCGCGGGTCATGCGCAGGGCCCAGTCGCCGCTGCGGCCCTCCTCGACCTGCTCCAGGCCGGCCTTGCCAACAGCGGACCAGCCGTCCCGGCCGGTCTCGAACCCGGGATCGGCAAGCAGGTTGCCGCTCTGGCCGGGGGCCGGGCGGCTGCTGGCCGGGCTCGGGGTGGTGGCCGCGGCCCTGGTCGTGGTCGGGGCCGGGGGCAGCAGGTTGGGGAGGCGGGCGGCGCTGGACTCGGGCCGCTCGACCAGCGAGCCGATCAGGATGGCGGCGGTGAGCCCGATGGCCACCAGGGCCAGGATCGACTCGACCAGGAGGTGGTCGCGGGCCCGCGACCGGGGCCGCTGGGGCGGGGCGAGGTGGCGAGGCGGGGTCCGCTGCATGCCCGAAACCTCCCAGCCGACGCTAATGCCCCGGTAACGCCGCCCAAGCTGGTGGGAATCGGCCGCCGGGAGGCGGCGCGGGTGGTGCTAGACGGGGCCGGATGCGCCGGCCGCGGCGTAGAAGGCTCGGGCGGCCGCCAGCTGCTCCTCGGCCTCGGCCGTCCGGCCGGTGGCCTCCAGGAGGCGGGCGGCGGCCAGGCGGGCGTCGGCCTCGTCGGGGAGCGAGCCGATGGTGGCGTAGACGGCGGCGGCGGCCAGCGGGTCGCCGGCGGCCAGGGCCCGGGCGGCAGTGAGCCAGGGCGAGGGCGGGATGCCGAGGCGGTCGAGGGTGGCGGCCGGGATGCCCAGCTCGGCCAGGACCATGCCAAGGTCGGCGCCCAGGTCGGGGACGAGCACGCCGCCGCCGAGGCCGGCCAGCAGCTGTCCGGCCATGGCCGCCGCCTCGGCCCGGCGGCCAGCGGCCAGCCGGGCCCTGGCCAGGAACGCCCTGGTCGGGTGGAGGTCCTGGGGGTCGCGGGCCTGCACGGCCAGGGCGTGGGCGGCCTCGGCATCCTCCAGTGCCTCGGCCAGCCGACCGGTGGCCAGCCGGATCCGGCCCCGCCACAGCCGGCACTCCCGCTCCAGGTGGTGGCGCTCGTCGCCGGCCAGCTGGTCGTCGACGATGGCCACGGCCTCCGCCCAGCGCCCGGTCCAGTAGTGCTCGGCGACCCGCTGGAGCTCGATCGACCGCCGCCAGCGCCGCGAGCCGAACTGCTCGGCCTGCCGGGCCCCGGCGGCCAGGGCGGCGAAGCACCGTGCCAGGTCGCCCATGGCCGCGGCCGACCACGCCAGGTTGAGGTGCCACACCGTGCCGCTGGGCGTGCCCAGCTGGTCGAAGCGGGCCAGGGCCGCCTCCAGGTCGTCCAGCCCGCGCGGGTCGCCGGACTCGACCCCGGCCGTGCCGATCGCGCCCAGCGCGTCCGCCTCCAGCTCGGGCAGCCCGAGGGCCCTGGCCATTTCCAGCACCTGGCGGCCGACGGCCAGTCCCTCGGCCTGGCGGCTGGCCACGATGAGGTGCATCATCACGCCCCGCAGGACGGCCGCCTTGGTCGCCGTCGCCGGGGCGCCGGCGACCAGGGCCAGGGCCCGGTCGGTATGGGCCTCCCGGTCGTCGCCCCGTCCCTGGAGGAAGGCCAGCTCGCCCAGCAGCATCTCGGCCTCGGCGGCGGCCACCGGCTCGCCGGCGGCCAGCAGGGCCTCGCGGGCCGCGGTCAGCTCGTCGGCACCGGTCATCTCGCCCCGGCAGCGGGCCCGGCCGAGGCGGAGCAGGAGCTGGCCGCGGGCTGG
>JASLBL010000634.1 GCA_030146615.1 Actinomycetes bacterium
CTGATCCTGGCCGGGGACCGGACCATCAACCTCGACCTGGACCGGGCCCGCGCCTACTACCGCCAGGCCGTCGAGCTGGGCCAGCCGAGGGATCCCGAGCGTCCCCACCTGCTGGTCAGGACCGGGCGGGTCGCGTTCCAGTCCGGCGACTATCCCGAGGCGGTCGCCGTCTACCAGGAGGCCATCGGCGACATGCGCCGGACCGGCGACCTCCAGGGCCTTGGCGCCACCCTGGGCCGCCTGGCCACCGTCCTCTGGAACCAGGGCGACACCCGCGGGTCCAGCGCCGCCCTCACCGAGGCCATCGAGCTGCTGGAGGGGGAGCCGCCCGGCCCCGAGCTGGTCTCGGCCTACGTCCGGATGGCCGGCGACCGGGTCACGGCAGGCCACGCCAGGGAGGCCCTGGACTGGGCCGAGAAGGGCCTGGCCCTTGCCGACCAGCTCGGCGGGCTGCCGAGGGTCCGGCCCCGCGCCCTCGACGCCCGCGGGATGGCCCGCTGCGACCTGGGCGACTTCGAGGGCGGGATGCGCGACCTCCGGGAAGGGCTGGCCCTCGGGCTGGAGCTCGGGTCGGGCTACGACACCGCCGTCCTCTACAACAACCTGGCCGAGCCGGTCTGGCTGGTCGAAGGCCCGGACGCGGCCATCGCGGTGTGCGAGGAGGGCGTCGACTTCGCCGTGCGCCGGGGCCTGAGCGAGGCCGCCATGTGGCTGCGCGCCTCGACCCTCGGCATGCTCCTCGACCTTGGCCGCTGGGATGAGGCGGTGACCCTGGCCGACGAGGCCATCGCCTGGGACCTGGCTCACGGCGGCGACTACCTGGCCATCGGCTGCCGCCGCTACGTCACCCTTGTCCTCGCCTGGCAGGGGGACCTGATCGCCGCCCGCGACCTCGCCACCCGGCTCCTCCCCCGGGCCAGGGAAATCGACGACCTCCAGCAGCTCGTCCCCGCCCTGGTCAACTCGGCCCAGGTCGAGCACGCCACCGGCGACCACCCGGCCGCTCTCGCCCTCGTCGAGGAGGCCGCCAAGCTCACCACCGACCGCGCCGGCGGCCGCCGCTTCCTCGGCCAGCACCTGGCCGACATGGTCCGGGTCGCCGCCGTTCCCGCCCCCGCCCTGGCCAAGTCCCTGATCGACGACACCGAGACCACCGCCACCCGCTACCGCCTCGCCGCCACCACCGCCCAGGCCGTCCTCACCGAAGCCACCGGCGACCCCGAGGCCGCCGCTACCCTGTACGCCGAGGCCGCCGAGGGCTGGACGACCTACCGCAACGTCCTCGAACACGCCCTCGCCCTCCTCGGCCAGGGCCGCTGCCTCGCCCAGCTGGAGCGCCCCGACGCCGAGCAGGTCCTGCGGGTCGCCTCCGAGCGCCTCACCACCCTCGGCGCCCGTCCCGCGGCCGCCGAAGCCAGGAACCAGCTCCTCGGTCTGCGAGGCGGCCCGGCGGCATGACCTTGGAGGTATGTCAGCCGGGCAGGTACCGGTCGCGCAAGGCGGCGGTCGTCGTAGCCGGGAGGGCATTGGCGTCGAGGAGCTCCTCGACGGTCATCGACGAGAAGGTCAACCGGTCCACGAGCAGCGCCCGGTAACGGTCGCACAGCTCGGCGACGTCGGAGTTGCCGGCGGGGTGGACGACGACGAACCGGCCCCAGCTCCAGGAGCCGCTGGCATGCTGGAGCATCGACAGCAGCAGCAGATGCTCCAGCCACATCTCGGCGAGGTCCGACCTCCCGTTGACGGCGTCGATCGCCCCCTCCGCGAACGCGCCCGACCGCTCGGCGACCTCGAGATAGCGCCGGAGGTTGCTCGGCTTCGGAGTCTCAGCCTTGATCCGCTCGTGGTACTTGGTGTCGACACCCACGACCCCCTGGGTCCCGTCGCCGAGGTCGAGCACGAACGCCGCATCGAACGCCCGCAGGCTGTTGAGATAGGCCGGATCGAACCGCCCCGGCGAGTGCGCGAAGCGGACGTCACCCACGGTGCCAGGCGCGTCCGGCCACCAGGTGTGGACGGCCCGGTCAGCCAACTCGAGGTCGGCAGCCAAGTCGCCGAACAGGTTGAAGGCCATCGCCGGTGACGACAGCAGGTCAGCCCACAGACGTTGGTGATCAAAGCTCTGATGCGCCTCGGTGACGGAGGTCCGCGCCCTCGCCGCCCCCAGCGCGTTCCCGTTGAGGAAGTTCGCCCCGGTCTCCCGAGCATAGCCCAGCGGCAGACGACTCCCGACCAGCCGCACCGCCCCACCGGGCCTCGGCGCAATCGGCTGCGACCCGATGGGATGCCCAGCCGCCTCCCGCCACCGCGCCTGCTGGTAGCGCACCCTCCGACGAAACTCAGTCATCCCCGGCCGCCGCGGCACCCGATCCTCGGGTTCCCAGCAGTTCGCCGCCTCGAGTTCCTGCCGAGCGAGCTCTGTGACCACGCCGGCATTGTAGGGTCAACACCCGAGCGCAGCCTGACGCAGGCCTCCCAGACCTGGCGTTGGCGGCCAGCGCGGTTCCTGGCTCGGAGGTGCAGCTCGAACGAGGTCACCAGGTCGGCTACGCTGGGGCCGCATGTTGGGGATGTAGCTCAGCTGGAAGAGCACCTGCTTTGCAATTCTCTGGACGTATGCGCTGTGCTCACCTGCCATAACGCAGGATCTCGCGCTCCGAAGACCGTCTAGTCAGGTGCTCTTGCATGCGCCTGAGGAGGCCGGACTTCACTGACCAGACAGCTGCAGACCGCCCGGTCGGCTGACCAGCTCCCAGCAGCGGTTGGCTGCATGCAACGCAAGCTTGCCACCATCACCGTAGCCTGGTCGGCCATCGAGGAAGTCGGTCAGGTCAGACCGTCGGTTCCTCCCGGAGCTGATCCAAGAGCTCCCGGATCTTGGCCTCTGGGTAGCGGCGGTGTCCACCCAGTGTCTTCATGAAGGGGAGCTTGCCCTCCTTGGCCCAGCGGGCCACGGTCTTGGGTGAGACGTGGAGCAGGGCGGCCACCTCGGCAGTCCGAAGGTAGCTGGGCGGCTGGTCGCGGTTGTCCTTGCGCTGCGCTGCCACCGCACGGCCCCTTTCTTGGGTCTGAACCACGACATGCCCTTCAGGGCCGGAACAGACCAACTGGTCGTCCGCGAGGACGTGCGGCGGAGAGGGTTGTCGATCACCTGGTGGTGGTCGACAAGAGGATTATCGGGACCAAGCCAAGCGGCCGCCATAGCTCTATTGAGTTGCTTCAGCGCATCTTTGCCTACTGCCGAAGTACGGGACTTGGTTCACGCTGGGGTGTATTTCCACCTGGGCCCGGGCGACGCTACCGAGTAGCTGCACGCCTGCCAACTGGCGGGGGCCGGTGCCACGCGCAGGCCTTGCCCCACGACCGCCATTGCGCCTGGATGATCGCCTTGGCCACCCGGCCGAGCCGGTGGCCCCTGGAGGCGGCCCGCCCGTCCCCGGCTATAGCCGTTCGGTGAGGGCGGTGTAGCGACGGCCGGCACCCTGGGTACGGACCGCTTTGGCCAGGGCACGCTTACTGCCGACCAGGACCACCAGCCGCTTGGCCCGGGTCACGGCGGTATAGAGCAGGTTGCGCTGCAGCATCATCCACGCACTCATCGTGAGAGGCACGACCACACAGGGGTACTCGCTGCCTTGGGAGCGGTGGATGCTGACCGCATAGGCATGGGTCAGCTCGTCCAGCTCGTCGAACCCATAGCCCACCTCCTCGTCCTCATCCAACCGAACCCGCAACTCGCTGTCCTCCAACGACAGCGCGGTGACCACCCCGACCGACCCGTTGAACACCCCCGCCGTGCCCTTGTCGTAGTTGTTCTTAATCTGCATCACCTTGTCGCCGACCCGGTAGACACGCCCGCCGAACCGGCGCTCAGCAAGCCCCTGGCGCGCTGGGGTCAACGCCGCCTGGAGCCGCTCGTTCAACACCCCGGCGCCGGCCGGTCCCCGGTGCATCGGGCACAGCACCTGCACGTCGTGTCGGGGATCTAGGCCGAAGCGGCGCGGCAGGCGGTTGGCCACGATATCCACGACCAGGTCGGCGACCTGGTCGGTATCGTCCTCGGGGAATAGGAAGAAGTCAGCCAGGCCGTGGGTGATTGGCGGCTGGCCGGCGTTGATGCGGTGGGCGTTGGTCACCACCCCGCTTTGCTGGGCTTGGCGGAACATCTTGGTCAGCCGCACCCGGGGCAGGGTGTCGGCGGCGAGCAGGTCGCGCAGCACCTCGCCAGCGCCGACGCTGGGGAGCTGGTCGACGTCGCCGACCAGCAGCAGATGGGCGCCAGGCGCCACCGCCTTGACCAGCTTGTTGGCCAACAGCACATCCAGCATGGAGACCTCGTCGACCACCACCAGGTCCGTGTCCAGGGGGTGGTCGCGGTCAAAGGCGGCGTCCCCACCTGGGCGCAGCTGCAGCAGCCGGTGCAGGGTGGCCGCCTCCAACCCGGCCAGCTCGGACAGCCGCTTGGCCGCCCGGCCGGTCGGCGCGGCCAGCACCACCTTGGCTCGCTTGGCGCGGGCCAGGGCGACGATGGCCCGCACGGTGTAGCTCTTGCCACAGCCGGGCCCGCCGGTCAGCACCGCCACCCGCTCAGTCAACGCCAGCCGCACCGCCGCGGCCTGCTCGGGGGCCAGAGTGACGCCGAGGCTCTGGTGCAGCCAGTCCAGCGCGGCCGTCCAGTCCACCGTCTGGAAGCCGGCCAGGCGATCGACCGGTGCCTGGAGCAGGCGCACCAGCCCGGCGGCCAGGGCGACCTCGGCACGATGGAACGGCACCAGCCAGATCGCCCTGCCCGTGACTGCCACGGCATCCGGCGACCCATCGGCGGGGAGCGGCTCGGCCACCACGCCCTCCTCAGCCACCAGCTCCTCAAGACAGCGCCCGGCGAGTTCGCCGTCCACGCCCAGCAGCCCCGTCGCCTTGGCCACCAATTCGGCCTCGGGCAGATAGCAGTGGCCGTCGTCGCTGGCCTCCGACAGCGCGAACTGCAGCCCCGCCTTGACCCGCTGAGGGCTGTCATGCGGGATGCCCAGGCGCTGGGCGA
>JASLBL010000649.1 GCA_030146615.1 Actinomycetes bacterium
GAGCGGCTCGCGCCTGAGGCGGTCAGGTATCAGGTGATCGTCAAGGAGATGTTGCGCGAGCTGCTGAGGCGCGAACACCGGGCAAGTACGCCTCAGCTACGCCCGCTGGCTGTCCGAGTCGGCATCCTTCGCGAGGACGCCTCCTAGTGTCCTGTCAGGTTGTTCCGTTAGCAAATAACGATCCTGGGTGTTGGGTTGATGGGTCATGAGACCGACAGGCCGGCGTGGCGCAGGAACGAATAGGCCAGATGCGGCGTGCCGCGGACGCGGTCGATGCCGCGGTGAGCCTGCTCGATCACCTCGCTAGGGTCGGCGTGGCCAGGTTGGCCCAGCTCCACGGCCTTGAGGCTCGACCACAGGCCCTCGAGGGCGACGGCGGGAGCGGTGCGCGCGCGGGTGCGATCCGTGCGCTGCCGGACGCGTGGTTTCCGTGCCGACTTTGACGAATCGGGCCCGTGCCACGAGATCGCGGCCGAGTTCGGCCTCACTGCCAACGGGACGGCGCAACTGCTGTTCAGGGCGCGCTGCGCACTGGAGTCCGCGCTTGACGCACGAGCACGAGTCCCGCCGCCGCGAGCACGAGCATGACCGGCACGACCCAGAGCGCGGCCTTCAGCGACGTCACGTCGGCCAGCGTCCCGACGGTCAGGGGCGCGAGCACCACCGCGAACGACGACATCGCCACCGCCCGGCCGCTGGCCAGCGCCGCCTGCCTCGGCGCGAGCGCGACCGCCACCGACACCGCCATCGGGAACAGGTTGCCGAGCCCGATCCCAAGCAGGCACAGGCCGACCAGCGCCAGCGTGGGCCCGGTCGACGGCCACAGGATCACGAACCCCCCGGCGGCCACGGCCAACGCGAGCGCGAGCAGCCGCGCCGGATCCTGCCGGCGCGCCAGCCGGCTGCCGAGGGTGCGCCCGGCCAGCACGCCGCCGAAGTAGCCGGCCATCAGCGCGACCGCGGTGTCGGTCGTCACCTCCGCGGCGTCCTCGACAAAGGTCGCGCCCCAGGCGGTGATGCACCACTCGGCCGCGGTCGTGCAGAACAACATCGCGGCCGCGATCCAGAACACGCCGGGGAGGCGGCCCTGGGCCACCCGCGACGGCGGCGCGTCGATCGCCAGCCGCCGGTTGCTCCACCACGCGAGCGCTGGGACCAGCAGCGAGGCCAGCAGCGCGACCCGCCAGCCCACCTGCAGCGCCGCCGTCAGCGACAGCACGCCAATCAGCATGAGGTAGCCGATGCTGGCCGCCACGTTTTCCTCGGCCAGCGCGACCGCGCGGCGCTCGCCGTGGTGGTCGGCGAGGGCGGCCTGGCCCGTCGCGAGCAGCAGCCCACCGCCGACGCCCATGACCAGCACCGAGCCGACGGTCACCGCAGCGACGGGCCCCGCCGTCAACCCGATCGCCCCCGCGCTCATCAGCGCGGCCGCCGACCACAGTAGCCTGCGCCGCCCGAGCGCGCGCTCCAGCCGCGCCGAAATCACGCCCGCGACCGTGCTCCCGGCCGCGAACGCCGCGACGTGCAGCCCGCCCGTGGAGTAGCTCAGGTCGAGCTCGTCGCGCAGGTGCACGATGACCAGCCCCGGCGCCGCCTGCAGGTAGGCGAACCAGGCAAGCACCACGTACGCGACCCAGGTGAGCCGATCGCGACGGAACCCCTCTCTCATCCGTGTCCGCTCCCTTATCTGTGTAACGATACAGATCATATGTAAGGATACACAGACTTCGCTAGGCTAAACATCATGGAATCGTCTGCCGGCTCCAGGCGGGTGACCCTCGCGCAGGTGGCCAAGCTGGCCGGCGTGTCGGTCATGACCGCCTCGTACACGTACAACCAGCCGAACCGCGTATCAGAGCAGGCCCGGTCGAAGGTCCTTGCCGCAGCGGCCCAGCTGGGGTACCCCGGACCTGACCCGAGTGCCCGGTCGCTGCGCCGCGGCAGCACCCGCACGCTCGGTGTCGTGATGGGCGAGCATCTGAGTTACGCGTTCGACGACCCGCAGGCAGTGTCCTTTCTGGCTGGGATCGCCGATGTCTGCGCTGATCGCGGGTATGGCATGACGATCTTGCCGATCACCGGTGCCGCCGATGACGTCCCGCGGATCACGGACGCGGCCGTCGACGGGTACATCGTCTGGACCACCTCCGACGATGATCCGGTCCTGGCAGCCGTCCAGGCGATGAAGCGCCCCGCGGTCGTCCACGGCGGGCCGGCGGTGCCCGGGCTGGAACTGGTGAGCATCGACAACCGCGTAGCGGCACGCGCCGTCGGCGCTATCGCGTTCGCGGGCGCCAGGCGTCCGGCGGTACTGAGCCAACCGCTTTCCCGAGCTCGGATCAGCGCGATCATCGGTGGCGCGGACATCACAGATGTCTTGTTTCCGGTGACGCGTGAGCGGCTGGAGGGCTACCGGCAAGCGGCCGAGGCCGCCGGCATCGCGTGGCGCGACGTGGTCATCGCGGTATGCGCGCGCAATGACGCGGCCGAGGCCGAGCAAATCGCGGCAACCTTACTAGCTTCCGCCGAGCCGCCCGATGCGATCGCCGCGATGAGCGACCAGCAAGCGGCCGGCGTTGTCCACGCGGCCCGCGCCGCCGGTCGCGTCATCCCTGACGATGTGGCGGTAACCGGGTGGGATGACGCAGCCGTGGCGGCACAACTCGGGCTGACAACGGTCGCGCAATCGCTGCGCGAACAGGGCGCGGCCTGCGCCCAGGCCGCGCTCGGACAGAAACCAAACTCCCACACCGCATCGTGGTCCATCGTTCGCAGAGGCAGCACACGCCTATGACAAGGCCGAGCGTACTGGTGCTGGGCTGTGCGTCCACCACCCACCACGGGCGCGACCAGATCCGGCGGCTCAGCGTCTGAGGTAGAGCGCCGGCGCAGCGGCAGCCCGCGCGTCCACGCGTCAACCCACTCGATCGACATGGCTGCATCATCTCAGCACAGCCCACCGGCCGAGGCGACCGAAATGCCGCAGACAGCCAGCATCACGATCGAGCCAGACACGCCCTAGCTCGCCGGGAGCTTGGTGATGGCGTCGGTGAACACCCGCAGGATGTCGCGGGGGTCCCTGGAGACATAGGCCAGGCCGCCGGTGGCCTGGGAGATCAGCTTCAGGGAGGTGGCGTCGGCGTTGGCCCCGTAGGCGACGGTGATGATCCGCACTGGCTTGTCCTTGTCCTGCTCGGCCTTGAGCCGGCGCAGCAACTCGGCCCGGTTGATGCCGCCGGTCGGGTCGTCGTTGATGCCGTCGGTGAGCAGGACCACGATGTTGATCCGGTCCGGGGCGTACGAGCGCTTCACGGCCCGGAACGCGGCCAGGGCGGTGTCGTACAGGCCGGTGTCGCCGTCGGTGGCCTGGAGCTCGGCCAGGGCCTCGGCCAGGACCTCGCGACGGACCTTGCCGTTGGGCAGCCGGGCGTTGGTCGGCCCGATCGGGACCGACTCGGCCCAGTCGCGGCCGCCGCCCAGGTCGGAGGAGAAGACCCAGGTGCCGAGGTTGGTCTCGGGCGCGAACAGGCCAAGGGCCTGGCCGGCGGCCGCCTTGACGATGTCCATCTTGGTCTTGCCGCCGGTCCCGGGGACCTCCTCCTTCATCGAGCCGGAGACGTCGTAGACGGCCAGCACGTTGCTGCGCTTGCGGGCCGCGTTCCAGCTCTCCAGGGCCGCCGCCACCACCTTGGGGGCCGGCGGGGCCAGGACCCGCCTCGGCTGGTCGGGGAGCAGCCCGTTCTCCTCGCTCAGCTGCGGGCCGGGACGGCCCTCGGAGGTCCGGAACCCGGCCTCCTGGAAGCGCGTCTGGATGGGCTCGCTGCGTAGGTAGTCGAGGAAGCCGGCGGCCGCCTTGTGCTTGGTGTCGTCGACCCAAGGGGCGCGCAGCACGACCCACGGGTGGTCGGCCTCCAGCGTCCCCTCCTTGGGGTAGATGGCGGCCAGCGGGACCTCGGGCTTGTCGCCGTTGCCGTTCTCCTCGAGGCCGGCGGCGTTGCCGCGGTTGTAGTCCCAGACCGACTTCTCGTCCAGGGGCACGGCCGAGACGAAGTCGAGGGTCTGGCCCGCCTGGTCGGCCTGCT
>JASLBL010000692.1 GCA_030146615.1 Actinomycetes bacterium
CGTCGGACCGAACGGCGCCGGGAAGACCACCGCGATGCGGATCGTGCTCGGGGTGCTGGAGCCCGACCGGGGCGAGGTCCGCTGGCGGGGCCGGCCGGTCGACGCCGAGACCCGCCGTCGCTTCGGCTACATGCCCGAGGAGCGCGGCCTGTACCCCAAGATGCGGGTCCGCGACCAGCTCGAGTACTTCGCGCGCCTGCACGGCCTCTCGGCCGCGGACGCGCGCAGCGCCGCCGGCTACTGGATCGAGCGGCTCGGCGTGGCCGAACGGGCCGACGACCGGGTCGAGCAGCTGTCGCTCGGCAACCAGCAGCGGGTCCAGCTGGCCGCCGCCCTGGTCCACAACCCGGAGGTGCTGGTCCTGGACGAGCCGTTCTCGGGCCTGGACCCGGTCGGGGTCGACGTGCTGGCCGAGGTGCTGGCCAACCGGGCCGCCGACGGCATCCCGGTGATCTTCTCCAGCCACCAGCTGGAGCTGGTGGAGCGGCTGTGCGAGGCAGTGGCGATCATCAACCGCGGCCGCCTGGTCGCGGCCGGGCCGGTCGAGGAGCTGCGGGCCTCCGGCGGCGAGCGCCGCTGGCAGGTGCAGGTGGCCGACGCGGCCACCGACTGGGCCAGCGGCCTCGGGGGGGTGACGGTGCTGGAGAAGCACAACGGGCGGGTGGTGCTGGCCGTCGAGAGTGACGAGCAGCGGGTGCTCGACGCGGCCCGGGCGGCCGGGCGGGTCACCCTGTTCAGCGCCGTGCAGCCGTCCCTGGCCCAACTCTTCCGGCAGGCGGTGCAGGAATGAGGGCGTCCCAGATGAAGACCCGGAGGGGTTCGGGGAACCCCGAGGGGGTGCCCCGATGAGAACATTCGACGGCATCAAGCTGACGGCCAGGCGCGAGCTGGTCGAGCGGACCAAGCGCGACCGGTCGTTCCTGATCTCGACCCTGGTCACCCTGGCCATCCTGGTCGCCATCATCTTCGTGCCCAAGCTGCTCGGGTCCGACGACCCCACGGAGTTCGACGTCGGCCTGGTCGGCCCGGCCTCCCAGCCGCTCGGGCAGGTCCTCACCGCCCAGGGCGAGGCCGTCGGGGTCCGCATCAACCGTCAGCAGCCGGCGAGCGCCGCCGACGCCGAGGCGGCCGTGCGCGACGGCAAGCTCGACCTGGCCGTGGTCGACGGCCGCGAGCTGGTCGCCGAGGCCGAGCCCGACGAGCAGCTCAGCCTGCTCGTGCAGGCCGCCTCCCGGGCGGCCAGGGCCCAGCAGACCCTCCAGAGCGCCGGGATCCCGCCCTCCGAGATCCAGGCCGCCCTCGCCCCTCCCCCGCTGCCCGTGCGCAGCCTGGAGCCGGTCGACGAGGACGCCCGGTCCAAGCGGACGATCGCCACCGTGGCCGTGTTCCTGCTTTACGGGCAGCTGATCGGCTACTGCTTCGCGGTCGCCATGGGCGTGGTCGAGGAGAAGTCGACCCGGGTGGTCGAGGTGCTGCTGGCCGCCGTCCGGCCGGTGCAGCTGCTTGCCGGCAAGATCATCGGCGTCGGCCTGGTCGGGCTGATCCAGCTGGCCATCATCGGCGCGGTCGGGCTGGCCGTGGCCGTGGCCAGCAACGCCATCACCCTGCCGCCGGACGCGGCCGGGACGATCGGCTCGGTGCTGCTCTGGTTCCTGCTCGGCTACGCCTTCTACTCCAGCATGTTCGCGGTGGCCGGGGCGATCGTGTCCCGCCAGGAGGAGCTCCAGAACACCGCCACCCCGCTGAACCTGCTCATGATCGCGTCGTTCTTCGTCGCCTTCACGAGCTCGGTCTCGGGCGCGGACTCCACCCTGGCCAGGGTGTCGTCGTTCCTGCCCCCGGTCGCCCCCCTGGTCATGCCGCTGCGGGTCGCCGGCGGCGACGCCGCCCAATGGGAGATCGCCCTCTCAATCGGCATCATGCTGGTCTCGATCGTGGCCGTGGTCCTGCTCGCCGCCCGCCTCTACGAGGGCGCCATCCTGCGCACCGGCGCCCGGGTCAAGCTCGGCGACGCCTGGCGCAGCGGCCGCCGCCAGCCCGCGACCAGCCGCGCCTGAGGCGTCGGCCGGGGGCCGCGTCAGGCCGGGTCGTCGAGCAGGCCGGCGTCGTGGGCCAGCAGGGCGATCTGGACGCGGTTGTTGAGGTCGAGCTTGGTGAGGATGCTCGAGACGTGGGTCTTGACGGTGGGGACGCTCAGGTAGAGGACGGACCCGATCTCGGCGTTGGAGCGGCCCTGGCCGACGGCCACGGCGACCTCCCGCTCGCGGTCGTTGAGCAGGGCCAGCCGCTCCCGGGCCCGGGCCCGGCGGTCGTGGCCGGAGCCGGCGACCCGGGCGATGAGCCGCCGGGTCACCGCCGGGGAGAGGACCGGGAGGCCCTTGGCGACCCGGCGGACGGCGTCGACGATCTCGGCCGGCGGGGTGTCCTTGAGGACGAACCCGGCGGCGCCGGCCCGCAGCGCCCGCAGGACGTGCTCGTCGGCGTCGAAGGTGGTCAGGATGATGACCTCGGGGGCGCGCCGGCGGGCCCGCAGGGCCTCGGTGGCGGCCAGGCCGTCCATGCTGGGCATGCGGATGTCCATCAGGACGACGTCGGGGGCGTGCCGGTCGACCATTGGCAGGACCTGGGTGCCGTCGCCAGCCTCGCCGACCACCCGGATGTCGGGGGCGCCGCCCAGCATCATCACCAGGCCCGCGCGGACCAGCGGGTCGTCGTCGACGACCAGCACGCCGACGGTCTCGGGATCGGCCTCGGGTTCGCTCATGCCGGCCAGGGTAGCCATACCGACAGGCGCCAGCCGCCTTCCGCGGTCGGCCCGTGCTCCAGCCGCCCTCTGGCCAGGGCGACCCGCTCGGCCAGGCCGGACAGCCCCTGCCCGGCCCCGGGGTCGGGCGGCGCGGGCCCTGAGGCATGCGCGGGCCCGGGGTCGGGGCCGGCGGTTGGGGCGTCGTTGCGGACCTCGACGGTCAGGCCCGCGCCGGGGGACCCGGCCAGGTGGACGCGGACCTGGGCCCCTGGCGCGTGTTTGCGGGCGTTGGTCAGGGCCTCCTGCACGACCCGGTAGGCGGTCCGGCCGGCCAGATCGGGGACGACGTCGCTGGTCTCGTCGTGCAGGGTCACCCGCATCCCGGCCCGGCCGGATTCGGCGACGAGTTGCCGGACGTCGGCCAGGGTCGGCTGGGGCAGCTCGCCGACCGGGGCCCGCAGGACCCCGACGACCTCGCGCAGGTCCTGGAGGGCCTGGTGGGCATTGTCGCGGATGACCTTGGCGGCGCGGGCGACCTCCTCGGCCGGCGCGTCGGGCCGGAACTCGAGCGCGCCTGCGTGGACGCTCAGCAGCGACAGGCGGTGGCCGAGGACGTCGTGCATCTCCCGGGCGATCTCGTCGCGGGCGCGCTGCTGGGCCTGCTCGGCCCGGAGCTGGGCCTCGGTCTCGGCCCGCTCGGCCCGGTCGCGCAGCGACAGCACCAGCTGGCGCCGGAACCGGATGAACAGGCCCCAGCCGACGGCGGCGCTCTGAACGGCCACGCCGACCAGGAGCAGGAGCCAGCCGGGGATCCCGGGCTCCGGCCGGACCACCACGTAGACGAGCGCGGCCAGCAGACTCAGGGCGAAGACGGCCGCGGTGGTCCGCGGGGGCCGGTAGATCGCGACCGTGAGCGTCGCCACCACCAGCGCTCCGGACACCACCTCCGAGAAGGTCGAGAACGCCACCAGCACCAGGGCGAGCCCGACCGGCCAGCGGCGGCGCAGCCACAGCCCGGCGCAGCCGAGCAGGCCGGCGAGCACGTCGGCGGTGAACAGCCAGATCGGCGGTTGCGTTGACGACTCCAGGCGCCCGCCGATCACCAGCAGCCCGAAGATCACCGCGGCCAGGAACAGCCACGTGTCCATGACCCAGTCGCGCGCGCGACGCCGCGGCCTGGGCGCCGCCGTGGCCGCCGTGGCCGTTCCCGGAGGGCTCATCCCCGGAGCGTACCGGCCGGGAGGCCTGGTCCGGCCGTCGCCGGCCGGGAACCATACCGAGGTCGCCGCAACCGGTACTTCGGTCGGCCGCAGCCCCGGTGCCGGCGACGCCGGTCGCCGCGGACGATCCCGATGGCCGATCCGCCGCCACCGGCCGGAGGGCTACTGTCTGGCGACCCGGGCTACGGGCCGGCGACCAGCGTGGAGACGGGGGCGTACTGGACCAGGAGGTTGGGGAGGACGCCGAGGACCAGGACGCCGGCGGCCGACAGGGCGATGGCGGTACCGAGGGTCGGGGAGACGCGAGGGGCGGGCTGCTCGGGGGCGCCTTCGGGTGGGGTGCCGAGCCAGAGGCTGCGGGCGACCCCGGCGTAGTAGAAGAGGGCGACCACGGTCATGACGGCCATGAAGGCGACCAGCAGCTGAAGCGTGAGGGTGTCGCCGTTGATAGCCGACTTGAAGATCACGAACTTGGCGTACCAGCCGGCGGCCGGGGGGATGCCGGCCAGGGAGAACAGGAACACCGTCATGGCGACGCCGAGGGCCGGGGAGCGGCGGGCCAGGCCGGCGTAGTCGGCGATCAGGTTGGACGGCTGGCGCTGGCTGACCAGGGTGACGACGGCGAACGCGCCCAGGTTGGTGAAGGCGTAGATGAGCAGGTAGACGAGGACGGCCTGGAAGGCCTCCTCGCGGACGGCCGGGTCGGCCGAGGAGCCGACCGCGAACGGGACCAGCATGTAGCCGGCCTGGGCGACCGAGGAGTAGGCGAGCAGGCGGACGATGTTGGTCTGGGCCAGGGCGATCACGTTGCCGAGGAGCATGGTGATGGCGGCCAGCACGGCGAGGGCCGGAGCCCAGTAGCGGGCGTAGGACGGGAAGGCCACGAAGGTCACCTGAAGGAGGCCGGCGAACCCGGCGGCCTTGGAGGCGACCGACAGGTAGGCGGCCACCGGGACCGGGGAGCCCTCGTAGGTGTCGGGGGCCCAGAAATGGAACGGGGCCGCCGACACCTTGAAGGCGAACCCGGTGATGACCAGGAACACGGCCATCACGGCGGCCGGCTCGTCACCGAGCTGGGCGAGGCGCTCGGCGATGGGGCCGAGCTGGAGGGAGCCGGTGAAGCCGTAGACCAGGCTCATGCCGAACAGCATCACGGCGGTGGAGAGGACGCCGATGAGCAGGAACTTGAGCGCGCCCTCGTTGCCGCGGGCGTCGCTCTTGCGGAAGCCGGAGGCGATGAAGCCGGTGGCCGAGACGATCTCCAGCGACAGGAACAGCATGAGCAGATCGCGCGAGGACGGCATCAGCAGCATGCCGACGAAGCTGGACAGGACCAGGAAGTAGAACTCGCCCTGGTAGGCGGTGCCGGCGTCGACGTAGCGCTGGCTCATGAGCAGGACCAGCAGCAGCGAGCCCAGGAACAGGCCCTTGAACAGCAGGGCGTAGTTGTCGACCACGAACGAGCCGCCGAAGGTGCTGCGGGTGCCCCCGCCGACCAGGCTGGCCAGGGCGATCCCGGCGGCCACGGTGCCGGCGATGGACAGCCAGCTGGCCACCACCTTGGCCCGCTCCACGAACAGGTCCACGACCAGCACCAGCAGGGCGGTGCCGGCCAGGACCAGCTCGGGAAGGATGGCGTGGAAGTCGATGGCCACGGTCAGGGTCTCCTCGGCACGTCAGGTGCTCGCCAGGGTGAACAGGTCATTGAACCAGCCGGTGACCGACGGGCTGGTCAGCCACAGGATGAGGCCGGGGACGAACCCGAGGGCCACCATGAGCACGATCAGGGGCGACCAGGCGGCGACCTCGATGGGCGCGATGTCGCCGAGGGCCTTGCCGCCCCAGCGGTCGGGGACCCGGCCCAGGTTGACCCGCTGGATGAGCCAGAGGAAGTAGCCGGCGGTCAGCAGCGTGCCCAGCAGGCCGACCACGGCCAGGGTCCGGAACAGCGGCACCGACAGCCCGGGGGCCGGGTTCCAGGCGGCCAGCAGGGCCAGGATCTCGCCCCAGAACCCGGCCAGCCCGGGCAGGCCCAGGGAGGCGATGCAGGCCAGGGTGAACACCCCGGCCAGGCGAGGCATGAGGGTGGCCATGCCGCCGCCCAGCTCGACGATGTCGCGGGTGTGGTAGCGCTCGTGCATGGACCCGGCCAGGAAGAACAGCATCCCGGTGATCACGCCGTGGGCGACCATGCCGAACACGGCGGCGTTGATGCCGGTCGGGGTCAGGGTGGCGATGCCCAGCATCACGAACCCCATGTGGCCGACCGAGGAGTAGGCGATGAGCCGCTTGACGTCCCGCTGGGCCAGGCAGCACAGGGCGCCGTAGACGATCGCGATGGCCCCGAGCACGCCGATCACCGGGGCCCACTCCCGGGCGGCCTCGGGGAGGATCGGCAGGGCGATGCGCACGAACCCGTAGGTGCCCATCTTCAGCAGGATCCCGGCCAGCAGCACCGAGCCGACGGTCGGGGCCTCGGTGTGGGCGTCGGGCAGCCAGGTGTGGAGCGGCCACACCGGCACCTTGACGGCGAAGCCGAGGGCCACGGCGGCGAACACGATCGTGCCGAAGGTGCCGCCGAAGCGGGCCGCCCCCACCTCCTGGAGGGCCAGCATGTCGAAGGTGCGGCCGGCGGCGTCGGGGCTGGAGCGCAGCCACAGGGCCAGGAAGCCCAGCAGCATGACCACCGACCCGATGAGGGTGTAGAGGATGAACTTGATCGAGGCGTAGTCGCGCCTCGGCCCGCCCCAGACGGCGATCATGAAGTACATGGGGATGAGCACCGTCTCCCAGAAGACGAAGAACAGCACCAGGTCGAGAGCCACGAAGGTGCCGTTCATGCCCGTCTCCAGCAGCAGGAGCAGGCCCAGAAACGCCTTGGGGTTGCGGGGCTCGGGCAGGACCCGCCACGAGTAGACGACGCACAGCAGGCTGAGCAGCAGCGACAGCACCAGCAGGGGCAGGGCGATGCCGTCGACGCCGACGTGGTAGCCGGCCCCGATCGAGGGGATCCAGGAGCGGGCGACCTCGAACTGCATGGTCGCCCCGGCCTCGTAGTCGAAGCGGGCCAGCATCCCCACCCCGACCAGCAGGGCGAGCCCGGCGAAGCTGAGCGCCGCCCCCCGGACCAGGCCGTCGCGCGCCTTTGGCAGCACCGCCACCGCGACCGCGCCCAGAAGGGGCAGGAACACGGCCAGGGTCAGGGCCGAGTCGTCGAACCAGTCCACGCCGAGCACTCCTCCTTCCGGCTAGTCGCCGATCAGCTGGGTCACCACCACGGCCAGGCCGACCACGCCGATGAACAGCGCGGCCGCGTACCACTGGGCCTGCCCGGACTGTACATAGCGCAGGCCGCGGGCGAGACGCCTTGTCCCCAGCCCCGCCCCGTTGACGACCCCGTCGACCACCCGCTGGTCGAACCAGTAGGTGGCCGGGCCCAGGGCGCCGACCACCGCCCGGACGATGCCCTGCTCGTACAGGTCGTCGAGGAAGAACTTGCGCTGGAGGACCTTCCAGGCCAGCGGGACCCGCTCCAGGTACTCGCGCTCGGGCAGGCCCCGCCGGTACAGGGCGGTCCCGATGGCCAGCCCGGCCAGGGCGACCACGGTGGTGACCACGATCAGGCCGACGTTGAGGGTCACCGGGCCGTGGGCGGGCAGGGCCTCGGTCTGGATCCAGGTGGCGATCGAGTTGTCGCCGAGGCCCACGAACCCGGCCAGGGCGGCCCCGACGGCCAGGACGACCAGGGGGAACAGCATGGCCGCGTCGGCCTCGTGGGGGTGGCCCTGGCCGCGGTAGGCGGCCCCGAAGGTCAGCCACAGCATCCGGCCG
Source organism: Actinomycetes bacterium (assembly GCA_030146615.1). Lineage (GTDB taxonomy): Bacteria > Actinomycetota > CALGFH01 > CALGFH01 > CALGFH01 > CALGFH01. The sequence continues at coordinate 7,798 of JASLBL010000692.1, forward strand.
ACGTACAGCGCGGTCAGGAAGGCGGTGACCATGCCGGTGACGAACACGATCTGGGCCACGCTCTGGCTGGTCGCGGCCTCGCCGGCACCGGCGAAGCCGGCGTTCCAGGCGTCGGTGAGGATCTCGTCCTTGGACCAGAACCCGGCCAGGGGGGCGATCCCGGCCAGGGCCAGGGCGCCGACCAGGAAGGTCACGAAGGTGACGGGCATGGCCCTGGCCAGCCCGCCCATCTCGCTCATGTTGTTGGAGTGGACGGCGTGGATGATCGCGCCGGCGGCCAGGAACAGCAGGGCCTTGAAGAAGGCGTGGGTGAACAGGTGGAAGATCCCGGCCGAGTACCCGCCGACGCTGAGGGCGGCCATCATGTAGGCCAGCTGGGACACGGTCGAGTAGGCCAGCACCCGCTTGATGTCGTCCTGGACCAGGGCCAGCAGGGCCGCGATCAGCATGGTGATGCTGGCCAGGATGCCGATCTCGTTCAGCACCGACCCCGAGGCCTCGAACACCGGGTACATGCGGGCGACCAGGAACACCCCGGCCGCGACCATGGTGGCGGCGTGGATCAGGGCCGACACCGGGGTCGGGCCGGCCATGGCGTCGGGGAGCCAGGTGTGCAGCGGGAACTGGCCCGACTTGCCGATCGCCCCGCAGAACAGCAGGGCCGCGCCCAGGGTGACGGTGGTGCTGGAGATCTCACCGGTCTCGACGCCCTCGATGATCCGCTCGATCTCGAAGCTGCGGGCCGCCCAGGCGAACACGAAGATGCCGGCCATGAAGCCGAGGTCGCCGACCCGGGTGGTCAGGAAGGCCTTGACCGCCGCCCGGGCGTTGGCCACGTCCTCCCAGTAGTGCCCGATCAGGAAGTACGAGCAGACGCCCATGACCTCCCAGCCGAACAGCATCAGCAGCAGGTTGTCGGCCAGGACCACGATCAGCATGCCGGCGGTGAACAGCGACAGCTTGGCGAAGAAGAAGGTGTAGCGCTCGTCCCCGCGCATGTACGAGACCGAGTACAGCTGCACCAGCAGCGACACGGTGGTGACCACGACCAGCAGGACCGCGGCCAGGCCGTCGACGGTCATGCCGAAGGGGATCTCGAACTCGGCCCCGATCGGCGCCCACTCGGTGCTGGCGTGGTAGGGGTCGGCCCCGCCGATGACCCCGAACAGGATGGCCAGGCTGATCACCCAGCCGACGGCCACGGCGAGGATGCCGACCGCCGCCCCCCCGCCGGGGAGGCGCTTGCCCACCAGCAGGAGGACCGCCCAGGCCACCAGGGGCAGGGCGGGCACCAGCCAGGCCAGCTTCTCCACGTACCCTCCTCTGTCAGTTCACCTGGTCAATGGTCGCCGCTGTCATTTGTCCATCGGGGGCTCCGCCCCCGAACCCCCTACCATCTCAGCAGGTCGACCTCGTCGATGTTGACCGTCTCCCGGTTGCGGAAGATCAGCAGCACGATGGCCAGGCCGATGCCGACCTCGGCGGCGGCCACGGCGATCACGAACAGCGCGAACACCTGCCCGGAGACGAGCTGGTCGCGCAGGTAGGCGTTGAACGCGACCAGGTTGACGTTCACCGCGTTCAGCATCAGCTCGATGCTCATCAGCACCATCACCGCGTTGCGCCGGGCCAGCACGCCGTAGACCCCGACACTGAACAGGAAGGCGGCGAACACCAGCGGGTACATCAGCGGCATTGCTGGCTCTCCTCGGTTGTCAGTCGCGGCGGGCGAGGACGATGGCGCCGATCAGGGCGGCCAGCAGCAGCAGGCTGACCGCCTCGAAGGGCAGCACGTAGTTGCGGAACAGCGATTCGCCGAGGGCGGCGGTGGCGGTGGCGGCCTGGTTCTCGATCCGCTCGGAGCCGAACGGCCCGGCCAGGAACACCGTCAGCATGATGAACACGCCGGCCCCGACCACGAAGGCGCCGACCCGGGCCCGCAGGGTGTTGTCGAGCACCTGGCGGCCGACCGGAGCCCTGGTCAGCATGATGCCGAACAGGATCAGGACCACGATCGCGCCCACGTAGATGATCACCTGCACGAAGGCCAGGAACGGGGCCGCCAGGAGCAGGTAGACCCCGGCGACGCTGGCCAGGGCGACGACCAGGTAGAGGGCCGCGTGGACGACGTTGCGGCTGGTCACCACCAGCAGCCCGGCCAGGCCGCCGATCACGGCCAGGATCAGGAACGCGACCTCCTGCCCGGTCACGACCCGGACCCCCCGCCGCCGCCCCGCTGGGCGGCGCGGAGCTTCCGGGCGTAGGCCGCCTTGGCCTTGGCCCTGGCCGTCCGTTCCGGCTCGCCGGCCTCGATCAGCCGGTCGTAGGTCTCCTGGTCGACCTCGATCTCCAGATGCTCGGCGTCGGCCTGGGCCACCGCCGCCCTCGGGGCCACGTCCACGGCGGTGCCGGAAGCGGTCGGGTCGCCCTCGGGGGATCGGGCGTCCGGGTCGCGGGCGTCGGCCGCGGGCTCGGCGGCCTCGAGGGTTCCGGCGGCCGAGGGGGCGGGCGGCGCCGTCTCGGGCGCCGCAACGGCCGCCACCGGCGTCTCCACCGACCCCGGTTCCGCTGCGGGCGCCCCGTCAGCGGCGGGCGCCTCTCCCCCGGCGGCGGGCGCCCCTTCCCCGGCTGGGACCTGCGTGGGGGCGGCGGCCTCGGCCGGGGCGGCGGGGGCCGGGGCGGGCTCGGCAGCCCCGGCGGCCTGGGCGGCGCGGGCCTCCGCCTTGGCCTTGCGCATATAGGCGGCCTTGGCCTTGGCCCTGGCCGTGCGGTCGGGCTCGCCGGCGGCCAGCAGGCGGTCGTAGGTCTCCTGGTCGATGCCGGGTTCGACCTCCACGTCGGCCGGACGGGCGGCAGCCGTGGCCGCCCCGGCCCCCGCCGCCCCGGCCGAGGCCGCTGGCGTGACCTCGCCGTCCACTGGGGTGGTGGCGGCCGCCCCGGTAGCCGTGGCAGCCGCGGCGGGACCCGCAGCCGCCGCAGGGGCCGGACCCGCAGCCGCTGGGGCCGGG
>JASLBL010000693.1 GCA_030146615.1 Actinomycetes bacterium
CAGCGCCAGCCGGCCAGCATTCCCCAAGGCGGAAGTTGCTGGCTTCAGCGTGGCGAGGTCGCAACCAATGCGTGGTTTACGCCCACAACGGCACCGCGGCCCTTGATACTTCGGGGAGGGTCAGCCTGCTGCGCTGCGCAGTGACGGCTGGAGGCGACCGGCGAGGCCTCATGCCCTCTTATGGCGAGGCCTCATGCCCTCTTATTAAGAGCCGGTTTCAGAACCGCTTGAGCTTCGGAGCGCATATCAGCGCGCCCGCCAGATGCAGGAACGCGGTCATCCACATGATTCGGTGCCCCGCGTCCGCAGCAACGCCCCAGCTGGGCGACCACTTCCTTCGGCGTCCAGTGATCGGTCGGACGCAGCGGTGACCAGCGGTCGTGCTGCCCGGCTTTGGGGTGAAACCGTTGGTCGAAGTTGGCGACGACGACCCATTGGATTGGCAAGATTATGAGTACGCCAAGTCGCCGCTTCTACGTCCCACACCACCTCGCCAGCCCAGGTAGTAGCCCCTCCCCGCGTCTCCCCTGTCCCGCCGGAGGCGGCAGCATCTCTCGCTGCTCCGACCGTCTCCTAGCATGGCGGGTAGCAGACCCGCAGGTGGGTCGACCGGCCGGCCGTCCTTGACGGGGTTCGCGCGAGCGGTCCATTCTCCGGGAGGGTGAATCGCGCCGTGACGCACACGACGCACACCAGGGTTGACTGACGGGGGGGCGACCTTGTCCACGCAGAGCGGGATCGTGCTCGTCTACGGCGCCACCGGCACCCAGGGCTCGCCAGTGGCCGAGCAGCTGCTCGACGCCGGCCGACCGGTGCGGGTCCTGACCCGCGACCCAGACCGCGCGCGGGCGCTAGCGGACCGCGGCGCTGAGGTCGCGGTGGGTAATCTCGACGACCCGGCGAGCCTTGAGGCGGCGCACTGGGGCGTCGACCGGGTGGTGCTGCACCTGCCGTTGCAGTACGACTTCGCGCTGCATGAGACCTACGGCCGCAACGCCATCGCCGCGGCCCGGGCGGCGGGCGTCCCCATGCTGGTCTTCAACACCACCGCCCACGTGTTGGACGGCACCGACGTGACCGTGTACCGCGTCCGCCAGGAGATGGTCGACCACCTGCGGGCCAGTGGGGTCCCGAGCGTCGTGCTGCGGCCGACGTTCTACATGGACAACCTCCTGGGCCCGTGGATCAAGCCGGGCATCGTCGACAGCGGCGTGCTGGCCTTTCCCCTGCCGGCCGATTTTCCGATGTCGTGGGTCTCGTCGCAGGAGGTTGGGGCGTACGCTACCGCCGCGCTCGACCGGCCGGAGCTCGTCGGCTCGACGTTCGATATCGGTGGCCCGGAGGGGCTGACCGGTGAGGCCATGGCCGCCTGCTTGTCCACGGTTCTGGGACGGCCGGTCAGCTATGTCGAGATCGCACCGGACGCCTACGAGCAGGCGCTTGTGCCCCTGTTCGGGCCGGCGGTGGCCTACGAGGTCGCCGAGCAGGTGCGGTGCATCATCGGCCGCGGCGACGGCAGGGTTGACATGTCGCAGCCGCGCGATCAGCTGGGCGTGGAGCCGGTGCCGTTGGCGGAGTGGGCACAGCGGCAGCGGTGGGACTCGGGCTCGAGCTAGCCAGGCAACCGCGCTACCCTGCCGTCGGCGCGGCTGGCCCGTCAAGCGCAGTAGCGAATCCGGTAGCGCGACTTACCATCTTGAGCTAAGAGGTGGTTCACAACGGTGGGAGCTTGCGGGCGCAGATCAGCGCGCAGGCCAGGTGCAGGAACGCCGTGAGGATGTCGGCGCGGCGTTCGTAGCGGACCGTCAGGCGCCGGTTGGCCAGCAGCCAGGCCAGCGACCGCTCGACCTTCCACCGGTGGCGGCCCAGCCGCGTAGTGGACTCCACCCCACGGCGAGCGATCCGCGGAGTGATCCCTCGCCGCCGCAACTTCCGCCGGCAGGTCGGGTAGTCGTAGCCCTTATCGCCATGCAGCTTGGCCGGACGCCGGCGCGGCCGACCCGGTCGACCCCGCGGCCCCATCACGGCCGGGATGGCGTCGACGAGCTGCTCCAGCAGCTGGGAGTCATGGGTGTTGGCGGCTGACAGGCCCACCGCCAACGGGATGCCGGTGGTGTCGATCAGCAGGTGGTACTTGGAGCCGGGCTTGCCCCGGTCGACCGGGTTTGCGCCAACTAGTTCCCCCCACGCCGGGCCCGCACGCTGACCGAGTCGATGGCGGCCCTGGACCAGTCGACCTGGCCGTCGTCGCCCAGCCAGTCCAGCAGCCGATGATGCAGCTGCTCCCACACCCCGGCCTGTTGCCAGTCGCGCAGCCGCCGCCAGCAGGTGACCGGGCTGCCACAGCCAAGCTCGCGGGCGGGCAGCAGCCGCCAGGGCACCCCGGCGCGCAGCACATAGATGATCCCGCCCAGCACCGCCCGGTCCTCGATCCAGGGCCGGCCGCCCTTGGGATGGGGCCGCTTGGGTGGCAACAGCGGCTGGATGGCAGCCCATACCTCATCGGGGACCAGTTGCTCGGTCATCGTCGGTGTCGTCATGGCCGCGCATCATCCCAAACCATCCTTCACGTTGTGAAACGACCTCTTAGCCAGGCGATGTAGCCGATGGGTCATCGACCTTGCTCCTGCGCGGCCTGTCACCGGTGTCCTGGCGCGACCCTGAGCGGACCTTGCGCCGACTCCGGGTCCTACCAGGGTCATCCCCGATGGTGCCCAGCCCTCACCCGAGTGCATGCTATGCCCTGGCAGCCGCCGACCGTCGCAAGGACGCCCAGGTGAACCAGTTCCACGACCACGGGCGTGTCCGCCAACACGCCGCCATGACCGGCAGCAGGCGCCAAGCGGCGGCGGCCGTAGCCCCCGCGCGGTGGCGGCCTGCGACGTCGCCATCCTCAAGGTGGTCGGGATGAGTCCGCGGCAGTTCCTGGCCATGGTGCTGACTGCAAGCGCGGTCCTGGGCGTGGTGATCGGTGGACTGGTCGCGCTGCCGTTGGGCGTCCGCACCTATCACGGGCTGATGACCCAGCTCGCGCACCAGATCGGCAACCGCCCTCCGCCGTTCGCCTTCGACGTCCTCCACCCGACG
>JASLBL010000721.1 GCA_030146615.1 Actinomycetes bacterium
CGGTCGGCGCCGCGCCGACCGGCGCTGGGCCTCCTGGCGCTGAGCCTGCCGGCACCGCCGAGGCCGAACCCGCCCGAGCGGAGCTGGTTGGCGACTCACCTCCCGAGGCCGGCATGAGCCCGCGGACGGCGCCCACCGTGATGAGCGACCAGAGCAGGACCCGCGCCAGCACCTTGAGCAGCCTCGTCGGACGCGGCTGCGCCGGGGGAGCGGGCTCGTCGGCCGCCAGCAGCTCCGGGAACAGCACGCCTGCAGGAGCCGGAACGCCGGAGGGTTCCCTCATCGTCGATCCCGGCGGAACGGGACCATGGCCAGGCGCATCCCCGGACGGATCAGGTCGGGATCGGGTCCGACCACAGACCGGTTCGCACGGTAGACCTGCTGCCAGTATCGATCGATGGCCGCCGCCGACCGCTCCACCGGCTCCAGGTGGGCGGCGGCGATGTCCCACAAGGTGTCGCCCGCCTCAACGGTGTGCTCGCCCAACCCGGCGCGGTGCCTGGACGCCTTGGACGACCCACCCCCCAGCCAGGGCGGCAGTGGCACCGCTGACCGGCGGAGGGCGGGTCGCGCTTCGACCTGGTCGTGCTTGCCCGCCGGCCAGGGACGGGGTGCCGCCTCGAGTCGGGGGAGCACCAGATCCCCTGCGGTCGCTGGTCCGTCGGATCGGCTGATCGCCGAGGCGGCTACCACCGCCCCGAAGGAGCCACTCGATCGAGGGCCAGGCGGAGCGCCTGGCCCCGCCAGCGTCACCTGCACCAGCAGCGTGCCGCCGACGAGCAGGTCGACCAGGCGCCGGGCCATGGCCGGAGTGACCGCGAACGTGATTCGCTGAGCCACCCGGCCCGCGCGTCCCGGCAGCGCGCCGAGCGACCGCATTGCCAGCACCAGCAGGAGGTAGCCGACCATCGCCTCGGCGATCAGTGCCATCAAGGCGAGCACCGGCACGACCGGGTCGGCCCAGGGGTCGCCAAGGTCGCGCAGCGTCCGGGCCAAGGCCATCGGCGAGCCGACCTCGTCCACGAGCACCCACTCGACCAGCATCAGGCCGACGGCGATCCCCGTGAGCCGCGCCGACCGCCACCACCGGTCGGCCTGATACGGCCCAGTCCCATGCATCTGGCCCATCACGACGGTCCTTCAAGAAGCTCTGTTACCCTCCACATGCCTCAACTTCCTACCAGTAGACTAAGACATCCACAACGAGGCGCCGTAAGGTTGTGGAGAAAGGAACGGCCGACTAGGCTGCCGTGCATGTACGAACCGGAGGAATCGGACGAGTCGACCTCGCCGGCGATGCGGCGGGTCTTCGATGACCTAGAGGGAGAGTTCGAGGCCGGGCTGCGACGCGAGGCCGAGCAGGAATCCATGGCCGCGGTTCGGGCGGAGCTTGGCGCCACCGTGCTGTGGGAACAGCTGGCACGCCGCATCGGCAGCGAGGCGGCGGTGCACTCCGGCACGCGCGCCTTCCGCGGCACCGTCGTGGCCAGCTATCCGGAGTTCCTTGTCCTGCGCGCCGCCGACGGGGCCGAGCACCTGATCCGCTACGGTTCCGCGGTCTCGGTCGCCCTGCCCGCCGAGCCGCCGACGCTCCGGCCCACGCCCGCTGCCTCCCGGGGCCGCTACCAGTTCGCGCTGGCACTACGTGAGCTGGCCCGGCGACGGGAGCCCGTCAGGGTGCTCCTGGCCGACGCGACCGACTGTGACGGGACGATCGAAGCCGCGGGTAGCGACTACCTGGAGCTGGCCGAACACCACCTGGGCGAGGCGCGACGCCGAGGGGCGGTACGGGCCCGACGGTTCATCGGGTTCGCGGCGGTCGTCGCCGTCACGATTCCTCAGGAGCGCCGATGAGCGGATGCTTGCGCGCCCAATCGGCCGTCTGCTCGTGCATCCGCTCGATGTACGCCTCGAGCTGAACGCGGTCGACGCGCCAGACGCCACGGCCCCCCAGCTTGACCGCGGGAAGCTCGCCACTGCGGACCAGCGCATACACCTGGGCGACCCGGACGTTCAGGATCGTGGCCACATCCTCCAGCGTGTAGAACCTGGGCTCGACCCCGGGCGTGGGCATGAGGTCCTCCTGGTCGCGGTGGCGCTCAGGTCGCCGGCCGGCTCCGGCCGCCTGCGACCGCTCGTCCTTGAGTTATCCACAATATCAGAACTCCTGTTTGCCTCCAACTGCCCCCGTCTACATCCTGATGGCTCGATTACCGCCTCGAACAGGGAGGCTAACGTGTCGCTAATCACACCCTTGATCGGATACGCCCGGATCAGGCATCTTCTGCCGACGCTGCTCCATCCCCCACGGAGCGTCGACTCTGTCCAGCCTGAACCCGGAGCCGCCACCGGCGGCCCCAGCCCACCGCCTGCGCGCGGCCACCTGGATGAACGGCCGCACGGCCCTCGGCGCCTGCCTGGTCCTGCTCGCGGTCCTGGCCGGCGCCCTCTTCCTGGACCGCTCCCAGCGGTTGGCGCCGGTGTACGCGGCCGCCCGTGACCTGCCCGCTGGCACCCCGCTGAAGGATGGAGACCTCATGGTGATCCGGGTGCGCCTCCCGGCGGCGGCGCTGCGGCACTACCTGCAGCCGGGTCCCGGCCAGACGGTGTCCGGCCGGGTCCTCACCGCACCCGTGCGGCGCGAGACGCTCGTCCCGGCCGGGGTCGTGCTCGCCTCCAGCCGGGAGGCCGGCCTGGTCGAGCTGCCGGTCCAGGTCGATCCGGGCGACATGGCCCAGGGACTGCGACCCGGCGACAGCGTGCAGGTGCTGGCCGCCTACACCGAGGGCGCCCGCCGGGGCCGGGCGGTCGTCCTGCTGCCCTCGGCCGAGGTCGTCCAGGTCCTCCAGGACCCAGCCGGGCTCGCCGGCACCGGGCAGGAACGGGGCGTCCAGCTGCGCATGCCCGGCGACCGCGCCCCGATCGTGGTCGCCGCCATCGCCACCGCCCGGATCTTCGTCGTCAAGGCCCCAGGGCCGGCCCTCGAACGGGCCGCAACGGGCCCCGCCGGGGCGGAACCGGATCCGGGTGGGTCGCAGCCCACCAATCCCAGTCCGACGACGTCCGCACCAGGTGCCTCCGGACCGGCGGTTCCCGAACCAACCGTGTCCGGACCGGCTGGGCCGGAACCCACGTACCCGTCGCCGGACGAGGGGGTGGGGACGTGAAGGTGCGGTTGGTGACCGCCGGGGTCGGGGCGGCGTGGGAGGCGGCGCTGGTCCAGGCCTGCCAGGCCGGGCAGGTCGCTGCGCAGGTGCTGCACCGCTGCTATGACCTGGGTGACCTGCTCGCCGTGGCTGCGGCCGGGCAGGCGGAGGTGGCGGTTGTCGCCGCCGGGACCCGGTGGCTGGACCGGGATGCGCTGGCCCGGTTGGCCGCCGCGGGACTGACGGTGGTCGGCGTGGCCGCGTCCGGCGACGAGGACAGCGAGCGACGGCTCCGCCAGCTCGGGCTGGTGCACGTCGCCTTCGACGCCGATCCCCCGGATGTGCTGGTGGACCGAGCCCGCGCGGCGCTCGCCGAGGAACCCGACCCCGCCGAGGAGCCACCGGAGCCCGAGGGCGCGCCGATCGAGCCGGACGGCGACGGGCGGCGGATCCTGGCGGCCGTCTGGGGACCGAAGGGCGGGCCGGGCCGCACGACTGTCGCCGTCAACCTCGCCTTCGAGGCGGCCGCCGCGGGCGGTGAGGTCCTGCTGGTCGACGCCGACACCTATGGAGGCGCGGTCGCCCAGACACTCGGGTTCCTCGACGACGCGCCTGGGTTGGCCTGGGCGGCCAGGGTGGCCGGGCGGGGCGAGCTGGACGCCCTGCGGCTCCGGCAGGCGGTTCGGCGGGCCGCTCCCCACGGGCCCCGGGTCCTGCCCGGGCTGCCCCGGGCCGAGCTGTGGACCGAGGTCCGCCCGGGCACATGGGAGGCGCTGCTCGAGCTGTTCCGGATCGCCTTTCCGGTCACCGTGGTCGACGCCGGCTTCTGTCTCGAGGAGGACGAGGAGCTCCTCTACGACCAGGTCCGCCTGCGCCGGAACGCGGTCACCCGGCTGGCCGTCGACCGCGCCGACCTGGTGGTTGCCGTGGCCAGGGCCGACCCGGTCGGCCTGCACGCCTTTATCCGCGGCTACCAGGAGCTGCGCGACCTCGGCGTCCCGGCGAGCCGGGTCCGGGTGGTGGTCAACCAGCTCCGGCCCGGCATGTTCGGCGGCGACCGCCCGGCCGAGCAGGTCCGAGCAGCGCTCAGCCGCTACGTCGGCATCGAGCCGTCCGTCGTGGTGCCCTATGACCGCCAGGGCGTGGACGCCGCGCTGCTCGCCGGGCAGGCGCTGCGCGAGGCCCGTCCCGGCTCCCCGGCCCAGCTCGCGCTGGCCAGGCTGGCCGCGATCCTGTTCCCCGCCCGGGCCGTCCAGCCTCGCCGGTCCCGCCGGCGGTCCCGTCTGACCGGGCAGGCCACCGTCACCGCCGGGTCGGGACCGTGACGGCGGCGCAGCGGACCGCCGACCAGATCGTGGAGTACGAGGTCCGCGAGCTGGTCCGGCGGCGTGGGCTCGACCCGGGCAACGGCGACGGGGTGGCCGTCCGCCAGCTCATCGACGAGGTGGTCACCGACTACGCCGAGCGCCGGCTGGTGGCCAGCATGCCGCCGCTGGACGACGCCGGGCAGGTGGCCAAGGCGGTGGCCGACCGGGTGATCGGCATGGGCCCGCTCCAGCCCTTCTTCGACGACCCGGACGTGGAGGAGATCTGGATCAACGAACCCGGCAAGGTGTTCGTGGCCAAGGCCGGACGGCCGCAGCTGACCACCACCGTCCTCGGCGAGGAGCATGTCCACGACCTGGTCGAGCTCATGCTCCGGGCCAGCGGGCGCCGGGTCGACCTGTCCAGCCCGTTCGTGGACGCGACCCTGGCCGACGGCTCCCGGCTCCACGTCGTCATCCCCGACATCACCCGGCGCCACTGGGCGGTCAACATCCGGCGGTTCGTGCTGCGCGCCCATTCGCTCGCCGAGCTGGTCCGCCTGGGCACGATGAGCGGGCAGTGCGCCCGGTTCCTCGAGGCGGCGGTCGTGACGGGGCTCAACATCGTCGTCGCCGGGGCCACCCAGTCCGGGAAGACGACCACCCTCAACTGCCTGGCCGCGGCCATCCCACCGCGCAAGCGGGTGATCACCTGCGAGGAGGTGTTCGAGCTCCAGGTGGGGCTGCCCGACACGGTCGCCATGCAGACCCGCCAGCCGAACCTGGAGGGCGAGGGCGAGATCCGGCAGCGCCGCCTGATCAAGGAGGCGCTGCGGATGCGGCCCGACCGCCTGCTCGTCGGAGAGGTCCGCCAGGAGGAGTGCCTGGACCTTCTCATCGCCTTCAACTCGGGGATCCCCGGCATGACCTCGGTGCACGCCAACTCGGCTCGGGAAGCGCTGGTCAAGCTGACCACGCTGCCGCTGCTGGCCGGTGAGAACGTCTCCCACCGCTTCATCCTGCCGACCGTCGCGTCCACCATCGACCTGATCGTGTTCCTACGCGGCGACGGCTGGGGCCGGCGCCGGGTCGAGGAGGTCCTGGCCGTCTCCGGCCGGGTCGAGGAGGACCAGGTCGAGGCCGGGCTGGTGTTCCGCCGGGCCGGCGACCGGCTCCTGTGGACGGGCGAGTTCCCCCCGCACGCCGAGCGCTTCCGCAACCACGGCTTCGAGCTGGTGGAGGTCCTGGCCCCATGAGGCGGCGCGACGCCCAGCCGCGGGAGGTGCTGAGGCCTGAACACGTGGCGAGACGTGCTGAGGCGTGGATGAGGCGGCCGGAGGTGCTGAGCCGTGGATGAAGTGGCGGTGCTGGCGATTCCGGCGGTGCTGGTGACCGGGTTGGTGCTCGTCGGCCTCGGGATCGATGGCCGGGTGAGGGCTGGCCGGTCGCGGCGCTGGGAGGGGCGGTTCCGGGACTGGGCGACCCAGGCGGGGGTTGGCGGGGTTCGGCTGTGGCAGGTGGTCGCGGTGTGCGGCGGGTCTGGCATGGCCGTTGGCGTGGCCGTGCTGGGGCTGACCCGCTCGGTGTGGCTCGGGCTGGCGTTCGCCGGGCTGGTCGGGTGGCTGCCGCTGGGAGCGCTGCGTGCCAGGCGGCGGCGCCGCCTCCGCGAGCTGCGGGAGGTGTGGCCGGACGCCATCGACAACCTGGCCTCGGGTGTCCGGGCCGGCCTGTCGCTGCCCGAGGCGGTCGCGGGCCTGGCCGAACGCGGGCCGGAGGCGCTGCGACCGCCGTTCGCGCGCTTCGCCGACGACTACCACGCCAACGGCCGCTTCGGCATCGCCCTCGACCGGCTGAAACAGGAGCTCGCCGACCCGACCGCCGACCGGGTGGTTGAGGCGCTGCGGCTGGCCCGAGAGGTGGGTGGCAGCGAGCTCGGCCGCACCCTCCGCACCTTGTCCGGGTTCCTCCGCGACGAGCAGCGGGTGCGCAAGGAGCTGGAGGCCCGCCAGACCTGGGTGGTGGTCGCGGCCAGGATGGCGTTCGCGACCCCGTGGGCGGTGCTGCTGCTGCTCGCGACCAAGCCGGAGGCGGTCGCCGCCTACCGCGGCACGGGCGGCGCCGTGGTGCTGGCGATCGGCACGACCATGGCCGTCGCCGGCTACCGCGTGATGCTGGCCATCGGCCGCCTCCCGGCCGAGGAACGGGTCCTGCGGTGAGCCTGGTGGCCGTGGTCGTGAGCGTCGCGCTGGTGGCCGGCCTGGTGCTGGTCATCTCCGGGGCTCCGGGGTTGCGGCGGCCCCGGCTCGCTGCCCGGCTCGACCCATATCTGCAAGGGCTCGAGCCGGCGACGACCCGGCTGCTCGATGGCGCCGTAGCGCCGCTCACCCCGCTTCCGGCTCTCGAACGGCTGCTCGGGCCGTTGCTCCAGGATGGCGCTCGCCTGGTCGAGCGGTGGCTAGGTGGCGCCGCCGCCGTCTCGAGGCGACTGCGCGAGGCCGGAGCGCCGGGCGACCTGGCCCGGTTCCGGGCCGAGCAGGTGCTGTGGGGGCTGGCCGGGTTTGTCACCGGCGTGCTGACGGCGTTGCTTGTTCCCGCGCTCGCCGGGCGTCCGGTCTCGGCCGTCGCCGTGGTCGGCGGCGCCGTGCTCGGCGTGGTCGGTGGGGTGCTCGGCCGTGACGGCTGGCTCGGGCGGCAGGTCGCGCGGCGGCAGGCGCGGATCCTACGCGAGCTGCCCACCCTCGCCGACCTGCTCTGCCTGGCGGTTACGGCGGGGGAGGGTCCGAGAGCGGCGCTGGAGCGGGCCGTCGTCCGTTCCCGCGGTGAGCTGAGCCGGGAGCTGGCACTGGTGCTGGCCGACCTGCGCGCGGGCGAGCCGTTCACCGCCGCGATGGAGCGGCTGGCGGTCCGGGTGCCGGTGCCGGCGGTCGTCCGCTTCGTCGACGGCGTCGTCGTCGCCGTGGAGCGCGGCACACCGCTCGGGGACGTGCTCCGGGCGCAGGCCGCTGACGTCCGCGAGCAGCACAAGCGCGACCTGATCGAGGCCGGGGGCCGCCGTGAGGTGCTGATGCTCGTGCCGGTCGTGTTCCTCGAGCTGCCGGTGGTGATCCTGTTCGCCCTCTACCCAGGACTGGTCTCGCTGTCCCAGCTTGCCCGCTGACCGAAGGGAGCTGCCGTCATGCCGCGGTCCGACTGGCCCATCCTGCGCCGGCTCGCGCGCTGCGAGGGAGAACGGGGCGACGTCCCCGGCTGGGTGCTGATCACGGCGATGACGGTCGCGCTGGTGATGCTCGTATGGGGTGTGGCCAGCGAGGCGCTGCGGGAGATCATCACCGGGTTCCTCGACGAGGTCCGCTTTGAGTGAGCCGCGGGGCGCCCGGGCGGCCGAGGGCGGGTCGGCGGTGGTGGAGTTCGTCCTGGTGTCGGCGGTGGCGGTGGTGCTGGCTATGTCGCTCGCCCAGCTTGGGTTGTTCCTCTGGGAGCGGAACGCGCTGATGGGTTCGCTGTCCGAGGGGGCGAGGGTGGCGGCCACCGAAGGCCGCACGGTGGACGACGGACGGCGCGTGGCCACCGAGCTGCTCCGGCGCTCGGCCGGCGGGCGGGTCGCCGACGCGGTCCCGATCCAAGCCAGCCAGACCGCCGGGGTGGTGGTCCTGCGGGCCGAGGGCACCCTCCCGTCGTTCGTTCCCGGCGTGCCCGGTCTTCCTGTTCGCATGTCGGCGCGAATGCACGAGGAGGAGACGTTGTGACCGGGGCTGGGTCTGCCCCGGACCGTCGTGGGTCCCGCCAGGCCGGATGGGTGGCGACCGGATCGGGGGAGCGAGGGGCGGCGGTGGTGGAGCTGCTGATGGTGGTTCTGACGCTGGTGGTGCCGTTGGTGTACGTGATGGTGGTGATGGCTGATGTGCAGCGGGCGCTGCTGGCGACCTCGAGTGCGGCTCGGGAGGCCGGGCGGGTGTATGTGACCGGGTCGGACCGGGAGGAGGCCGAGCGGCGGGCCGGGGTGGCGTATCGGGAGGTGCTGGCCACCTATGGGATACGTGCCGGGGACCCGGGGGCCGGGATGCGGCTGCGGGTCGGGTGCCCGGCGGGGGCGGGGTGTGACAGGGGGTTCGGGCCCGGGGCGGAGGTGGAGGTGGTGGTCACCTACCGGGTTCCGGTGGCCCGGCTGCCGTTCCTGGGTGCCGTCGGCGGGCCTGGTGTCACGGTCGGGGCCACCCACCACACCCGCGTCGACCGGTACCGCGGGCTGGGCGGATGAGCCGGCGGGAGGAGGGTGGGCAGGCGCTGGTGCTGCTGGTTGGGTTGGTGGTGCTGGTGTTGATGGTGCTGGCGCTGGGATGGGACACGTCGAACTGGTTCCTGGGGCATCGGGCGCTTGGCAACCTGGCTGACGGGGCGGCGGTGGCGGCGGCCAACGATGTCGACACCAGGGCCTGGTATCTGAGTGGGGGGCGGAGTGTGCGGGTCGCGCAGGAGCGGGCGCGCGCGACGGTGACCGCGTACCTGGCTGGCTCGGCTGGTGACTCGGGCGTCAGGGGGGTGCGGCTGCGGTCGGTGCAGGTGCTGCCGGGCGCGGGCGGGCCGGAGGTAACGGTCGAGGTTGCCGCGCCTGCCCGCGTGGGGTTGCTTCGGCTGCTGCGCTTGGTCCCGCCGGAGATGGAGGGCCGAGCGGCGGCCACCGCGCGCCTGGTCCCACCCTGAGTCGGGGAGGAACTTGGAACAGAAATCGAGCGGCCGGGCGGGGGAGGGTCCTCCGCCCGGCCGCTCGTTCGCTACGCGCTAACGCCTCGGTCAGGGGGACCGGGGCGCTCCCATGGCAGGTGCCAGGGATCACCTCCTTCCCGGGTCTGCGGTCGGGCCGGCCCGCCTGGGTGGCGGGGCCGGCGGAGAACGGTTGCAAGCTGTAGTTTGTGAGGGAACTCCGGGGATGTCCGGCGGATTCCCACGTTCTGGAGCCGGACATCTACGTAGATCACAGGATGATATCGACGTGTATACGATTTGACTCCAACCGGATGGTGCCGTACAGTCCGACGCGCTACCCCCATGGCACCGCACAAAGGGCCTCCCCCAAGGCTCAGCGACATCTAGAAGCATCGCTCTGAATTCGCCGTTCGCGGATCGGTCCGAGCTTCCCCTTTCCTGTCGGCCCCCACGGCAGGGAACTGCTCGAGGCGCTCCCCCCAGCGCTTGCCGCGGACTCGTGGAATTCCGAGTTGCAATACTGACGCACGGCTTGCCACGAACCACCAGGCAATTCCGGGAAGTCGTGATCCCCCCGTCGGCCGCGCGGCCGTTGGCTGCGCTATGAAACAAATGAGGTGGCTGCAATGGCGGCCTGGTTCTCCCTGTGCCTTCCCGAAGGCTTCCGCGCTGCTTGCGTGCCCGCGATGACTGTTACTGAGGGGGGGCCCTCGTGACGCAGGTCCACGACGACGACCTGGGCAACGTCTGGTACGACCGGCGCCTCGCCCCGGTGCCCGACCTGCCCGATGAGGACGAGGACGACCCTCGGCCGACCAGCCAGTACGACTTCCAGCAGGACTGGGGCAACGACGGCCTGGCGGCCTCGGCCCCGCAGGCGGACCAGGAGCCGCTGTTCGAGCAGCTCCGGAGCGCCTACCTGCACCGTGACGACACCAACGACTGGGCGCGCGACACCGACACCGGTGGCTGGGCCGCCGACGACTCCGGCCGCTGGGAGGCAGGCGTCGGGACCGGCTTCGAGGACGACGACAGCCGGTACCGGTGGGTGGATGCGCCCGCGAGCTGGGAGACGGAGTCCGAGGCGGACTGGGACGACGACGAGGCCGTCGACGACCTGGACGACGAGGAGGAGGACGAGTTCGACCCGGAGCCGGTGGCCCCTCGGGCCCGTGGCCGGCGGCGGTCGTCGGGGCGGGCCGGGTTGCGGCGGACGAGCACGCTGCTGAACGCCTCCTCCATCCTGCTGTTCGTGGTCGGGGCGCTGGCCGCGGCCGGGCTCTCCGCGTGGATCCTCGGGGCCCGGCTGCTGACCACCCGCCAGCTGTTCTTCCTCACCCACTCCACCCTCGGGATCGTGATTGTCCACGCCTTCGGTGGTGGGCTGGGGACGCTGCTGACCAGCGGGGACTCGCGGATGAAGGACCGGATCCGCAAGCTCTCGACCGCCGGGCTGGCGATTGTGGCCTGGCTGGCCTCGGCGGTCGGCACCTGGTTCGGGTACGCCGGCTACCGGGCCAAGGTGCCGCCCGGCGGCGACATCGCCATGTACCCGCGCGAATATCTATTGAGCAGCGCGCAGCTGGCGTTCTGGGAGACCTTCGCCATGGAGTGGAAGGTCCACATCGGTTGGACCACTCCCTTCCTGGCGACGGCGGTGGCGTTCACCGCGCTGCGCTATCGGCGCCGGCTGGTCGCCGACCGGCTGGTCCGCAAGGTCATGACGATCATGCTGCTGCTCGCCTTCGCCGGGGCGCTGGTCGCCGCCGGGCTCGGGGCGGTCATCAACGTGACAGCCCCCAATGACTTCATGCACCGGGGCTGGAGCCCCTGACGGCCGCTACGGAAGAGACGGTGATGATGATGCGCGATCGAGCAGGACGCGCGGCCGTGGCGGCACACGAGGGGCAGGCCGTCGGCCGGCACGAACGGCGCCCGCATCAGGCCTCACGGTCAGGCCGGGCGGCACGGGCAGGCATGACCCTGGTCGAGCCCGTCCGTCCCACCCGGGCGACCCGGAGCACCCAGGCCACGCCGGCCCGCCGGGCCCGGGCGACCCAGGCGGCCGAGACCAGCAGCACCCGCCGGGCCCGGGCGACCCGGTCGCGGCATGCGGCGCGGGGTGGGCTGGGGATGTGGACGGAGCGGGCTCGGCGGGCGGCTGAACAGGCCCGGGTGTGGTGGGCCGAGGGGGCCGAGCGGGTCAGCGTTCGGGCCCGGGAGCGGTGGGACGAGCAGGCCGGCACGCTACGGACCGCCGCCGGCCGGCGCCCCGCGCCGACCGGCAACGCCGCCATTCAGCGTCCCCGCACTGTTGACGGCAGCGCGACCGGGACCTCCGGCACCACGTACCGCGAGGACGGCGGCACCCGCTCCGGCCAGCGGCCCGCCTCCCCGCGGCACCTCGCCGCTGAACAGCGGCGGGCGAGTTGGCGTGAGGATCTGGTGGCCGGGTGGTGCTCGGTGCTGCTGGTGCTGGGGCTGTACCTGGACGGGTGGAGCCATGGTGAGCGGCACGGTGGGCTGTCGCTGTGGCACGGGGTCCTCTACCTCGGGTTTGCGCTGACGGCGGGGTGGATCCTGACCCGGAACCAGCGGCGGGGGGCGTGGTCGCTGCGGGCGGTGCCGGCGGGGTACCGGCTGGCGCTGGTCGGGGTGGGGCTGGCCATGTTGGCAGTGGCCGGCGACACCGTGTGGCACACGCTGTTCGGGGTGGAGCAGGGGCTTGGCCGGATGGTCTCGCCGTTCCATCTGGTGCTGTTCGCCGGGGCGTGTCTGCTGGTCAGCTCGGCATTGCGGGCGGCCTGGTCGGGGCCGAGCCCGGCGCGGGTGCCGGGGCTGCGGGCCTTCTGGCCGGTGGTGCTGTCGACCACGCTGGTGGCGGCCATGACGGCGTTCTTCTTCCAGCACGTGTCGCCGATGGCGGCGGCCGGGCGGACGGCCGCCGCGCCGGTCGCCGAGACGGCGCAGATGTACGAGCTGCTCGGCCTGCTGGCCCACAATCTGCTGTTCCTGGCCCCGGTGCTGCTGCTCCTGCTGCGCTGGCAGACGCCGCTCGGGACCTTCACCGTGATGGCCGGGTCGGTGGCCGTGCTGCTGGCCACCCAGACCGGGCTCGGCCTGGTCGGGCTGGCCGGGGCGGCGGTGCTCGGCGGGGCGGCGGCGGACGTGGCCACCAGGCTGCTGCGGCCGTCGCCCCAGCGGCGGTGGGCGGCGAGGGCGGTGGCCGTGATCGCGCCGGCTGTCTATTGGACCTCGCATTTCGCGCTTCTGGGAGCCGGCTACGGCGTGAGCTGGGAGCCGGAGGTCTGGCTGGGATCGGTGGTCTGGGCGTGCCTGTCCGGGCTCACCCTCGCCCTGCTGATGTGGCCGCCGGCGGTGCCGCTGACCGCCTGGAACCGCGGCCGGGGGGCAGCCGGGAGACCGGCAACGCCCACGTCGATGCCCGCGCGAATGGTCGGGAGGTGACCTCGATGACAGCTACAGCACCGAACGAGACCGCCGCCTCGATCAACGAGCGGTTCGAGGCCACGGCGCTGCCTCTGCACGACTCGATCTACCGGGCGAATCTCCGCATGACCGGCGACCCGGTGATGGCCCAGGACCTCACCCAGGAGACCTATCTGAGAGCGTTCCGCGCCTTCGACTCCTTCGAGGCCGGGACCAACTGCCGGGCCTGGATGCTGCAGATCTCCCACAACGTGTTCTGCCGCGACTACCGGGGGCGCAAGCGCATCACCTACCGGACCGCGGCCGACGACGACGTCGACGTGCTGGCCCAGTTCCGGGCGGATGTTCCCAACCCGGAGGAGGAGGCGCTGCGCCAGCTCGACCGGGAGGCATTGCGGCGGGCTATTTCCAAGCTGCCCGAGCCCTACCGCGTCGCCGTCACGCTGGTCGAGCTTCAGGGCCTCTCCTGCGAGGAGGCGGCCGCGGTCATGGGCACGCCAAAGGGGACGGTGCTTTCGCGGCTGTTCCGTGCCCGGGAGCGGCTGCGGCGGCTGTTGCTGTCGGAGTTCGGCCGTTCCCGAACTCTCGTGCCCGCATCTGCCCAGAATTCTTGAGAGATTTAGGGAATCCAATGACACAGCCAAGAGTTCCCAGGTGGCAAAGGAAATTTCCTGACCAGGGAAGGACCGCGATGCCGCGACGCCGTCTGCTCCTGACCGTCTCGAGCCTGGTCGTGGTGGCGCTGGCCGTCACCGGCTGCACCATCCCGACCACCAAGGACGGCGGAGGATACGGTCCCTCCAACCAGACCGCCCGCAAGGCCGCCCAGCCCGCTCCGGTCGAGCTGCGCAGCGGGGCCACCCAGAAGCTGAAGAGCGCCGACTCCGCCTGGAAGCCGGCCCTCTACACGACGGCCGCCGGGGCCAAGATCGTGCTGGACATCTCCAACGCCGACCCCACCCAGCACAACTTCACCTTCGGTGACCTGGAGATCTCCAAGAACATCCCCCCCGACACGAGCGCCCTGATCCGTTTCACGGCACCGCAACCGGGTCGCTACCGGTTCTACTGCAAATACCACCAGCAGGAGATGCAGGGCTGGCTGACGGTCAAGTAGCCGCAGCCGGCAACCCCCCCGGCATCCCTGACCCCTCGACGACTCCTGACAAGGAGGGAGCCATCGTGTCCTCGTTCCGTCCCCCACGTCGTTCCGGCTGGCGGGCTCCGTGGGTCTCCGGCGTGCTGGCGGTGCTGATCGCCGCGGCCCTTGCCGGCGCTGGCGCCGCCGCCGGTGCCCAGGAGGCGCCGGACGCCGCGGCCGAGAGCAACGCCGCCGGCCAGCCGAGCGACTCAACCACGGGCGACACCACCGGCGACCCGGCCAGCACCGACACCACGACCGGTGACACCACCGGCGACACCACCACCGACACCACCGAGCCGGTCGACGACACCGCCACCACCGACACCACCGTGGGCGAGGACGAGGGCGAGGACCCGGCCGCCGACCCCAACGGCAACGTCAACAACCTGCCCCTCAACAGCGGCGTCCAGACCGGCACCGTGTTCAACCCGACGCCGTACGGCGAGGTCCCGGGCAACACCCCGCAGGTGCTGATCCAGCGCCCGGGCAGCGGCCGCATCATCCCGCTCAACCGGGAGATCACCGTCCGGGTGCGCTTCGCCAACTTCGAGCCGGGGTTCTTCTCCGAGCCGCAGTCCGAGTACGGCGTCGGGACCCAGCGCCTGAACGGGCAGGGGAACCTCCAGGGCCACAACCACGGCTGCTTCCAGCGGGTCGCCCGTAACGGCAGCGTGCCCGCCGAGACCTGCGACTCGTTCGTGGTCCTTTCCCAGGAAGGCGACTCGGACATCCTCACCGGCATCATGCCGCCCCTGACCCAGCCGGGCCGCTACCGCTTCTGCGCCGACGCGGCCGCCGAGAACCACTACCCGGCCGCCCGGGCGTTCGCCCAGCGCGGTGGGCCGGTGGACTGCGTCCGCGTGCTGGCCATGGACTTCAACGACCTGCGCCAGGCCAACAACAACGGCTAAGCCCGCACCTGCCCGTTCCCCGACATGACAACGACTCAGGAGGAGCACCCTTCATGCTCAGGAGAGTGACGATGGCGGCGGTGGTCGCCGTCGTGGCCGCCGCGATGGCTGCGCCGGCTGCCCTCGCCCAGGACGACTACAGCACCACCCAGGTCGAGTACGGGCAGGACGTCTACGGTGGCACCGAAGGCGGCACCGAGGAGGAGGCCGCCACCGGGTCCGCCGGCCAGTCGGGCGGGGCCTGGACCAAGTTCACCGCCAAGCTGTCCGGTGACAACGAGGTCGGCGGGGGAGACCCCGACGGCAGCGGCACCGCGGCGGTCAAGACGCGCGGGACCGAGGTCTGCTACGACCTGAAGTGGACCGGGGTCGACGTGACCATGGCTCACATCCACAAGGGCGCCGCCGGCAGCAACGGCGACGTGGTGGTCAACTTCTTCGCCAACGAGAGCCCGCTGGACGCCAGCAGCAAGTCCGGCTGCGTCCAGGCCAAGGCCGCCGTGGTCAAGGGTCTGGCCTCCAACCCGGCCAACTACTACGTCAACCTGCACTCGCCGGAGTTCCCCAAGGGCGCCATCCGCGGGCAGACCGCCCTGGTGAGCGGCAACGGCGACCAGCTCGCCTTCACCGGCGGCCCGATGTCCAAGGGCCTGATGCTCCTCGGCCTGTGCGTGATCGCGGCCGGGTCGACGCTGCTGGCGGTTGGCCAGCGGCGGCGGGTCGCCTACCACCGTCCACGCCACTGACCGACTGACAACTGACAACCCACATGCAGCAACTTGGCGATCCGGTGGACGGCCGTCCGTCGAGGAGGGAGCGGACGGTCCGGAGGCCCGAAGGCGGCGTCGGCAGCATCGACGCGAACCTGGGGACGCGGGCCACTCGCACCGGCCGCCAGGCAGGCAGGGAGGGGCAGGCTACGGGAGACCTGCCCCTCCCGCCGCCATCGGCTCTGGCCAGCGGCGTCATCGACGGGATGTGCATCGGTGTGCTGGTCTGGGCGATCCTCGTCCTCACGCTGCTGCCGGCACTCGGTGTGTCGGTGGCAGCGCTGTTTCCGACACTGCTCGGCGCCCTGTGCGCCGGCGGGGTGGTCGGCCCGGGCGTGCAGGCGGCGCTGCGGGCCGGCCGGTCGAGGCGGCTGCCGGTGGCGGCCGCGGCCGGCCCCGGCCGGCGGCGGGTCGTCATCCTCGGCGGCGGGTTCGGCGGGGTCAGCGCGGCCAAGCGCTTCGAGCAGCTCCTCCCCTGGACTCCCTGGCTGGACGTGACCCTGGTCAGCCAGCGCAACTACCTCCTCTTCACGCCGATGCTGGCCGAGGTCGCGGCCGGGTCGGTCGAGGCCGGCAACGTCGGGGTGCCGCTGCGGGCGGCCTGCCCGCGGACCCGGTTCCGCCGGGCCGAGGTGCTCGGCGTCGACCCCGACCGCAAGGTCGTCCACCTGCGCCGCGGCGACGCCCTGGAGACGCTCCCCTACGACCATCTCGTGCTGGCCCTCGGGGCCGTGCCCAACTTCCGCAACCTGCCCGGCGTGGCCACCAACGCCCTCACCCTGGCCACCCTCGAGGACGCCCGCCGGCTGCGGGACCACGTCCTGGGACGGCTCGAGCAGGCCGACCACGAGCGCGACCCGGCCGAGCGGCGGCGCTGGCTCACCTTTGTCGTGGCCGGCGGCGGCTTCGCCGGCACCGAGGCCGTGGCCAGCCTGTTCGACCTGGTCCACAGCGTCCTCCGCTACTTCCCCCACGTCCGGGCGAGCGAGCCCCGCTTCGTGCTGGTCCACTCGCGCGACCGCATCCTGCCCGAGCTGGGCGACCGGCTGGCCGGCCACGCCAGCGGCAAGCTGGTCGGCCGCGGGATCGAGCTGCGGCTCGGGGTGACGGTGGCCGGGGCCGACGCCGACGGGGTCGAGCTCAGCGACGGCGAGCGGATCGCCGCCCGCACCCTGGTCTGGGCCGCCGGCACCCGCCCCAGCCCGGTCCCGGTGGTGGGACCGGAAGGTGGTCGTACGGCCGATCCGGGGCAGGGGGCGGTGCCGGTCGACCGGACCCTGCGAGTGCGGGGCCGCCACGACATCTGGGCGGTGGGGGACTGCGCCCGCGTCCCCGACCTGGTTCTCGGCTCGGCCCGCCGGGGCGCGACCTGCCCGCCGACCGCCCAGCACGCGGTCCGCCAGGGCAGGGCCGTCGCCGACAACGTGGTCGCCGCCCTCTCGGGGGCTGCCCCCGAGCCGTTCCGCTTCCAGAGCCTCGGGTTCCTGGTCCCCCTCGGCCGCCAGAGCGCCGCCGCCGAGCTGCGCGGGATGCGCTTCTCCGGCCTGCCGGCGTGGCTGCTGTGGCGCGGCGTCTACCTGTGGAAGCTGCCCGGGCCGCAGAAGCGGCTCCGGGTCCTGCTCGACTGGACGGTCGAGCTGCTGTTCCCGAGGGACATCGCCCTCACCACCTCCGAGCGCCACCCAGCCCCAGCCTACCCACCGGGGGACCACCCCGGCGGTCCCCCGGACCCCCCCGGCGTCCAATGAGCGTGGCCTCCGTCTCGACCGCCAGGGGGGGCGGTCACCCCTCGGCCGCCCGCGCGGTGGCCGCCGGCGCCCCGGCCGGGATCGTCGGCGGGCTCGCCTTCGGCGTCGCCATGGCCCAGCTGGGCGTGCTCCCGACAGTGGCCACACTGGTCGGGCTGGGGTCGTCCCGGGCCGGGTTCGCCGTCCACATGGCCATCTCGGCCGTGGTCGGGGCCGGGTTCGGGCTGATGGTGCGGCGCCAGCGCTGCGGCGCCAGCGAGACGATGTTCCTTGGCGCCGCCTACGGGGCTCTGTGGTGGTGCATCGGGCCGCTGACCCTGCTGCCGCTGGCTCTCGGCCAGGCCCCGGCCTGGGACGTGGCCGCCGCCCAGAAGGAGTTCCCCAGCCTGGTCGGCCACCTGCTGTTCGGGGTCGGGACGGCCCTGGTCTTCGTGCTCCTGCACGGTTCGGGCGAGGCCGGGCGGGCCAGGCAGCCGGTCGGCGCCGGGAACCTGGTCCGCGGGCTGGCCGCCGGGGCGCTGGCGGCGCTGGCGCTGGGCGCGGTCCTGGAGAACCGGTCCCCGGCGGTGGCCGCCGGCGCGGCCGTCGGGCTCCTTCAGGCGATCATGTCGCCGCGGTCCGATCAGGGGATCGGGGCCGCCCTGGTCCGCGGCCAGGGGTACGGGTTCGTGGCCTGGGTGGTGGGGGAGCTGACCGTGCTGCCCATGCTGGCCGACGAGGGGCTGCGCTGGTCGCTGGCCGAGGCCAGGGAGAGCTTCCCCGGCCTGCCCGGCTGGCTGCTGGCGGGGGCGCTGGCCGCCGTGACCCGCACGGTGCTCGACCGTGTGGCCCCGCTGCTGTCCTCGGAGCACCTGCGGGCCTACCACGGCACCACCGCCGGCAGCGGCGTGCTGGCCGCGGCGCTCCGGGGGGCGGTGGCCGGGCTGCTGGGCGGCGCCGTCATCAGCCAGCTGATGTTGCGCGGGGCCGTCCCCGAGGTCGCCGAGCGCCTCACCGGCTCCAACGGTCCCCTGGCCGGGATTGCCGTCAACCTGGCCATCGGGGTCGCCATCGGCGTGTCCTATGGGCTGCTGTTCCGGCGCCTCGGCCAGGACGTCACCTGCGCCCTCGGCTGGGGGCTGTCGTACGGGTTCCTGTGGTGGGTCCTCGGCCCGCTCACCCTGCTCCCGGCCCTGCTCGGCGGCGACCCCGAGTGGACCGCGGCCGCGGCCGGCGGGTCCATGTCGGCGCTGGCCGGGCACCTGGTCTACGGCGGCTGCCTCGGGGTCGCCTTCCATCTCCTGGAGGCGCCGTTCGGCGTTCCCTGGCTGGCCCGCACCCGGGCCGAGGCCCTCCGGGCCCTGCGCCGCCGCGAGGAGCTCCTGGCCGCCACCCCGGCCCTGTCGGCCGTGCTGCTGGCCATGCTTCTGACGCTGCTGGTCGTGACCCTCGGCGCCTGAGCGGCGGCGAGGCGCTAGAGGCAGGCGCCGGTTCGTTCCCGTGCCGCGGCCAGGGCGGCGTCGATGCTGGGTGGCCACGCCAGGGCCGATCGAGCGGCGGTAGGCGGCCATGCCAGGCCCTGGGTCGATGCCATGGCCCAGGGTAGACCCCGGGCCCCGTGACGGAAGGCGTCAGCTGGCGCGCTCGAACAGCTGGTAGACCGGCGGGAAGGTACCGACCAGGCCGATCACGAGCAGGAACATGGTCAGCAGGAAGCCCTTGGAGAGGCTGAGCTCGCGGTCGCGGAGGCGGAAGTGGAGGTTGATCCAGACGATCAGGTAGATGATCGAGGCCACCGTGGCCTTGCCGGTGAGG
>JASLBL010000723.1 GCA_030146615.1 Actinomycetes bacterium
GGTACGCCGCTCCCCGGCGGCCCCGCGCCGCCAGGCCAGGGTGTCGGCGCTGGGACGGAACCGAAGCCGCCAGCCGAGCCCGGCCGCAGCCGCCACCGCCAGCAGCCCAGCTGAATCCGGAGCGAGTTGGGCGGCCAGCAGCCCGGCGGTTACGCCCGTGGCCAGTACTGCGGCCACCCGCCAGGGCAGGCCGTGGGTCCAGCGGGCGTGTTCGGCGGTGCGGTGGCGCCGGTACTCGGCTGCGGCGGAGGCCCCGGGGCGGCCGACGCTGGCCCGCACCCGCACCGCCAGCACCGGCGCCGGCACCCCCGACCGGAGAATGTCGCCCTGGTCCTTGTGGTGGTTGTGCTGGTCGAGGAGGGCGGCGAGGTCGGCGTGGCGGAGCGGCCGGATCGACACCCCGGGCTGCTCGTCGTCACAGGAGGGCCAGATGCCGTCTGGGTCGGGGTTGGGTTCGGGCCGTGCCATGGTGGCCTCCTTGAGGTTGCTAGCCGGCGGCCCGCTCGGGGCCCGGCCGGCGTGGGGGCACCTCCCGCCCCGAGCGGGCTCGTGCCTGGTCCTGCTGGTGACGGTCAATCGGAGACGGGCGGGATGCTGGCGCGCGCTGGGGTTGGCGGTCGCGGTCGGAGCGGTGCTGGCGGCGCTGGACTCGGGTGATGGCTTGGCGGGCGTGGTGCCAGGCGGCCCGCTGGGCCGGCTCGCGCGGCATCGGGCCCAGCGCGGTCTCGGGGTCGGTGATCCCATAGGCGCGGCGGTAGTCCTCGATGGTGGCCGCGGCCTGCCGCCAGGCCCGCTGCCCCCTGGTGCTCTCGGGAACCGGGCCGAGCTCGCCGCGGAGGTAGCCGGGCCGGTCGTGCTCGGCGGTGAGGCCGCGGGTCCGGCGCTGCCAGGCCAGCTCCCGCACGACTTGGCGGTAGGCGGGGCCGAGGTGGGCGTTGGCCTCCAGCCAGCCCGCCCGGCGCTGCTGATGCTGGCGCAGTGTCAGCTCGGTGTCGTGGGCGCGGTCGGCCTGCTGGCGAGCCACCGCCACGGCTCCCGGGTCGGCGCCAGCCGGCCTGGTCCTCCAGGGCAAGCGAAGATGGCCTGCCCTTGGCGCGGTTGTTGGTTGTTGGTGGTGACTTGCTCCAGGGTTTGGTCGGCCTCGACCCGGCGGGCACTGGCCCGCGCAAGCTCCCGCGCCCGATCCCGCGGGGCTTGATCCAGGAGGCCGCGGAGCCGGTCCCGCTCGGCCCGCAGCTCTCCCGTGGACAGCCGGCGCAGGTTCAGGCTGCTCGCGGTGTCGATCGCCAAGTGCTGGTCGCCGGCGCGGGCAGGGCCTGGGCCAGCTGCAGGTAGCCGTCAGGCTGCTCGCGGTCGGGCAGGTCCAGCTCCGCTGACCCTAGGGGTTCGGGGCCGACCACCGCGTACAGGGTGGTCTCATGCTTGGCGCGGGACAGCTGCACATACAGCCAATTAACGTCTTCGGTGCCGGTGAGCCGGACCAGGGCCCGGCCCCGGGTCAACCCCTGGGCGCGATGGCCGGTGGTGGCATAGGCCAGATCCACCCGCCGGTTCCGCTCGCCGCGGCCGCGGCCATCCAGATACGACCCCGGCAGGATGACCTCCCGGCCGTCGTTGCCGTCCAGGCGGAGCGTGAGGGTCCGGGCCTGGGGGTCGAGGGCCGTGATGACCCCGCGGCTGCCGTTGGCCACCCCCAGCTCGCCGATGGCGTTGCGGCCACAGACGACCTTGTCGCCGACCGCCAGCTGGCGGTCCTCGACCTGCAGCCGCTCCCCTCCGAGGTGGCCGCGGGCGGCCAGAAGCTCCTGACAGGCGCTGTTGAGCCGGTCCACTTCGGCCCGCCGGCCGGCCAGCACGATCACGTCCTGGGCCGGGTCGCGCTCAGCCTCCTGGTACGCAGCCCACCAGTCTTGGAGCAGCGCGAGGGTGGCGGCCGGTTTGGAGTCGGCGGCCACCACCCGGTCGTGGGCCCGGTAAGCGGCCACCGCCTCCTCCACCAGGCCGGAGCGGACCAGCTCGAGGGCTTCGCGTTCCCAGGCCTGCTGTTGGCGGCGGTTCTCGGTCAGCTCGCTGGCCCCCAGCCGCAGCCGCAAGGCGCGGAAGCCGCCGCCAGCGTCGATCGCGGCCAGCTGCCGGTCATTGCCGACCAGCACCACCTTGGCCTGGGCCTGCTCGGCGTGGCCAAGGAGGCGGGCCAGCTTGCGGGAGCCGAGCATGCCGGCCTCGTCCACCACCAGCACCGTCCCCCCATCCAGCTGCTCCCGTCCCCGGTCCAGGTCCGCCAGCAGCCGGTCACAGGTGGCGACGTCCTCGAACCCCTCGGCCTCCAGGCTAACGGTGGCGATCCCGGTGGGCGCACAGGCCAGGGGCCGATAGCCGTCCAGCTGCCAGGCATGGCGGGCCGCTCCCAGGGCAAAGGTCTTACCGGTCCCGGCCCGCCCGACGACCACGGTGACGCCGGCGCCGCCCTGGCAGACATCCCGGACCATCGCCTGCTGATCGGCGCCGGCGGTGGAATGGGCGGTCAAGGCCGCCCGGACGGCCTGGTGGGACACCACGGCGGTCTGCTCGCCGGCGCGGCTGACGGCCGAGGCGACCAACTGCTGCTCGACGGCGAGGAGCTCGGGGGTAGACCAGCGGCGCTCCTCCAGCGCCCGCTCGGCGACCACGGCCACCGTCCGATCGGCTAAGAACTGGTCGGTCAGGTCCTCGAGCTCGGCCCGGGTGGCGCCGGCCAGCTGGCCGCCCAGGGCGGCC
>JASLBL010000583.1 GCA_030146615.1 Actinomycetes bacterium
GATCTCCCGCTCCAGGGCCTCGGCGTAGCGGGCCCCGCAGCCGGCCGGGTGGGTGTCGGCGAACGGGCAGCGGTACTCGTACGGGGCCAGGGTGTGGGAGGCCAGCCCGAGCCAGGGCAGGTACGGGCGGCGCAGCGGCCCGCGGCCGCCGACGTCCAGGGCCCCCCGGGTGTTGCCGTGGTAGCTGCCCTGGCGGCCGATCACCCGCCAGCGGTCCTCACCCCGGGCCAGGTGGTAGGCGCGGGCCATCTTCAGGGCGGTCTCGACGGCCTCGCTGCCTCCCGACACCGGGTAGACCCGCGGGTCCTCCAGCGGCAGGAGCGGGGCCAGCTCGTCGGCGTAGGCCTCCAGCTGCTCGGAGGCGAACATGGTGCCGTGGGCGTAGGCGACCCGCCTCAGCTGGTCGGCGACGGCCTCGGCCACCGAGGCGTCCCCGTGGCCGATCCCGACCACGATCGCCCCGCCGGCCCCGTCCAGGTAGCGCCGCCCCTCGGTGTCCCACAGCACACAGCCCTCGGCCCTGGCCACCGTGGGCAGCCCGCTCCCCCGGGAGAAGACATGGCTCATCGGGGCACCCCCCTGGGGTTCCCCGAACCCCTCCGGCTCATCCCTTGACGTACACCCCTTCGGGATCCAGCTCTTCCCGGATCAGCCGCAGCTCCTCGGCGGTCGGGTCGGGGGTGACCTGGAGGTCGGCGGCGACCTTGAGGTCCCAGCCGGTGGCGGCGCGGGCGTCGTCCACGGCCACCCCGGGGTGGACGGTCAGCAGGACCATCTCGCCGGTGTCGGGGTCGAAGCCGTAGCGGCCCAGGTCGGTGACGACCACCGAGGGGCCGAGGCCCTGCCAGCCCTGGGCGGCCCGCAGGGCGGCCCCGCCGAGGTTGCCGGGGCTGGTCCGGAAGTCGATCCGCTCCACGAAGGAGCGGGCCGACTGGCGCATGAGCACGAACACCTCGCGGGCGTTGATGGCGATCTCGCACGCCCCCCCGGACCCGGGCAGCCGCACCTTGGGCCGCTGGTAGTCGCCGATGACGGTGGTGTTGATGTTGCCGAACCGGTCCAGCTGGGCGGCCCCGAGGAAGCCGACGTCGACCAGCCCGCCCTGGAGGTAGTGGCTGAACAGCTCGACCATGCTCATGGCGGCGGTCGCCCCGGTGACCAGGCAGGGGTCGCCGATCGACAACGGCAGCCGGGCCGGCCGGGCCCCGTAGACCCCGGACTCGTAGATCAGCTCGATCTCGGGGGCGACCGTCCGCTGGGCCAGGGCGACGGCGATGTTGGGCAGGCCGATGCCGACGAAGCAGACCCGCCGCCCCTCCAGGGCCCGGGCCCCGGCCACGACAAGCATCTCCGACTTCGACCAGGAGGCCATCAGCGGTAGTCCCCGTAGTCGACCGGCCCGGACAGGGCCGGGCCCGGGGTCAGCTCGGCCCAGCGCTCGGCCCCCAGCTTCTCGACGTACTCCTCGTGGGTGGCGGTGCCGTGGACCCACTCGTCCAGCCACGCCTCCAGCACCTCGGGGTCGCGGCTGATCCGGTCCCACTCCAGGTAGAAGCGGTTGTCGCGGTCGTAGTAGCCCTGGGCGTAGGAGGGGTGGGCACCGCGGGGGCAGACGACCACCGCGTCCACCTTGATCCCCGGGATCAGGGTCCGGTTGGGGTCGGCCCGGACGACCTCGGCGTCGACCAGCTCCTCGACGACCACGATCACCCGGCTGGCCGCGAACGCGGCCTCCTTCTGGCAGCCGGTCAGCCCCCAGATCTGGGTGTTACCGGCGGCGTCGGCCCGCTGGGCGTGGACCACGGCGACGTCCGGGTGCAGCGGCGGCACGGCGAACACCGGCTCACCCCCGAACGGGGAGGTGACCGGGCGGATGTTCGGGTTGACCTTGGGCAGGTCGGTCTCGAAGTAGGACCGCAGCGGCCAGAACGGCAGGTTGGCGGCGCCGGCGGCGTAGCGTCCGACCATCCCGAAGTGGCTGTACTCCTCCAGCTCCAGGGGGGCCGGGTCGTGGTGCTCGACCCGCCGCCGGATGGCGTGCAGCGACCCAACGCCGGGGTTGCCCATCCAGGAGAAGACCAGCTTGGAAGCGACCCCGGCCCCGATCATCTGGTCGTAGATCACGTCGGGGGTGAGCCGGCACAGGGTCAGGTCGCGGCGGCGCTGGCGGATCACCTCGTGCCCGGCCGCGAACGAGATCAGGTGGGTGAAGCCCTCGATGGCCAGGGTGTCGCCGTCGCGGACGAGCTCGGCGACGGCGTCGCGCATGGTCGAGACCTTGTCCTCAGCCACCGACCACCTCGGCGGCCGGGGCGGCCGGGTCGGGGGACGGGAAGGAGACGGCGACCTCCTCGACGGCCTCGGTGAACAGGCCCAGGGCGGTGCGGCACTGGTCGGCGGTGACGACCAGGGGCGGGGACAGCCGCACGGCGCTCTCCCCGGCCTCCAGGACCAGCAGGCCGCGGCGGAAGCAGGCCAGCTGGACCTCCTCGGCCAGCTTCCCCGACGGGAACTCGACCCCGACCATCAGCCCGGTCCCGCGGACGTCCTCGACCAGCCAGCCGAAGCGGCGCCGCAGCCGCCTCAGCCCCTCCAGCAGCAGCTCTCCCTGGGCGGTGGCGTTGGCCAGCAGCCCCTCGTCGCGGAGGACCTCCAGGGTGGCCAGGCCGGCCGCGCACGGCACCGGGCTGCCCCCGTAGGTGGAGCCGTGGGCGCCCTTGGGCCAGCGCCACAGCTCGTCGCGGGCCAGGAACGCGCCCAGGGGCAGCCCGGAGGCGATCCCCTTGGCCGCGATCAGCACGTCCGGCTCGACCCCGGTGTGCTCGATCGCCCACATCCGCCCCGTCCGGCCCATGCCCGACTGGACCTCGTCGGCCACGAACAGGATGCCGTGGCGCTCGCAGACGGCCTTGAGCTTCTCCAGCCAGCCGGGCGGCGGGGTGATGTAGCCGCCCTCGCCCTGGATCGGCTCGACGAACACGGCCGCGACCTCGCCCGGGTCGACCTCGTAGCGGAACAGGGTGTCGGTGAGCCAGTCGACGGTGGCGTGGCCGCACTCGGGGAAGGTCAGGTTGAGCGGGCAGCGGTGGCAGTAGCCGTAGGGGGCGTGCAGTACCCCCGGCAGCAGCGGCCCGAACCCGGCGTGGTACTTGGCCTTGGAGGCGGTCAGGCTGACCGAGCCGTAGCTGCGGCCGTGGAAGGCGCCGTAGAAGCTGACCACGTACTGGCGGCCGGTGGCCGCCCGAACCAGCTTCAGCGCGCCCTCGACGGCCTCGGTGCCCGAGTTGGTGAGGAAGGCCCGGACCGGCCCGGCCAGGGGCGCGGTGGCCGCCAGGGCCTCCGCGTACTCGGAGTAGATGGGCAGGTAGAAGTCGCTGGCCGAGTAGTGGAGCAGGTCGGCGGCCTGACGGCCGACCGCCTCGACCACCCGGGGGTGGGCGTGGCCGGTCGAGCAGACGGCGATGCCGGCGTTGAAGTCCAGGAACAGGTTGCCGTCGACGTCCTCGACCAGGGCCCCGCTCCCCCGCCGGGGCACCATCGGGTACGCCCGGGGCAGCGACGGGCTGGTCACCGCGGCGTCGCGTTCCAGCACCTTGCGGCCCTCCGGGCCCGGGACCGCGGTCCTGAGGTCGGGGACCGGCCGGGCCGGGTCCAGCCACTGACTCACCGGGGCACCCCCTCGGGGTTCCCCGGACCCCTCCGCGGGGCCGCGGTCTGGGTCAAGAGATCACCGTCTGGGACTGCTCGCGCATGAACTGCTGGACGTAGTAGAGGCCGCCGCCGGCCTTGCCCGAGCTGCCCGACCCCTTCCAGCCGCCGAACGGCTGCACGCCCGGCCAGGCGCCGGTGGTGGCCCCGGCCTTGCGGTTGACGTAGACGACCCCGGCCTCGATCCGGTCGAGGAAGTGGTCGACCTCGGCCGGGTCCTCGGAGTAGAGGCCGGCCGTCAGGCCGTACTCGGTGTCGTTGGCCAGCTCCAGGGCCTCGTCCAGGTCCTCGACCGGGGCCACGGCCACGAACGGCACGAACAGCTCGTCCTTGAACAGCCGGTGGTTGGTGGGCAGGTCGCCGACCACGGTCGGGGCGACGTAGTTGCCCTTGGGCACGCCGTCGGTGAGGACCTCGCCGCCGGCCAGGACGCGGCCCTCCTTGCGGGCCTCCTTGACCGCGTCCTTGAACCGGTCCACGGCCTCCTCGTCGATCACCGGGCCCATGTAGGTCTCGCGGTCCAGGGGGTCGCCGACCCGCAGCTGGGCCGCCCGGTCGGCCAGGCGGCCGGTGAACTCCCCGGCCACGGACCGCTCCACGTACACCCGCGAGCAGGCCGAGCACTTCTGCCCGGAGAAGCCGAAGGCCGAGCGGAGCACGCCCTCGGCGGCCAGGTCGAGGTCCGCCTTGGCCGAGACGATGGCCGGGTTCTTGCCGCCCATCTCGCACACCGCGGGCCGGGGCACACCCTTGGAGAACTCCTTGTAGATCTTCATGCCGACCGCGTAGCTGCCGGTGAAGGTGATGCCGTCGACGCCGTCGTGGGCGACGACCAGCTTGCCGACCTCGTCCCCGCCGGGCAGGAAGTGGAACACGCCCGCCGGCAGGCCGGCGTCGCGCAGGCACTCGTACAGCTTGTAGCCGGTGAAGGAGCCCTGGGGGGACGGCTTGAGGACGACGGTGTTGCCGGCGACCAGGGCGCCCCCGGCCGGCCCGGCGGCCAGGGCCATGGGGAAGTTGAACGGGCTGATCACCGCCCACACGCCGTACGGCTTGAGCACCGAGCGGGTGTGCTCGTTGGAGGACAGCTGGCCCATCTTGCGGTCGAAGCCGTCGTTGTCCTCCAGCTGCTGGCAGTAGTAGCGGATCAGGTCGGCCGACTCCTCGACGTCGCCGAGGGCCTCCAGCCGGTTCTTGCCGACCTCCATGGCCATCAGGGCGGCCAGCTCGTTGGAGCGCTCGCTGATCAGGTCGGCGGCCCGGCGCAGGAGGGCGACGCGCTCCTGCCAGGGGGTGGCCGCCCAGGCCGGGAAGGCGGTCCGGGCGGCGGTGACGGCGTCGTCGACGTCGCGCTTGGTGGCCGAGTGGACCTCGGCCAGGTCCAGCTTGGCGTCGTTGGGGCTGTGCAGGGTGAAGGTCTCGCCGCCGGTGCGGGCGTCGCCGTTGACGACCGTGGGGACGGTCTCGCCGACCCAGCCCCGGGCCGTCTTGACGCCCTCCTCGAAGGCGGCGTGGAGCTCCTCGTTGTCGGCCGACAGGGTGGCGTAGGTGACGCGGAACGCAGGCACTGGGGGCTCCCTTCGATGGAAGGCGTTCGGCCGTGCAGGTGGTTCTGGACGAGTCTACCTGGGGGTTCAGGCCCCGCTCAGGTCCAGCCGCCGAAGCTCCGGGCGGCCGGGAGGTGGAGCTCGTCGGGGCCGTGGGCCAGGCGGCCGGCGACCATGGTGAAGATCGCCTCGCCGCCTTCCAGGTCGGCGGTGTCGGCGGCGAGCACGTCGCCGGCGAAGGCGGTCAGGTCGGCCCGCTGACCGGGCTCGATGGTGCCGCTGATCCGCTCTTGGCGGGCCAGGACCCGGCCCCCGAGGGTGAACACCTCCAGGGCCACCGGCAGCCCGAGGCGCTGGCTGGGCCGGTGGTGGTGGATGGCCGCGGCCACCCCGTGCCAGGGGTCGAGGGGGGTGACGTTGGCGTCGGAGGAGCCGCCGGTCGGGACCCCGCGCCGCCACAGGTCGGCGAAGGGATTCATGCTCTTGGACCGGCGTGGGCCGAGGCGGCGGGCGTACATGCCGTCGGGGCCGCCCCAGGCGGCGTCGAAGGCCGGCTGCACGCTGGCCGCCAGCCCGAGCTCGGCCATCCGGTCGGCCCCGTCGGCGCCGAGCAGCTCGACGTGCTCGATCCGGTGCCGGCAGCCCCGGAAGGCGGTCGGGCCGACGGCCTTCATGGCCCGGCGGGCACAGCGCAGGGCCTGGCCGATGGCCACGTCGCCGATGGCGTGGACGCCGACCTGGACCCCGGCCTGGCTGGCCCGCACGTACAGCTCGGTCAGCTCGGCGTCGTCGTGGTACAGCACCCCGCAGGTGTCGGGCCGGTCCTCGTACGGGGTGGAGAGGGCGGCGGTGTGGGAGCCGAGGGAGCCGTCCAGGAACAGGTCGCCGCCGACCTGGGCCAGCTTCCGGTCGGCCACGTAGTCGAGGTCCAGGTCGCCCCAGTAGCCGATGACCTCGATGGGCAGGGCCTCGACCCGGTCCAGCAGCAGCTCGAAGTCGCGGCGGCCGGCGATGTCGGGGCCGGCCATCTCGTGCACGCAGGCCACCCCACGCCGGGCGGCCTGGCACAGGGCGGCGTCCTGGGCGGCCTTCAGGGTGGCCGCGGGCAGCGAGTCGAGGGCGAACCGCCGGGCCAGGTGGTTGGCGTCGCCCCTGGTCACCCCGATGGGCTCGCCGGCCGCGTCCCGGTCGCAGCCGTCCGCGGCCAGCGCCCCCGAGTCGCCGAGCACGTCAAGGGTGGCCAGACCCTGGTGGCCGTCGACCCGCGACAGGTAGACGGGGCGGCCCCCGGCGGCCTCGGCGAGGGCGGCCGGGGATGGCAGCTCGGGGGTGTCGAAGCGGGTCTCGTCGTAGCCGTCGCCCCAGAGCAGGCCCTCGGCGCCGTCCCGGGCGGCGGCCGCCCGGACCCGGTCCAGCAGCTCGGCCACCGAGCGGGCCTGGCGCAGGTCGGCGCCGTGGCCGGCCAGGCCGGTGGCGGACAGGTGGACGTGGGCGTCGACGAACCCGGGCATCAGGGTGGCGTCGCCCAGGTCGACCACCCGGTCGGCCCCGAGGGCGGCGACCTCGTCGGCTGGGACCACGGCGGTGATGCGCCCGTTCTCGATGGCCACGGCCAGATCCAGGCGGCGGCCCAGGGCGTCGCCGAGGCGGTTGCGAGGATCGTGGAGGCTGGGCCCGGCTGCCCCCCAGACGGTATGGGCGATGACCGCGAGGCCGGGCACGAGCGAGTGAACCTCCTAAGGGTGGTCAGGTCTGGCAGTCTATGGCCTGTCCCCCACGCCCGGCCAGGGGGGGTCCCTTCGGGCTGGCCCCCCGGCTATAGCGGGATCAAGGGCCGGCGGTCATACTCGTAGGCAAGTTTCGCAGGTCGGCGGCATCAACCAGCGGCAGGGAAGGCGGGGGCCCGTGAGTCAGCCACTTCGCTATACGTTGAAGACAACGGGTCGGCGGCTGCTGATCTTGGCCATCATCTACGCCTTGTTCATCCCCGTCCTGTACTGGATGTACCGGTCCAACCGTGGGTTGGACTGGTGGAACATCCTCGGCGGCGACCCCCGGATCGACCCCACCTACCGTGGCTACCTGATCCGAACCGACCACCCGCTGGCCCCCGACTTCGACCTCTGGAAGGCGACCCTGGCCCTGCCGTTCGCCCTCGTCGGCATGGTGCTGCTGATGGCGATGTACATCTCCATCGTGCTGGTCCAGTTCGTGGCCATCTTCTGGTTCCTGGCCAGGGGCCAGACCTACGTCATTTACCCCCGCGAGTACGACGTCACCTTCGACGACGTCCGCGGCCAGCCCGAGATCGTCGAGTCGACCAAGGAAGCCCTCACCCTGTTCCAGGGGTTCAAGAAGTTCCGCGACGCCGGCGGCTACCCACCCCACGGGATCCTGTTCGAGGGGCCGCCGGGCACGGGCAAGACCCTGCTCGGCAAGGCGATCGCCGGGTCGGCCAACGTGCCGTTCGTGTACGCCTCGGGCACCAGCTTCAACAACATGTTCATGGGCATCGGCAACCTGCGCATCATGCGGCTGTTCAAGAAGGCCCGGAAGCTGTCGCGCAAGTACGGCGGAGCCGTGATCTTCCTCGACGAGCTGGACGCAGTCGGCGGCACCCGCGGGGCGGTCTCCACCACGAGCACCCCCGCGCCCACCGAGACCCGGCGCCACTGGGCCGCCAAGGGCCCGCTGCGGATCATCATGGGCGGCATGGGCATGGGCGGCGGGGGCATGTACGTCAACGAGCTGCTGGTCCAGATGGACGGCATGGTCATGCCCAAGGGGCTGTGGCGCCACATCAAGCGGATCCTGCACCTGGGCAAGCCGAAGATCCCGCAGTACAACGTCATGGTCATCGGGGCCACCAACCAGGCCTCGACCCTGGACCCGGCGCTGCTGCGGCCGGGCCGGTTCGACCGCAAGCTCCACGTCGGCCTGCCGACCGGGCCGGGGCGCGAGGACATCCTCCACTACTACCTGGACAAGGTCCCGCACGACCCGGTCGACATCGCCCGGCTGGCCCGGGCGACCTACGGGTTCAGCCCGGCCCAGATCAAGAACCTGGTCAACGAGGCGCTGATCTTCGCCCTGGTCGACGGGCGCGAGAAGCTCAACTTCGACGACCTGTGGACGGCCAAGGTGACCGAGGAGATCGGCCTCAAGGAGGCGACCAAGACCTCGGCCCGGGACCGCCAGATGACCGCCTTCCACGAGGCCGGCCACGCCGTCCTGGCCTACATCCTGGAGCTGGACGACCAGATCCAGGTGGCCTCGATCATCAAGCGGCGCGACACCCTTGGCGTGGTCTACCGGACCCCGCTGGAGGAGCGCCACACCGAGCTGCGCGAGGACATGCGCCGCGACATCGTGGTCGCCCTGGGCGGCCTGGCCGCCGAGGAGATCTGGTTCGGCGAGACCACCACCGGCCCCAGCTCCGACCTGCGCCACGCCACCCGGCAGGCCGCCTACATGCTGGGCCTGCTCGGCATGGGCGACGACCTCATCTCCTACGGGGTCCTGCCCCAGAGCGGCTTCAACGACGGCCCGCTCGGGGCCATCCTCGGCAACGCCGACTCCCGCAAGGCCATCGGCGCCCTGCTGTCGGAGGCCAAGCAGCAGGCGGTCGAGCTGCTGCGGGCCAACGAGCCGGCCGTGCGGGCCCTGTCCGAGCGGCTGCTGGAGAAGGACGAGGTCGCCGGCGAGGAGCTCGAGGAGCTCATGACCTCCAAGGCCGTGGCCAGGGCCACCCCGGCCTGGCGGCCGGTGCTGGAGCTGGTCGGCGACAGCTGGCACACCCCGGCCCTGCTGGAGGCCTCGCCCCGCGACGGCGGCCCCGGCCCGACCATCACCCCGCCGCCCGAGCCCCGCCCCGGCGCCCAGCCCGGCACCGGCCTCGGCAACCCCAGCACCAGCTCGTCGGCCGGCGGCGGCGAGTTCGAGTGGTGAGCTAGACCAGGCCGGCGGCGGCCAGGCCGGCCCAGACCACCTCGGGGTGGAAGATGTCGGAGTGGGCGCCCGACGGCGGGCCGCCGCGGCTGATGATGGCGTTGCCGTCGAGGTTGACGAAGCGGCCCCGCTGGAACGGGTAGCCGGATCCGACCGGGGCGAAGGCGGCGACGGTGGCGTCGACCGCCTGGGCGCCGTCGTGGCCGATCCCGCCCCAGCGGAACAGCCGGTCCTCGAGGCCGGCGGCGTCGTCTCGGGAGCTGAGCGAGGCCAGCGGGTAGAGCTTGCCGACGGCGGTGTCGTGGATCGAGAACGAGGCCACCAGGGGGCCGTCGACCCGGGCCGCCATGCCCTTGAGGGCGCCGCCCCGGGAGCGGTCCATGGGCAGGGCGTCGGCGAAGGAGAAGTGGGAGAACGCCCCCTGGAGCAGGTACAGCGACTTGACCGGGGAGTCCGCCGCGTCGGGCAGGCCGGCCAGGGCGAAGGAGACCAGCCGGGCCCCGAAGCTGTGCCCCGTCAGGTGGATGCGGACCTGCGGGTCGGCCTGGTGGATGCGGCCGAGCAGCGGGCCCAGCCCCTCCTTGCCGACCACTCCGGCCCGCTTCTTCATCTCGAAGTAGGTGAGCTGGCGCAGCGCCTCCTTGGCGCCGTTCCAGAGCCGCCCGAAGGTGTCGCCGATGCCGGCCGCCCCGCCCTCGCCGGTCTGGGGCGTGGCGTCGGCGAAGCGGCCGAACACCTCCTCGGGGTCGTCCTCAAGAAGGGCAAGCTCACCCTGGTCCTCGCCGGCCGGCCCGGCGTCCGGCTCGGTGGCCAGCTCGGCCATCAGGGCCTGGAACCTGGCCAGGGCGGCCGGATCCTCGGGCCGCTCCTCCAGCAGCCGGGCCAGCTCGTCGAGGGCGGCGCGCCGCTCGTCGCCCTCGAACACGTCCTTGAGGTCCTCGACCAGCAGCGGGTCGGGCGGCACCGGCGACCCGGCGCCGTCGCCGAGCCCGGCCGCCCCGCCGCCGTCGGCCGCGGCGGTCGGCTCGGGCTCGTCGGCCCAGCGCTTGGACGGCCAGACCACACCCAGCCAGCCGGCCTTGACGCCCTGGGCGCCGCCCCGGGACAGCAGCCCCGGCACCTGGCCGAAGTACAGGTCATACAGCCGGCGGGCCTGGCGGCGGTCGTTGTTCCAGCCGTGGGCGAACACGAACAGGTCGGTCAGGTCGCGGCCGGGGAGCTCGCCGAGCAGCTTGCCGACGTCGTCCTGGTTGGCCCTGCCGTGCTCGTCGAAGTCGACCTCCCAGTGGTCCATGGGCGGCATTCTAGCCCGTACGATCTAATAGAGAACATGACGAACTTCACTCCCCAGCCATCGCCCGCCCAGGAGCTCCGCGACCTGCTGGGCGCCATCCACGCCGCCCTGGCCGTCGACCCGCCGGCCAGCGCCGCCGACGACGACGCCTACCGGCGGGCCTACGCCCACCGGGCGGTGCTGGTGCAGGTCGCGGTGGGCAACTTCCTGCACGACCCGGCCGCCTACCCGGCGGCCGTCTCCGCGGCCTGGCTGCGCGAGCAGACGGCCAGGCTCAGCGCCCGCCCGGGGTGAGGGCGTTGCGGACCGGGCGGCCGACCCCGATGACCGTGAACCCGGCGGCCCCGAACGCCTCGGCGTCCAGGGCGTTGCGGGCGTCGACCAGGATCGGGTAGGCCATCCGGTCGCGGGCCGCCACCGGGTCGAGCTTGGCCAGCTCAGGCCACCCGGTCATCACGACCAGGGCGTGGGCGCCCTCGACGGCGTCCAGCGGCTCGGGGACCAGCTTCATCTCCGGCAGCAGCTCGACCGCCTGGTCGCCCGCCACCGGGTCGTACGCGATCACCTCGGCCCCCTCGGCCAGCAGCCCCCGGGCCACGTCCATGGCCGGAGCCTCCCGGAGGTCGTCGGTCTCGGGCTTGAAGGCCAGCCCGAGCACGCCCACCCGCTTGCCGGCCAGGTGCCAGAGGGCGTCGCGGACCTTGTCGAGGACCCGCTCGCGGGCGGCCAGGTTGACCCGGGCCGTCTCCCGCAGGATGCCGAAGTCGACCCCGAGCTCGGCCGACCGGTGGGCGAAGGCGGCCACGTCCTTGGGGAAGCAGCTGCCGCCGTAGCCGGCTCCGGCCTCCAGGAACTGGGGGCCGATGCGCGGGTCAAGGCCCATGCCCCTGGCCACCAGGGCGACGTCGGCCCCCGACCGCTCGCAGATCGCGGCCACGGTGTTGATGAAGCTGATCTTGGTGGCCAGGAAGGCGTTGGAGGCGTGCTTGATGAGCTCGGCGGTGGCTCGGTCGGTGGCCAGCAGCTCGCAGCCGGTCGCCTCGACGATCGGCCGGTACAGCTCGGCCAGCAGGGCCGCTCCCCGCTCGGACTCGGTCCCGACCACGATCCGGTCCGGGTTGAGGGTGTCGTGGACGGCCGAGCCCTCGCGCAGGAACTCGGGGTTGGAGGCGACCTCGTAGGCCGCCTGGGGCGGGCCCTCGCGGGCGATGACCTGGGCGACCCGGTCGCCGGTCTGCACCGGCACGGTCGACTTCTCGCAGACCAGCCGGAACGACCCGGCCGGCAGAGCCTTGGCCACCTCACGGGCCACCGCCTCCAGGTACTGCAGGTTGGGGCTGCCGTCGGCCCGGCTGGGCGTGCCGACGCAGATGAAGATCACCTCGCCGTTGCGGACGGCCTCGCCCTTGTCGGCGCTGAACCGCAGCCGGCCGGCGGCGATCGTCTCGGCCAGCAGCTCGGGCAGCCCGGGCTCGTGGAACCACGGCCGCCCGGCCCGCAGCTGCTCCAGCTTGGCCAGGTCGTCGTCGTTGGCGACCACGTCGTGGCCGATGCGGGCCAGGCACGCCGCCGTGACCAGCCCGACGTGCCCCGCTCCGATGACCGCAACCTGCATGCTTCGCGTCCCTCCTGCCGTGGGTGGTGGTGTGGTGGATAGCCTGCTAGCGGCAGGGGATGTTGGACAGCCCCTTGCCGGCCCCGCCGATCCGGTTGTCGCAGCCGACGACCGTGCCGCTGGCGTCGTTGTCGACCCGGACGCCGTACTCGCCGCCGGGGCCGAGGTCGCCGGTGTTCCCGGCGATGTGGTTGGCCCGGCCCCAGCCGGGCGCCTCGACGTGCACCTGGAAGCCGTCCTCGGGGCTCAGGCTCCCCCGGTTGGCCTGGACCTTCCAGGCGTTGCCCTTGATGTCGACCCAGGAGTCGGCCCCGGTCAGGTGCCGCCCGAGGAAGGTGTTGCCGCTGACCAGCCCGGAACTGGTCCCCTCCTTGAGGTCGACGCCCTCGGCGGTGACGTTGGGGCCGATCTGGTTGCCGAGGATCCTGTTGCGGTCGCTGCGGTCGGGCTTGCAGCCGCTGTGCTCGCACCAGTTGCTGTGGGCGCTGCCGACATACACGCCCTCGCCGTACTTGGCCTTGCGCAGGCCGGTGTGGTGGACCAGGTTGTCCCGGACGAGGTTGTCGCTGGAGAAGGTGCGCAGGTGGATGCCCTCGTGGCCGATGTGGTGGACGGCCAGGTCCTGGACGACGTTGTGGGTGGCCCGGTCGGCCATGACGCCCTTCTCGCCGTTGGTGACGCTGAACCCGCTGATCGTCCAGTGGTCGGCGCCGTCCAGGTAAAGGACGTAGCCCTCCTTGACGGTGTCGCCCCGAAGCACCGCCCGGCGTGACCCGCACAGGGCGATCCGCTGGCTGGCCGTGCCCGAGCCCCGCACGACGAACTCGCCCTGGTAGACGCCGTCGGCCAGTCGGATCCGCTGGCCCTTGGCGGCCTTGTCGAGGGCCCGCTGGAGCTCCCGGGCGGTGGCGACGGCGACCGTCGTCCCGCCGGCGCCGGGCTGGCACTCGCTCCCGGCGGCGGCCTGGTCGACGCCGGCCCGGGTCGAGCGCAGGGTGCTGGCGCTGGTGCCGATGGTGGGGACGGGGGCGG
>JASLBL010000017.1 GCA_030146615.1 Actinomycetes bacterium
CGGCCGGGCCATCGCGGCCGGGCCATCGCGGCCGGGCTACCGCGTCCGGTTCCCGCGTCCAGATCCGAGTGGACCGAGCGATGCGCCTGTTCTCGAGGGCGAGGTCGAAGCTCCAGGGTCCTGACGATCGGCCCCTGGGGCTTCGAGCAGGCCCCGGGGTTGTGGACGATCGGGCCTAGACTCGGGGAACCGCGGCGCCGTGGCAGAGCTTGTACTTCTTGCCTGAGCCGCAGGGGCAGGGTTGGTTGCGGCCGACCTTCTTGCCGGCTGGGCGCTGCGAACCGGTGGCGGCTGCGGTTTGGGCTTCGGCTTCGGTGGCGGCGGACGTGAGCTGGGGGGCTGGCGCCGGGCGGCGCTCTTCCTGCTCTTCGGCGACCTGGATGGAGGCGTTGAAGACGTAGGCGACGGCCTCGCGCTTGATCGAGTCCTGCATGGCGACGAACATGTCGAAGCCCTCGCGCTGGTACTCGACCAGGGGGTCGCGCTGGCCGATGGCGCGCAGGCCGATGCCCTCCTGGAGGTAGTCCATCTCGTAGAGGTGCTCGCGCCAGTGGCGGTCGAGGACGGTCAGGAGCACCCGGCGCTCCAGGGCGTGGAGGAGGTCGGCGCCGAACTCGGCCTCGCGTTCCTTGTAGGCGCGTTCGGCGTCGTCGAGGAGCATGTTCTCGAACTCGGCGTGGTCGAGGGCGTCCAGGTCGAGGGTCTCGGGCTGGATCTGGGTCGGGTAGAGCTGGCCCATCGCCTTGAACAGGCCGTCGAGGTCCCACTCCTCGGGGTAGACGCCCTCGGGGCAGTACTCGGCGACCAGGCTGGCGACCACGTCGCCGAGGAAGACGAGGGTCTGGTCGCGGAGCTCGTCGCCGCCTTCCAGGACGCGGCGGCGGGTCTCGTAGATGACCTGGCGCTGCTTGTTCATGACCTCGTCGTACTTGAGGACGTTCTTGCGGCGCTCGAAGTTCTGCGACTCGACCTGGCGCTGAGCGTTGGCG
Source organism: Actinomycetes bacterium (assembly GCA_030146615.1). GTDB lineage: Bacteria > Actinomycetota > CALGFH01 > CALGFH01 > CALGFH01 > CALGFH01. The sequence goes on from JASLBL010000017.1 coordinate 990, forward strand.
ATCGCCCGGGTCACCAGCCGGTGGGTGATGGGCACGTCGTCGGGCAACGACAGCCGCTCCATCAGGTTGCCGACGGTCTTGGTGGCGAACATGCGCATCAGGTCGTCCTCGAGGGACAGGTAGAAGCGCGACTCGCCAGGGTCGCCCTGGCGGCCGGAGCGGCCGCGGAGCTGGTTGTCGATCCGGCGGGACTCGTGGCGCTCGGTGCCGAGCACGGCCAGCCCGCCCCGCTCGACGACCTGCCGGTGCTCGTCGGCGACCTGGCGGGTCTTCTCCTCGATGGCGGCCTGCCGGGCGGCGTTCCACTCCGCCGGCGGGGTCTCCAGGGGGTCCAGGCCCTTGGCCCGCAACGACTCCTCGGCCAGGTACTCCACGTTGCCGCCGAGCATGATGTCGACCCCACGGCCGGCCATGTTGGTGGCCACGGTGACGGCGCCGAGCCGGCCGGCCTGGGCGATGATGTGGGCCTCGCGCTCGTGGTGCTTGGCGTTGAGGATCTCGGCCTTGATCCCCCGCTTCTCGAGCAGGCGGTTGACCCGCTCCGACTTCTCGATCGACACGGTGCCGACCAGCATCGGCTGGCCGCGCTCGTGCCGCTCGGCGATCTCGTCGACCAGGGCCTCGAACTTGGCCTGCTCGGTCTTGTAGATCACGTCGCCATGGTCCTCGCGGATCATCGGCTTGTTGGTCGGGACCTCGACCACGCCCAGCTTGTAGATGTGGTTGAACTCGGCCGCCTCGGTCTTGGCCGTGCCCGTCATCCCCGAGATCTTGTCGTACATCCGGAAGTAGTTCTGCAGGGTGATGGTGGCGTAGGTCTGGTTCTCCTCCTTGATCGGGACCGACTCCTTGGCCTCGATGGCCTGGTGCAGTCCCTCGGAGTAGCGCCGGCCCTCCAGCACCCGACCGGTGAACTCGTCGACGATCAGGACCTCGCCGTCGCGCACGATGTACTCGTCGTCGCGCTTGTAGAGCTCCTTGGCCCGGATGGCGTTCTGCAGGTGGTGGACCAGGGGGGTGTTGATCGCGTCGTAGAGGTTCTCGATCTGGAGCAGCTCCTCCACCTTGGCGATCCCGGCCTCGTTGATGGCCACGGTGTGCTTGCCCTCGTCCACCTCGTAGTGGACGTCGCGCTGGAGCCTCGGGGCCAGGCGGGCGAACTGCTGGTACCAGCGGTGGCCCTGCTCGGTGGCCCCGGAGATGATCAGTGGCGTGCGGGCCTCGTCGACCAGGATCGAGTCGACCTCGTCAACGATGGCGTAGGCGTGGCCGCGCTGGACCAGGTCCTCGGTGAACACGGCCATGTTGTCGCGCAGGTAATCGAAGCCGAACTCGTTGTTGGTGCCGTGGGTGATGTCGGCGTCGTAGGCCGGGCGGCGCTCGTGCGGCTGCATGGTGGCCAGGATCACGCCGACGTTCAGGCCGAGGAAGCGATGGATGACGCCCATCCACTCGGCGTCGCGCTTGGCCAGGTAGTCGTTGACGGTGACGATGTGCACGCCCTCGCCGGTGAGGGCGTTGAGGTAGGCGGGCAGGGTCGAGGTCAGCGTCTTGCCCTCACCGGTCTTCATCTCGGCGATGTGGCCACCGTGCAGGGCCACCCCGCCGACCAGCTGGACGTCGAAGTGACGCTTGCCGAGGGCGCGGACGCTGGCCTCGCGGACCGCCGCGAACGCCTCGGGCAGCAGGTCGTCGAGGGACTGGCCGTCGGCCAGCCGCTTGCGGAAGATGTCGGTGAGCTGGCGCAGCTCGGCGTCGGAGCGCGCCTGCATGGCGGGTTCGAACGCGTTGATCTCGGGCACCATCGCCTGACAGCGACGGAACTCCTTGCCCTCGCCGAAGCTCAGGACCTTGGACAGCACCACGGGTCGAATTCCTCCTCAGACCGGTGGGCCGACCATCACCCGCCGGAGTTCAGTTCGAACAAAGTCCCATTCTAGTGACCGCTGGCCGGGTCGGGGTCCCAGCCGTAGCGATCGGGGACAAGCACGAAGGCGGCCGCCCCGAGCAGGCCGGCGGTGTCGCGCAGCTGGCCGGGGACGACCCGGCAGGCGGCGGCGAACGAGAACCCGGCGTGGGTGGCGAACGCCTTCTGGAGCGGCTCCCAGAAGGCCGGGCCGGACTGGGAGAAGCCGCCGACGATGGCCGCCACCTCGAGGTCGAGCAGGTTGGCGCAGGAGGCGATGGCCGTCCCCACCGCCCGTCCGGCCCTGGCCACGTTGCGGAGGGCGATCTCGTCGCCGCTGGCGGCCGCCGCGGCCAGAGCGACCCCGTCGGCGACGACCCCGGGCTTGGGCCGCCAGCCGTCGTCGAGGGCGTGGCGCACGGCGTTGGGCCCTGACGCGATCGCCTCCAGGCAGCCGCGCCCGCCGCAGGCGCAGACCGGGCCGTCCAGCTCGACGACGACGTGGCCGACATGGCCGGCGTTGCCGGTGAAGCCGTGATACAGGCGGCCGTCGAGGATCAGCCCGCCGCCGACCCCGGTGGAGACGGTGATGCCGAGCAGGTTGGAGGTGCCGGTTCCCGCGCCCTTCCAGTGCTCGCCGACAGTCAGCCCGACCGCGTCGTTGTGGATGAGCACGCGGTCGCTGGCGAACTCCTCGGCCAGGCGCTTGCGAAGGGGGAAGCCGCGCCAGGCTGGCATGTTGAGCGGGGAGACCTCGCCCGAGGGCCAGACCATGGGACCGGCGGCGGCCACGCCGACGCCGTCGAGGTCGCCGGGGATGACGTCGGCGCCCCGGAGGGCGGCGGCCGCGCAGGCCAGTAGCGCCTCGTAGAGGGCCTCGGGGTCGGTACCGGTCGGTGACGGCACCCGGCCGCGACCGAGGATGCGGCCGGTGTCGTCGACCACCGCGGCGGCCAGCTTGGTCCCGCCGACGTCAAGTGCCAGAACGGTGGCCATCCGCGGCCGCTACTTGATCTCCAGCAGCTTCTCGCGGACCGCGTACACCACCGCCTCCATCCTCGAGTGCAGGTGCAGCTTCTCGAGGATGTTGCGGATGTGGTTCTTGACGGTGTTCTCGGAGATGTAGAGCTCTTTGGCGATGTCGCGGTTGTTGTGGCCCTTGGCGACGAGCTTGAGGACCTCCATCTCGCGCTCGGTGAGTCGCGGGGTGGGGACCTGCTGCTTCTCGTCGGCCCGCTTGACCATGGTGGCGAACTCGTTGAGGAGCTTGGAGGCCATGGACGGCGAGATCAGCGACTGGCCCTGGGCGACCGAGCGGATCGCGTTGGCGACCTCCTCGATCGAGATCTCCTTGAGGAGGTAGCCGTTGGCGCCGGCCTTGATGGCGTCGTACAGGTCGGCTTCCTCGTCCGAGATGGTCAGCATCAGGATCTTGGCGTGGGGGATGAGGTCCTTGATGGTCTGGGTCGCCTCGATGCCGCTGCGCCGCGGCATGCGGACGTCCATCAGCACCACGTCGGGCATGAGCTCCTGGGCCTTCTCGATGGCCTCGGCGCCGTCGCCCGCCTCCCCCACGACCTCGACGTCGTCCTCCTGCTCGAGCACCATCTCGAGCCCACGGCGGAACAACGCGTGGTCGTCCACGATCAGCACGCGGATGGCGTCACCTGCGCCCCGCGGTCGCGCCTGCCGGTCGTCGGCCACGCTCTCCCCTCTCACTCCCTGATCCCGCCGGGGGCGGCCGGCTGCGGCATGAGCCCCCGGACCCCCCTGGCTCGTTGCTGGCTGCTCACGGTTCCTGCTCACCGGGCCCGGAGCCGCCGTCAGGGCGACGGTACACGACCTGGGCCTGGTCAGTCTTGTCGTCGTCCACAGGGCCGGCCTGGTCCTGCCCGGCGGAACGGGACCCGGGGACGTCCCCGAGCTCGTCGGCGGGCAGCGGCGGGATGGCCTTGACCCCCTCGGCGTGCTGGGTGCGGTCGACCCGGCGGCCCTTGAGCTTCTTCACCTGGCGCTCGAGACGATCGACGACCTGGTCGACGGCGGCGCCCGGGTCGGTGGCGTTGGCGTGGGCTCGGACGAGACCGGACCTGGTGGTGAGGGTGACCTCGACGCGGTGCGGGTCGGCCACCCGAGGGTTCCGCTCCTCCGAGAACTCGACGTCCATGGCGAGGATGCGGTCGTCGAACCGCCGGAGCTTGGCCAGCTTGTGCTCCACCCGCGCGCGGACCTTCTCGGGCACGGTGGTGTTCTTCCCCTTCACCGTCACCTGCATGGGCAACTCCCAGTCTGGTAGCCGGACACGATCGCGAACCGGCCATACCCCCCCATCGAGCTTTGCAACCCGAACGAGTCACATAGCCCTGTCTGCCAGAGCAATCGGCACGCGGGCCATCCTCCTTCATCGCCCGCTGGTCGTATTGGCCGGATTCTACACACGAAAACGGGTCACAACCACACAATGCGACCTCCGTGAGCAGGGCAGATCCGGTCAGGGGGGCCGGGTCCGGGCCGGTGAGGCGGGCTGAGCGGGGTCGGGCCGGATCGCCGGTCCGGGGAGGAGACGGCGACGGACGATCCGGCGAGCGCGGAGGCGGAGGCGGCGAGGACGGCGGCCTCGACCTGGCGGGCACCGGCGGCGCGAAGGGTGGCGGCCGCGGCGGCGAGGGTGCCGCCGGTGGTGGCGAGGTCGTCGACCAGCAGGACCCGCCCGCCGGCGAGGCGGTGGCGGGCTCTCGGAGGTGGACGGGGCGGCGGGCTGGACCGGTTGGCGCGGCGGGCACGGCCGAGGTCGCGGCCGCCCGCCGGGACGAGCAGGTCGGCCACGGGGAGGTCGAGGGCGGCGGCGACCCCTCTGGCGATCTGCTCGGCGTGGTCGCGGGGCGGGCCGGCGATCCGGGCGGCGGCGATGTGGGTGACCAGGTCGGCCCCGGCGCCGGCGACGGCCAGGGCGGTGCCGAGACGGCGGCCGAGCTCGCTCAGGGCGGCCGGCTGGCCGTCGAGCTTGCCGGCCAGCACCGCGGTGCGGAGGGCGTCACGGTACGGGCCGAGCGTCCAGAGCGGCACGTCTGGGTCGGCGGCCAGGGCCCACGGTCCGGCGGCCCTCGGTTCGGACGGCAGGCAGCCGCCGCAGCACGGCCACCCCTCCGGCACCCCACAGGCCAGGCACCTGGCGGGCCGCAGCAACCCCTTCAGCGCATCGACGACGAACATGCCCGGAGCCTAGCCGCGCCCCCCGGACCACCGCTCCGACCTGTCCACACCCCCTCAGCGGCTGGCGAAGCTGGGGTCGCTGTCGTAGGAGTTGGGGGTGGGGAAGGTGAGGTTGGTGACCGACTTGTGCTGGCGGTTGACCATCCAGAGGGAGGCGCCGTTGGTGGAGCGGGCGGAGACCACGAACGAGCGGCCGGCGGGGTCCACGGACAGGCGGTTGCCGAGGTCGCCGAGGGCGACCTCGGTGTCGTCGAGGACGGCGGTGGGGTCCCAGCCGTCGGACTTGACGGTCCAGAGCTTGCCCAGGTCGTCCTTGTTGTCGGTCTCGGCGACGAAGGCGATGGTGACCGGGTCGATCCAGATGGGGCTGAAGGCGCGGCCGAGGCCGGGGGTGAGCTGGCGCCGGGACCAGCTGGTGATGCCGTCGGGACCGAACCGGCCGAGGAACAGCTGGCCGCCAGGGACGAGCTCGGCCTCCTCGACCCGGCGGCCGGGGCGGTCGGCGACGGCGACCACCGAGGTCCCGTCGGGGCTGACGGCGATGCTGGCCAGCTCGAGCCCGGAGGGCAGCGGGGCGAGCTGCAGGGGACTGACGACCATGTTGCTCCGGGCGACCTCGACCAGGCGGGTCCCGGCCTCGTCCCGGCTCACGACGATGACCCGCTTGGAGTCGGGGCTCCAGGTGGGGGCCGACAGGCGGCCCGACAGCTCCTCGGCCGGGAAGGCCTCGCCGTCGGGGTCGACCAGCCACAGGGTCTGGTTGGCGCCGCTGCCGGCCAGGAAGGCCATCCAGCGGCCGTCCGGGGACCAGGTCGGGGCCGACTTGGGGCTGGGGGCGTCCAGTCCGAACGGCCGTGCCGACTGGCCGGGCTCCGGGACGATCCTGTAGATCTCGCCGCGGCGCACGAACAGGACCGAGCTGCCCTCGCGGTCCTGGGAGCGCTGTGGCCACATCCCGGCCAGCGGCTCGTCCCGCTGCCGCCAATGCCGGGCGGCCGAGAACTGGTCGACGCCCACGGCCCTGAGCGGGCGGCCCTCGACCAGGATCCGCACCGCCGCGTTCGGGAGCAGGCGGTTCACCGTCCAGACAACCTGGGCGACCCGGAGCTGCCCCGAGCCGCTGGGATCGGCGAACCTGCGCGTGAGGTTGACGGTGGCCAGGTCCTCGGCGTACCGGAGGCCCCGCAGCCCGGTCCCGGGCGGGATCGCCGAGTCGAGATAGCCGTAGCGGCCCCGCGGTCCCGCCAGCAGCAGCCTGAGAGCGGCCTCGACCGGGACCTCCGAGGCCTCGGGCGCGTCCTGGGCGCCGTTGGGGACGAACACCGGCACCGGCGCCAGCTGCGGCGACGGGTCGTTCAGGTCGGGGACCATGACCAGCTCGGCCGGGGTGTGGCGCCTGCTGAAGCTCATGTCCCGCATCCACATGACCGGGCCCGGGTTGGCGACCCGCGGCTCGGCG
>JASLBL010000022.1 GCA_030146615.1 Actinomycetes bacterium
TCCTCGGGCATGTAGCCGAAGCGACGGCGGGTCTCGGCGTCGACCGGCCGGCCCCGCCAGCGGACCTCGCCCCGGTCGGGCTCCAGCACCCCGAGCACGATCCGCATCGCGGTGGTCTTCCCGGCGCCGTTCGGTCCGACGAACCCGAACATCTGGCCTTCCCGGACGGTGAACGACAGGTCGTCGAGGGCGACGAGGTCGCCGTAGCGGCGGCTCAGCCCCTGCAGCTCGAGCACCTTTCCGCCTTCCTCCTCCTGGCCATCCCCCCTTGGCGGGCACCATATCAGCGCCCCCGGGCGGCGCCGTCGGCCCCCAGACCGATGTTGGCGTCGTCCTCGGGGTGGAGTCCGGCGGGGTCGCACCCGCGTGCTTACACGGCCTTGAATCCCGGCACGTACACTAGGTGATGTCAGGTCGAGGGGAGTAGCCCACCGACGCTCCGTCAGCACGCCGCAGCCTGCGCGGCCGGGGCTCGGGCCACGTCCTTTGGCGGCGAGACTTCGACCCGACCGGTTCGCCCCGGCCGTGGACGGGCGTTGCAGGCAACAGGAGCAACAATGACCGGCAGGAACTATCTGAAGACGACGCTGCTGCTGGCCGGGTTGAGCGGGCTGCTGCTCGCCATCGGCTCGTTCCTCGGCGGCAACTGGATCACGATCATGCTGATCGTGGCCATCGTGATGAACGGCATCGCCTACTTCTTCTCCGACAAGATCGCCATCCGGGCCGCCAGGGCGGTGCCGGTGACCGAGGCCCAGTTCCCCGAGCTGCACCAGATCGTCAAGGGCCTGGCCGACAAGGCCGGCATCCCCATGCCGCGCCTGTACGTCTCGCCAAGCCCGCAGCCGAACGCCTTCGCCACCGGCCGCAACCCGCAGAACGCCGCGGTCGCGGTCACCCAGGGCATCCTGCCCATCCTCGACCGCCGCGAGCTGGAGGGCGTGCTCGCCCACGAGCTGTCACACGTGCAGAACCGCGACATCCTGATCTCGTCGGTGGCCGCCACCATCGGCGCCGTGGTCACCTGGGTGGCCCACCTGGCCATCTTCGTCCCGATGGGCGGTGACGACGACGAGGGCGGCAACCCGATCGCCGCGCTGCTGATGGTCATCCTGGCCCCGATCGCGGCCATGCTGATCCAGATGGCCATCTCGCGCAGCCGCGAGTTCGGCGCCGACGCCACCGGGGCCCGGCTCACCCACGACCCGCGCGCCCTGGCCAGCGCCCTGCGCAAGATCGAGGCCTACTCGCGCGGCACCCCGCCGGCGACCACCAACCCCTCGACCGCCCACCTGTTCATCTCCAACCCGTTCAAGGGCGGGGCCGGCGTGGCCAACCTGTTCTCGACCCACCCGAGCACCGCCGAGCGGGTCGAGCGGCTGGAGCACATGGCCTACGACGGCTGATCCTCCGGCCGCTCACGCCGGGTCGACCTCGGCCAGGCGGCGGGACAGGAAGGCCTGCTCGACCGGGTTGGCGGTCAGTTCGAGGGCGCGGCGGTAGGCGGCGGCCGCCTCCGCGCCCCGGCCAACGCGGCGCAGCAGGTCGGCCCGGGCGGCGTGGAACAGGTGGTAGCCGTCGAGGGCGCCGGCCAGCGCGTCCATCAGCTCCAGGCCCGCCGCCGGGTCGTCGACCATGGCCACCGCCACCGCCCGGTTGAGGGCCACCACGGGTGAGCCGGCGGCCGCCATGAGCTGGTCGTACAGCACGGCGATGCGCCGCCAGTCGGTGGCCGCGGCCGTGGGCGCGACCGCGTGCAGGGCGGCGATGCAGGCCTGGAGCCGGTAGGGGCCGGGGGGGCCGCGGCGGATCGCCTGGTCGAGCAGCTCGATGCCCTCGTGGATCTTGGCCCGGTCCCAGCGCGACCGGTCCTGGTCCTCGAGCAGGACCAGCTCCCCGCCGGGGCCGACCCGCCCCTCCCGGCGGGCGTCGTGCAGCAGCAGCAGGGCGAGCAGCCCCAGCGCCTCGCCCTCGTCAGGCATCAGCTCGGCCAGGACCCGGCCGAGGCGCACCGCCTCGGCGCACAGCTCCCGCCTGACCAGGGCGTCCCCGGCGCTGGCGGCATAGCCCTCGTTGAAGATCAGGTAGAGGACGGCCAGCACCGAGCCGAGCCGCTCCGGCAGCAGGTGGTCGGGCGGGACCCGGTAGGGGATTGCGGCGTCGCGGATCTTGCGCTTGGCCCGGACCAGCCGCTGGGCCATGGTCGCCTCCGGGACCATGAAGGCCCGGGCGATCTCGGGCGTCGACAGCCCCCCGAGGGTCCGGAGGGTGAGGGCGACCCTGGCCTCGAGCGACAGGGCCGGATGGCAGCAGGTGAAGATCAGCCGCAGCCGGTCGTCGGCGATGGTGTGCATCTCGGTGTCCTGGCCGCGGGCCGCCTCGAGCAGGGCCAGGGTGGCCCGGCGCTCGGCCAGCCCGCGCTCGCGGCGGAGCCGGTCGATGGCCTTGTTGCGGGCGGTAGTGACGATCCAGGCCCCGGGCCGGTCGGGGACGCCCGCGGTCGGCCAGCGTTGGACGGCGACCAGGAACGCCTCCTGGACCGCCTCCTCGGCGAGATCGAAGTCGCCGAGGACGCGGATGAGGGTGGCCACGGCGTGTCCGGACTCCTCCCGGAACACCCGCTCGACCAGCGCACGGGTATCGGTGGCCACCTTCACCCCCTGAACGCCCGGGGGCCTCGGCTTGAGCCCCCGGGCCGCCTGCTTGGTCCCTCAGGACGGCATGCCCGTGTCCATGATCGGCCGGACCTCGATCGACCCGCCGCGGACGTCGGGGATCCGGGCCGCGATCTCGATCGCCTCGTCCAGGTCCTTTGCCTCGACGACGTAGAAGCCGCCGAGCTGCTCCTTGGTCTCGGCGAACGGCCCGTCGGTGCTGAGGGTCTCGCCGTCGCGCACCCGCACGGTGGTGGCGGTGGCGGTCGGCTGCAGGGCCTCGCCGGACCGCATGATGCCGCGGTCGACGATGTCCTTGGTGAAGGCCATGTAGTCCTGGAACTGCTGCTGGGCCTGCTCCTCGCTCTGGCTGGCCCAGTCCTGCTCGCTGGCGTAGATCAGCAGCGCGTAGCGCATGCTCCCCTCCCGTGGGATCGGGGCGGCGCGGGTCGCCGCCCTCTATGCAACCGACGAGCGGCCCCGCCCGGAATCGACACCCCCCCAGATGTTCTTCAGCGGTAGTTCGTGAAGCGCAGCGGCAGGCCCTCGTCGCGCTCCTTGAGCAGGGCGATCGCCTGCTGGAGGTCGTTCTTGCTCTTGCCCGTGACCCGGAGCTGGTCGCCCTGGACCTGGGCCTGGATCTTGAGGCCGGACTGCCGCAGGGTCTTGGCCAGCGCCCTGGCCTTGTCCTCGGGGATGCCCTGGAGGAACGAGCACTCCACCCGGTAGTTGCCGCCGCCGGCCGGCCGCGGCTCCGACGAGGTCAGCGCCTTGAGCGAGACCGACCGCTTCACCAGCTTGTCCTTGAACACGTCGAGGGCGGCCAGGGCCCGCTGGTCGGTCTTGGACAGGATCACCACCTGCTCGCCCGACCAGGCCAGCGAGGTCCCGGTGTTCTTGAAGTCGAAGCGCTGCGACAGTTCCTTCCGTGCCTGGTTGACGGCGTTGTCGACCTCCTGGCGGTCGACCTTGGCGACGACGTCGAACGAGGAGTCGGCCACGGCAGTCCTCCTTCCTCTGCCCCCGCAGGACGCTAGCAGACCCGGGCGCCCAAGGGGCGGGGCCGGCCACGCAGGGCGGTTGGCGGTGGACGATTCCGGGTATTCGATCCTCCCGGTCACCAATTGGAGGAAGTGTGGGGTTCTCGCGTCAGTTCACCGGCGGCTTCGAGGACGTCGCGGACGCACGGCGGTTCGTGGCCGCCACCCTGCTGCGCGACACCGAGCTCTACGAGGCGGCCCGGCTGCTGGTGGACGAGGCAATCACCAACCCGCTGCTGCACAGCGAGGCCTGCGAGACCATCCGCACCTTCCAGGTAACCATCGCCTTCCGCCCCGACCTCCTCCACGTCGAGGTCCACGACAGCGGGTCCCCGCTCCCGCTCGACCGGGGCGGCGCCCGCCCAGCCTCGGTCGCCGGCCGCAGCCTCGAGCTCTTCGACGCCCTGGCCCTCGACTGGGACTCCTCGGCAACACCGGACAGACCCGGCCACGTGGTCTGGTTCGAGCTGGAAGCGTGACAGGTTCGTGGTTGTTAGTCGGCTATGGGGGCCGGTATCATCCGCCCTCGGTCCGGCAGGGTGCCCGAGCGGCCAAAGGGAGCGGTCTGTAAAATCGCCGGCATTGCCTACACAGGTTCGAATCCTGTCCCTGCCACACTAGCGCTGAGCTGCTGAAACGCGGCCGCTGGCCATCCTATCAGGCCGGGTTCGACGCTCCGGGTTCCCTCCAGTTTCCCTCCACCCGACGCCCCGCCGACACCGTCGGCGTCACCTGGGCGCCCCGCGCCGTCGGGCCGAACACGCCCTCGATCAGCTCCGCCACCCGAGGGGCGGTCTGGGGGAGCTGGTGGATGTAGACCCGCTGGGCGAGCGCGCCGCCGTCGGCGTGGCGTAGCTGGGCGGCGATGATGCTGGCCGGTTCCTTGTTGGCCGCCATCGCCGAGGCCAGCGCATGCCGCAGCATGTGGGGATGGGCAGCCAGCCCGACGCTGGCGGCCAGGCGGGCGAAGGTCCGGCTGGCGTGGTTGGGGTTGACCGGCGTGCCCCGCTCGGTGCGGAACACCAGGTCCAACTCGACCGGCTGGGCCGGCCGGCCGGGTTCGACCCGTCGAAGCGAAACCGTTTGGGGCTGCCCGCAGGCAAGACGCAAGCGGGCCTGCTGGCGGCGGTGACGGCGCAGCGCCTGGACCGCGAAGGGTGGCAGGGTAAGGATGGCGCTGCTGGCAGCGGACTTGACCGGCCCGACCGCCAGTTCCTTGCGCCGGCCACTCGCGCTGGGGTCGGCGTCGGGAAGGACGGCCGGGTCGATGATGGTGAGGGCCTGGTGGAACCGGACGGTGCCGGCGTCCAGGTCCAGGTCGACCCATTCCAGGCCGCACAACTCGCCGTTGCGGGCGCCGGTCGCCGCGGCCAGCACCGTCCAGGAGCCAAGCCAGGGGCTGGGTGCGCGGTCGGCGGCGTCCAACAGTAATGCGACCTGCTCGGGCGCCAGCGCCACCACCTTGCGGTGCGGCCGTGGCGGTGGGGTGGCATCGATGGCGACGTTGCGGGCGAGCAGCCGCCAGGTGACCGCCTGGGCCAGGGCGCGGTGCAGGCAGCGGTGCACGGCCAGGATGTGCTGGGGGGCGAGCCCGCCTGGTTTGCCGTCCCGGCGCCCGCCGACGGCCAGCCGGTCGTAGACGACCTGCACCTCCAGCGCGGTGAGCTGCTTGAGCGGCCGGGCGCCGATGTCGGGTCGGACGTAGTCGCCGAGCAGCGCGGCGTACCTGGCTACGGTCCGCGCGCGCAGGCTGGTGCGGACATGGGCCAGCCAACGGTCCAGGTACTGGTCGACGGTGAGCTTGGCCGGGTCGAGCGTGAGCCCATGGCTGCGGCGGGCGAGTGCGTCGGCCAGGGCGGCCTCGGCTTGGCTGCGGGTGGGGTAGCCGCCCAGGGCCTCGAACCGGCGGCTGCCGTCGGGGCCGCGGGGCAGTTCCAGCCTGGGGTAGTAGCGGATGCACCGGCCCGAGCACTTGCCGGCTAGCTTGGGGTGGCCCTTGACGCACTTGCGTTGCAGGCTGCCGCGACTACTCATCGCCGCTGGCAGCTGGGGGACTCGCGGCGGCCAGCAGGTCCAACAGTGCCTGTTTGGGGATGCGGATGCTGCGGCCGATTCGGACCGCACCCAGTTCGCCGCGCTCGACCGCCTGGTAGAGCTGGTTGCGCCCGACTCGCAGGATGGCCGCGGCCTCGCGGGCGGTGAGCACCTCGGGCAATGTGGCCAGCGCGCTGGTGAACGAGCCGGCGGCGAGGTCCAGGGGTGCCGTGGGGGAGGCGGGGGGCTGGGCGTGCGGGTGGTCGCCAGGGTCGGGGGTGGGTGGCCATTGCTGCTCCTGGACGGGTGGTGTGGTGGCCGGCGGCGGCCGGTCTGCCCTGCCGTCGGCGGCGGTGGGGGTGGGGGTGGGGGTGGGGCCATACCTCGATCCCGCGCCCAGGGGTGGGGTGTTTTCCCTGGTGGGAGGGCTCATTGTGCAGCTGGTGGCCTCGGAGACGAAGGGAGAGGATCGGGCGGCAGGGAGTCAGCCTTTGGGGTCACAAGTCGTCGAGGAGCTTTGCGGAACCTGCCGCCCGCGGTGGCCAGGATCGCGAGCCTGCTCCCGTCGTCCTAGGCGGTGGCGCCTGGAACTGGACGGGTCACCGGGGACGTGCGCGTGCCGACGTGATGAGGTGAGTCCGTTCTCGACTTCGAGGCTTGCCCGACTGCGCCACCGGGTCAGCTCCAGGTTGGATGAGGTCTTCACCCCTACAACCCGGGCCGGTCCTCCTGATCCGGGACACTACCTGAGCGTCACCAGACTACGGATCTGGCGGTTGGGGGTTCGAATCCCTCGCGGCGCGCCAAACACGCTGGTCAATGCCTATCAAGCAAGAGAAGCTCCGATGAGCCGATCTGGCAATGTCAGTCCTTTAGTGCCAGTGGCGTCTTCAGTTCGAAGTCCAACGCAGCGACGGGCTCAGATCAACTCGGATACTGCGCACGAGCCTGTCCCTGGACCGCGTGCTCGACTCCTCAGGTGCCTAGATCGGATCTAGCAGGGGCCGGTAGTTAGACCGGAAGATCCGTCGTCCGAAGGCTCGCAGGGTGAGGTCGCGAAGAACTGGTGGGAGGTTGCGGGTCCGGTCGCGGCGGTGGGTCTGGGTGCGGACCCAGCCCGTGCGCCGGCTCCGCCGGGCGACGAAGGCGGCCACCGCGTCGGTGACCGTGGCGGCGTCGCGCAGGCAGGCGGCCAGCACCAGGGCGTCCTCGAAGGCCAGGGCGGCGCCCTGGGCCATGTTGGGGGACATGCCGTGGGCGGCGTCGCCGACCAGCACCACCGCGCCGCGGCCCCAGCCTGCGGTGGCGACCTGCTCGATCGGGGCGACGTGCACCAGGTTCGGGTCGTCAAGTTGCCTCAGCAGCTCGGGGACCGGGGCGGCGAAGCCGGCGAACCGCTCTCGCAACTGCCCGACCGGGTCGCCGTCCCACTTACCGCTGCGGGTCGTGTCAGCAGTCACGTCGGCGTAGCAGTAGACCAACCCCTGGCCGACCGGTACGGTCAGGAAGGAGGTGCCCCGGCCGAGCATGACCGTCCAGGTGATGACCCCGGGCGGGCAGGCGGCCAGGAACCGCCAGCTGTGCTGGCCGACCGGGAGCGGCGGCCGTCGGTCGACGGCCAGCCGCCGGACCGTGGAGCGCAGCCCGTCGGCGCCGACGACCAGGTCGTAGTCGCCACCGCTGCCGTCGTCGAAGCTGACCTGGATGGGCCCGTCGAGGTTCTCCAGCGATCGGATGGTGCGGCCCAACTGCACCGGCACGCCCTCGCGGAGGATCTGGTGCAGCTCGGTCCGGGGCAGGGCCAGGCAGGGACCGACGCTCCCCCACAGCTGATGCAGGTCGATGTCGGCGAGCAGGTGCCCGCGGTGGTCGAGGAGGCGCTGACGGGGGATCCGGGTCCCACGGGCGGCCACAGCGCCCTCCAGGCCCAGGGTCCGCAGGGCACGGACGCCGTTGGCAGGCAGATACATGCCGGTCCCGGCAACACCCCAGCCGGGTTCTCGTTCGATCACTTGCGGGGCGAGCCCGGCCTGGCGAAGAGCTCTGGCCAGGGACAGACCGGCCAGGCCAGCCCCTACGATCAGGATGCGGTAGTCATTCATGGCGATGTGCCCACGGCCCCGTTACAGGAAGGCAGCGATCGCTGCCGCCACCGACTTCGGCGCCTGCATCTGGAGTAGGTGGGTTGCGCCGAGGATGTCGGCGTCCTGGCAGGCCGGGAACCAGGCGTGAAGCATTTGGCGGCCCTCGACGAACAGGGGGCTGCTGCGGCTGCCGAGGACGGACAGCACGGGGCAGGTGATGGCCGCCGCCTGCTCCGGCCCGAAGGTCCAGCTCGGGGCTCCAGGCACCTCGGTCTCGAAGAAGGTCGCGGCGTCCTTTACGGCCTGCGCGATCCCGCCCGGTACGGTCTGTTCGATGATGGCGTGCCAGTTGCGGTCACCGACCAGTGCCAGGAAGCCGTGGACGGCACCCTCGGCGTCGCCGGCTTGGTAGCGTTCGATGAGGGGCGCCATTACGCGTGCGAAGGCCTCGCCGGCGGGCGTGGTGAGAAACATCGGTTCGAGGAGCACGAGCGACGCCACCCTGGTGGGGTGCTGGGCCGCGAGCTCCAAGGCGATGGCGCCACCGAAGGAGTGCCCCACCAGGTGGGCGCGATCCGCTCCGACGTGGTCGAGGAGCCCGACGGCGTCCTCGGCCTGCTCGGGGACGCTGGTGGGCTCCGCGTCGACCGGGCGGGTGCTCCCTCCGACACCCCGCCGGTGGTAGCGGATGCGTTGGAAGCGCTCGAGCGCCGGTTCCGTCACGAGCGGCTGCAGCGCGTCGGCGAGGTGCGCGCCGTGGATGAGCAGCATCGGCTCACCAGACCCCACGACCTCATATTCCAGTTCGATGCCGTTGACCTTGGCGTGTTCCATGACGACTCCTCCGTCCTGGCTGGCCCACTCCTGCGGTGGGCCAATGTCTGTCTCTTAGGTGCGGGGACCGCTGGCGGCCACGCGTGTGGTGGTGTCGGTTGCCGGTTCAGAGCGTCGGCGGAGGTTGCCGAGCAGGACGCGGAGCGCCGTGGGGAGCCGGAACAGCCGGGTGACCGGGTCCTGGAGGGCGGCGACTCGGAGGAACCGCTCGGCCACCACGCGGTCGCGTTCTGCCGCGGTCAGCACCCGGTTGACGTAGGCGTTGATGACCCGGACCGGCAGCGGGCGTGGTCCCGGCACCTGGGGCAAGGCCAGGTCGGAGCCAGCCGTGAGCTGCCAGGCCATGTCGATCGGCTTGGCGGCGGCCCGGAAGAACCGTCGGGCCAGGTCACCGTCGTCACTGGCCAGCGAGTCCCGCAGTGCCACCGCCTGCAGCGCGGCCACCGACATGCCCAGGGCGTACGCCGGGTTCGTGCTGCAGAGCGCGTCGCCGAAGACGAGCAGGCCGGCCGGGAAGCGGCGCAACCGCTCGTAGCGGCGGCGAAGGTTGGCCGGGAACCGGTGGGCGACGATGTCGTCGAGCGGAGCGGCGTCACAGATCGCGGCGAAGACGTCGGGTGGGGCGACGGTCTCGGCGAAGGCGAGGAAGCCTTCGGGATCGGCCGGCGGGTGGTGTCGGTCGTACCCGATCAGCGTCAGGACCCACCGGTCCTGCTCTTCGGCGAACAGCACGAAGCCCGTTGGCCGGTCGGGCTCGGCACCGATGGCGACGAACTTCTCACCGCCCAGTGCCCCCGGATGCAGGCGCAGGTGTCGGGTGGCGTACTTCACGTGGATCGGGAGCTGCTCTTCCGGGGGGAGGTCGTAGCCGATGGTCGCCAGCCAGGCTGTCGCACGGCCGCTGCGTCCGGTGGCGTCCAGGACCAGATCGGCGCCGAGGGTCTCCTCAACGCCGTCGGCGCCGCGCAGGATCCGCACCCCGGTGACGCGGTCCCGGGCTACCGTGGCGATGAGCCCGACGACGTCGCACCGGTCGACGATCTCGACCGTGGGCAGCGCCCGGACCCGGGCGCGCACCTGACCTTCCAGGTAGGGCCGGCTGGCCTGGCAGGTGATGGCTTCTGGTGGGTGGCCCTCGAGGCGGAGCCGATGGCCACCGGGGGAGAAGCGAAGCTCTCCAAGGTCCCGGATCACCGGTGCGCCGCCCGCGGCGAGGTCGTCGAGCAGCCCGGGGAACAGCTCGTCGAGGATCTGTGCCCCTTGGGCGAATAGGACATGGGCGTGTCGACCCTGGGGTACGCCCCGTCGATGCTCAGCCGTCTCGGGGAGGGGGTCGCGCTCGACGACGGTGACCCGCCAGTATGCGTCGGCGAGCACCCGGGCGGCGAGGAGCCCGGCCAAGCTTGCCCCGAGGACGACCGCGTGGTCACCGATCCTCCGCATCCCGCACCTCCGGTGTCTTCCAGGTGCTTCGACGCTAGGAGTGAGGGGATCGGACGGCTTCGGGAGAACCATCCAATGCGAGGCAGAGGGGCGTGGGTAGTTCTTCGCTGTCGGCGCGCCTACAGGAGGTGGTGCTGGTAGGCGTAGGCGGTGGCCGCAGCGCGCGAGGACACGTCCAGCTTGGTGAAGATGTTGCTCACGTGCCGGTGGACCGTCTTCTCGGCCAGGACCAGCTCGTTGGCGATGGCGTGATTGGTCTTGCCGGTCGCCAGCAGCCGCAGCACCTGCAGTTCCCGCTCGGTCAGCCCTTGGGCGTTCGAGGCGGCGCCCGACCGGGCGAGCGCCTCGACTCGGGCGAGGTCGGGCGCGGCGCCAAGCTGTGCGAACACGGTGCGGGCGGCGTCGAACTCCATCGCCGCGGCCTCCCGGTCCCCGAGCTGGCGGCAGGCGAGTCCGACCAGCACGCGGACTCGCGCGGCCTCGTACGGCGCTTGGAGCTCGCGCCAGAGCTGCCATGCCCCACGCAGCGCGACCAAGGCTGCGTGGGCGTCGCCATCGGCCAGCAGCACCGCCCCCCGGGCGTGGTTGGCCATCGCGCGCAGGGCTGGCGTGCTGTAGGCGCCGGCCATCTGGATCAGCTCATCGGCGGCGTCCAGGGCCGCCTGGACCTCGCCGGCGGCGAGCATGATCTCGACCTGGGCGGGGAGCAGCTTGCCCCGCCGGAGCGGGTCGGTCGTCTCGGCCACGGCCCGGCCGATCGCCGCCGCCGCCGCATCGGTCTTGCCCTGGGCCAGCCGCAGCAGCGCCAGTCCGGGCTGGGGCTCGCGGCCCCACCGGCTGGCCTGCTGGTAGGCGTCCTCCGCCGCCCCGGATTCCCCCAGGACCCGGTAGGCCTCGGCCTGCTGGTAGTAGGCGTCGCCGGAGGCGAACTCGTCGGCGCCGTGAGCGAACCGCTCGAGCGCGCGCTTGGCCTCCTCGACCGCTTCCAGCCATGCCCCGTGCAGGTGCAGAAGCTCGGCGCGGTGGACCAGGCACTGGCCGGTGAAGGTGACCATGTCCGGCTGCGTACCGCACCAGGACGTCAGCGCCGCGGTCCATTCGGAGGCACGGCGCAGCTCCGAGAGCACCTGGCAGGTCTCGATCACGCCGCAGTAGACGGCGCCGGCGACGATGGGCGACAGCTCGCCGGCCACGACCGCCACCATGGCCTCGTCGACCAGGGCGAGACCCTCATCCATCTCACCGTCGTGGATGAGGGCGCGGCCCTGCAGGTACCGCGCGAAGGCGACCAGGTCGGCGTCACCGGTGCGACCGCCGATCGCGGCTGCTTGTGCCGCGGCAGTCCGCCCCGCCGCGTAGTCACCCGCCACGAGCTGGTGGAATGCGACCGAAATCAATAGGTAGCCGTGCTCGGCGCACTCCTGCTCGTGCTCCAGGAGACGGTTGGCCCGGGCGAACCAGCCGCTTGCCTGCGCGACGTCTCCCCGGGCGCCCAGGTGGAACGTCAGCCAGAACGCGCACCGCGCGGCCCGCCGGGGATCGCCACCCTCGGCATGCCGCTGGTGCGCACCCTGCAGCGCCCGTAGACCGTCCTCCACGTGGCCCAGGAGCAGGGCCGCGGTCGCCAGCACCTCCAAATCCTGGGCTGCCAGGGGCGAGGAGCTGTCGGCCAGTGACAGCGCGGTGTAGGCATCCGACCACTCCAGCCGCCGGGCAGCCTCGCGGCCTTGCATCAGCGCATCCTGCGCCCCCACTGTTCCCTCGCCTCCAGCCGCACCTGACTCGCACCTTGGAAGCTTAGCCAGGCCGAGCATGTCAGTCCCGGTGTCAGTCCACCAGCCAATACCAGAGAGGACTCTGGCGGTCTGGCTGGATTCGACCCCTGACGTGAGCTGCACAGACAGCACTCAGGCGTACTGCGTGGACGTAGAGCACCAGCCTACGGATCTGGCGGTTGGGGTTCGAATCCCTCGGGAGGCCAACGCCTCCAGATCAGGGGCCTGGAACACTTGCTTGCTTGGGTAGGGTGTCCACTGGCGGTCGTCAGGAAGACCGCTCTGGTCCGATCTCCCGGCGTGCTTGCTCCAGGAATTCGTCGTAGAACCCTCTCATCCGCTCCTCGTTGGTCGCCATCTCTGCTTCGCGCCATCTGGAGACGATCTTCCGCATCTCCTCGCTGCCGAATGCCTCCACGGCGGTGAAGGCTTCTAGGTAGAGGCGCACTCGCTCACTCTTTGGCCACTTGGCCTCGACTTCGCGGAGCTTATCCAGCTTGCCTTTACGTTCGTACTTCGCGCGACGGAGGTCGAGCTGGCTGTAGTAGAGGGCGGTTAGGTAGGCGTCGCGTTGCTCCTTGATCGGACGAGAGCGTTCTGCCGCCTCCTCGGTTCGCCGAGCGAGGCGCTCGGCTTGGGATCTGGCCTGAGCACCTGTGAACCAAGTGAAGAAGACACCGGTTGCTCCCACGACTGCGGTCGCGGTCGGTGCTACCCACTCCCATGCCACGGGCCGATTGTTGCAGGATGCCGATCCAGCAACTAGAGCGGCTTGCCGTCGCCCAAGGCTCGTATGGGCGGTGGATCTGGAGACCTCGAAGTTATCCCAGGCGTGACAGGAAGCCTGTCGACCCAAGAGCCTAGCCCGGCGGTAGTTACGGGATGACGCCCGGGTAGTGTGCGCCGACGCTGATGGCCTTCCAGCCGGTGCAATCCGGCTGCTGGCAGGCGCAGGTGGCATACCGGTGGCCGGCGCGACAGACGCTCTCGATGATCCCGGCGGCGTCCGCGACGACGGTCAGCGGCGACCCGCACGGCACGACCTGCTCCTCGCCAGCCTCCTCACGAGTGAAGGTAATGAGCTGCGGACAGAAGTCAGTCGAGAAGGCCGGGCGACCGGGGCGGCTGACCGGCATGGCCGCCGGCGGCTCGGTCGCCAAGCTGGAAACGGTCTCGGTCAGCGGCCAGCCGCGTTCGCCGGCGGCAGCGGCCCGGGCCTCACCGGCGGTGTCAGCCTCCACCACCCAGGTACGCACCACCAGCCAGCGGCCGGTCCCTTTCGACTCCCGAACCACCAGCACCAACATCCTCTCGGCACGACCAGCCCGCCAACGGCCGACCCTACCATTCAGGGATACACCGGGAACGTGAAGTCGCCGCCTCGCGGCGACGGTAGCCGCATCCGATCTTGCGTCGGATGGCCCTTGATCATCCGTTTGATCATCCAGACGATCCGACTAGGCCCGTCTGGATCCGTCTGGACCGACAGCGCATCCAACGTGAGCAGGCCAGATCCGTCTGGAGCCGACCAGATCGACGCAGAGCACCAAGCTACGGATCTGGCGGTTGGGGGTTCGAATCCCTCGCGGCGCGCTGCCAACACCGCTGGTCAGCGGCCCTTTGACGGGGCCGCCGACTGCTCTCCAGTCGTCGGACTGCGACCAAATTGCGACCATGCTGACAGGTAGTCCTGAGACGTTGGCCCAGCTGTCCCGGGTGACCTGGTGGAGCAGCGCGGCCGGCTCCGGGTCCCGGTTATGGCTGTAACGACCCGGCATCTTTACCCTCCTTGGGCCGGGTGGATCTGGGGGCGGCGGAAGGCGAGGACGTCTTCGTGGGCGATGATCCGCAGCGGCATTCCGCGGGCGCGGGCCTTGCGGACGCGGTCGAGCTGGAAGAACGAGGGGCGGCCGATGAGCCGGTCGTCGCGGAGGCCGACCAGCAGGGCCACGTTGCGCTCATAGGCGATGAGCCCGGCGGCTTCGGCGCTCCGGGTGAGCTGGCCGGGGAAGTCGACCAGCAGCCCGTGGCGGCGCCAGGGGCGGGCCGTCAGCACCAGCATCCCGCCGGGCCGGAGCAGCTGGCGGGAGGCGGCCAGGACCTCCTCGAGCGCGGCCAGCAAGCTGGGGTGGGAGGTGCGGGCGAGGTTGGCCGGGTCGGCCGAGTAGCGGTCGTTGGATTTGGCGATGCCCTGGCCGGGGCGGGCGCTGACCTGGCCATGGACCGACTGGCCATAGGGCGGGGAGGTCAGGACCAGCGCGGCCGTCCCATGCAGGGCTGGGTCGAGGAGGTCGAGGAGGTGGCGGGCGTCGCCGGTGTGGACTTGGCCGGTGCCGGTGGCGCCCTGGCTGGCGGCTAGGGCGAGGTTGGCCCAGGCCACCTGTGCCCAGCGGGCCTCGTACTCGACCCCGATGGCCTGGCGGCCCTGGCGGTGGCGGCGATCGCGGGGAGCATCTTGGCCGGGTGGGCGGTGCTGGCGGGCACGTACCGGCCGGCGCGCTGGTGACGGGGGAGGAGTTGGGCGGTCGTCCACACCGAGAGGGCAGCGGGCCGCTCACCAGCCACCACTCTCGGTGACTTGGAGGCTCATTGTGTGGTGGGCGGTGAGGAGGCGGGCGCCGATCCAGGCGATGACCGGGACGGTGACGGCGTTGCCCATGGCCCGATAGCGGGCGCTGTCCGACAGCCGGCGGTCGCCGGCGCCGATGGCGGTCCAGTCGTCGGGGAAGCCTTGGAGGCGTTCGCATTCGCGGGGGTAAGCCGCCGCACCATCCCCCCAGCCCGCGGCTCGCCTCCAGCCGAGCCATCCACCACACCTTCCTCAGCACTTGAGTCCGGGAGCAGCGGGTGGGGATGGGTGGCGACCAGAGCGCCGTCATCGACGGTGGAGCTGGGCCCAGCGGCCACGCTGGCCACCGCCGCGGTGGTGACCGCGCCGCGCTGGTTCTCGGCGAACGATCGCGTTAGTGCCGCCCGGCCGGGTTGGTCGCGGTCGCTGGCTGGGGGCAGGACGGCGACCATGGGGGTGTTGAGATCGGTGGTGCGCTGGCCGCTGCGGTTGGCCAGCAACGACGGGGCGACTTGGCCGCCCGCGGGCGAGCCGACGATCAGGGTGTCGCTGCCGTCGCCGCGGGGGCTGCGGTAGCTGTGATGGCCCAGGCTGGCCGTCAGGGTCGCCGCGACCTCGGCGACGCCTCCGGGCTGGTCGGGTCGGGGACCGGTGGGGTGGCGGTGAGCTGCTCCAGCGCCTGGCGCAGCGGGGCGGGGACGGGCCGGCCCTGGCGGGCGGCCCGGCGCAGGATTCCCCGGGCCGCGGTTGGGCTCAAACAGTACTTGGAAGGGGCAGATGGCTCGACGACGGCCGACAAGGAACACGCGTCGGCGTCGTTGGGGGACGCCGAAGTAGCGCGAGTCAAGCACCCGCCAGGAAACGCCGTACCCGATGTCGGCCAGCGTGCCCAGGACAGTCGCGAAGTCTTGGCCCCGGTTGGAGGACAGGAGCCCGGGGACGTTCTCCAGCAGAACCCAGCCTGGAGATACGGGTTTCAAGGACTCCTGCCAGGTCGAAGAACAGCCCGGGGTGGGCGCTGGCCAGCCCGGCCCGGCGGCCGGCGACCGACAGGTCCTGGCAGGGGAACCCGGCACAGACCAGCTCGACAGCCGGGTAGCCGCGGGTCTGCCACCAGGCGGTGGTGGTAGCGATGTCATCGTGGCGGGGGACCTCCGGGAAGTGGCGGGCGAGCACGCTGCGACACGCCGGGTCGAGCTCGACCTGCCCGATACAGCGCATGCCAAGGCCGGTGAGGGGGAGGTCCAAGCCGCCGACTCCGGCGAACAGCGACAGGAACCGCAACGGCGGTCGGAGGGGGGTGGAGGTCAGGTGGCGCACACCCCCTGGCAATCGTTGTCGAGGCCGTTCAGCCCTCTGCCACCGCGAGAGTGTCTCGGCAGCTGGGGCACGTTCCCTCCCAGCGGGTCGCCGCCGGGACGTAGGAACACGAGGACATCCTCGTGGATCACCAGATGGCAGGGCTCGCCGCGGGCGCGGGCCTTGCGGGTCTGGGTGAGCTGCCAGAACGACGGCCGCGCGACCAGTCCCCCGGTTCGCACCGCGGCGTGGAGGGCGACCAAGTGCTGCAGGTACCCGAACCCGGCCTGCTCCGCCAGCTGGACGGTGGCGGCGGCCAGGTCGTTCAGCCGCCCAGCCCGGCGGGTGTTCTTGGTCACGGTCACCAGCAGCCCCCCCGGGCGCAGCACGCGGGCGCAGCCGGCCAGGACCTCGACCATGGCCTGCTGCCAGTCCGGCTTGCGGGCCTGGCCCAGGTTAGCCGGATTGCGGGAGTAGTTGAGAGTGTCGCGGGGGCACATCGACCCGCCGGCCCGCCGGCCCGCCAGGTTGGCTTGTCGATCATCCCGGCGTCACAGGCATAGGGCGGGGAGGTCACCACCAGATCCACCCGCCCGGCCACATCGGCCAGCAGCTCAGGCATCTGGCGGGCGTCGCCCTGACGGACCTCGGCTAGCCCGGCCTGCTCAGATGGGAGGGCCTCGGTGAGGTTGGCCCTGGCCAGCTCCGCCCACCGTGGTTCCAGCTCCACCCCGACCGCACTGCGGCCTAGGGTGGCCGCCTCGACGAGGGTGGTGCCGATCCCGCACATGGGGTCAGCCACCAGCCCGCCGGGGGGGGGCAGTACTCGGCGACCAGCCGCCGGGCCAGCTCAGGCAGCATCTTGCCCGGATGCGTCCGGGAGGACGGCAGGTAGCGGCCGGTGCGCTGGTACTGGGCGCTGGTCTGGGCGCACGGCCAGACAGCCAGCGGCACCGCCGCTGATGCGTCGGATTTGGGATCCGAGGCAGGGAGGGTGGTCGGGAGCATGCCGGGGCCGCAGTGCCAGTGGGGTTGCGCCTGGAGCATTCCTTCACCGAGTCAACCCGTGCGCGGTGACGCCGGATGGGACAGCCAGCCACCGCCAGCACCAGCGGTCGCACACCGAGCCCATGTCGGCGCTCGGGGTCGACGCGGTCACCTGCCGGAACAGAAATCGACGTGGCCGATCGATATCTTGGAGGGCGTGCCCCGATTGCCGTGTGCCTTACGGTGCAGGCGGGTCGACAGCCGATGTAAGTTTCGTCTCTGCGGTGGCGCGTCTGGAGGCGGAGCCGATCCGGGGGTCGCGACGTAGCCCAGCCGGCAGCTCCACCGGGATCGGGATCGAGGCGCCGGTCCAGCTCCGAACGCCTCGGGTGGCAACCGCCGGTCGAGATCCGCCGGGAGGCCTGGTGCGATAGCGTCGGCGCTGAACCTGCCGTGGAGGTGCCGCGTCATTCGGCGTTGAACCGGGCGTCAACCGCCCGTCTGATGGTCACGCCGGAGCGGCGGCAATCTGTAGAAGGGTTGAGGAATTTGATTCGCCAGCGACCGACCGGAGGCTCGGAGGGGCCGGTGAACACCGGATCGCCGACCCCTCCGGTTGCCGCCGGTCGGCCTCGGTCCCGGCGCGGTGGGGGGAAGAGGGCCCCCGACCCAGTTCCGGCCGGTTTACGGCCGACGGCGAAGACCCCGCTTGTCTCCGCTCAGATGAGTAGGATGCCGCGGACCTCGACCGGCCCGGAGGTTCGGTTCCGCCGCGGTCTCCATGCGGCCGGGCTGCGGTTCCGGGTGCATCTGCGTCAACTTCCTGGAACCCCCGACATCGTGCTGACGCGGGCCAGGATGGCTGTGTTCATCGATGGCTGCTTCTGGCACGGCTGCCCTACCCACGGGGTGCTCCCCAAACACAACGGTGCCTGGTGGGCCGAGAAGCTGCGTGGGAACAAGGAGCGGGACCTCCGCAATGACGCCCGCCTGATCGACGGAGGGTGGCTGCCCGTCCACGTCTGGGAGCATGACCCGGCCCACCCAGGCCCGGACCTCCTCAACACTGGGAGCCGGCATCGCGGATCCTCCTCACTGCTAGCTGTTCTCGAGCGTCACCTGCCAGCGCTACTCCGGGCCGGCCAACCGGCATGCGACGGCTCCCTGCGGCGTACCTGGATGGCTAGAACTCTCGGTCAGGTAGGTCGTTCCACGATGCAGGGCATATTCCGCTACGAGGTAGAATCGCTTCAGGCTGTAACCCTAGTCGAGGAGCGACGTGGCTAAGACCAGGCAACCGGCGGCGGCGGAGGAGAAGCTCCGGCGGGGGACTGACGGGGTCCAGTCGGTCGAGCGGGCCTTTGACCTGCTGGAGGCCCTAACCGACCCCGGGGAGGCCCGGGGGGTTAGCGAGCTCAGGCGGGCCACCGGCCTGCCCGTGGCCACCATCCACCGGCTGCTCGCGACCATGGTCGCCCGCGGCTACGTGCGCCAGGACACGGCCTCGCACAAGTACACCCTTGGCTCCCACCTGATCAGGCTGGGCGAGGCGGCGACCCGGCACTTCACACGGTTCGCCCACCCATATCTGGCCGAGCTGATGGAGGCCAGCGGGGAGACGGCCAACCTGGCCGTCTTCGAAGACGGCGAGGTTGCCTACGTTGCCCAGGTCCCCTCGCGCCACCACCGGGTTCGGATGTTCACCGAGGTCGGTCGGCGCGTGCTGCCCCACACCAGCGGCGTCGGCAAGGTCGTGCTCGCCTTCCGTCCCCGGGCGGAAGTGGAGACGCTGCTGGCCAGGACGGGGCTGCCCCGGCGCACCCCGCGAACCATCACCGAGCTGGAGCGGTTCCTGGCCGAGCTGGACACCGTCGCCAGACAGGGCTACGCCATCGACAGCGGCGAGGAGGAGGTCGGAGTCCGCTGCCTGGCCGTCCCGGTGTTCGGGATCGGGGACTCAGTGGCGGCGATGTCTGTGTCGGCTCCGGAGGGCCGGCTCGAGGCCAAGGACATCGAGCGGATCCTCCCAGAAATGCTGCGAATCTCGGCCGCTCTGAGCGGCGCCTTCATCACATCGACAAGCAAGTCCGGCACGGCCGTCGAGGGTTGACGGAGGCGGAACCAGCGGGCTACTCTCCAGTGGTAAAGGGGACACTTTCCACTATAAGGAAAACTCCGGGATAACCCTACCGGAGGTGCCCGATGAAGATCGCCCATCCCCGGACCCTGGACGAGGCGCTCGAGGCTCTCCAACGGATGCCGGACGCCCAACTCCTTGCCGGGGGCACCGACTTCGTCGTCGAGGTTAACTTCGGCCACCGCCGCCCCCCCGCCGTGGTCGGACTGCGCCGGGTCGCTGAGCTGCAGGGCTGGCGGCGCGACGACGGCGAGCTAGTACTCGGCGCCGCACTCACCTTCACCGAGATCGAGACCCAGCTCGCCGGGGAGCTGCCGGCGCTCGCCGCGGCCGCCCGCACGGTCGGCTCCCCGCAGATGCGCAACGCCGGCACCATCGGCGGCAACCTCGGCACCGCCAGCCCCGCCGGGGACTCTCTGCCCGTGCTGGCCGCCCTGGACGCCAGGGTCGTGCTGGCCAGCCGGGACGGGGAACGCAGCCTGCCGCTGCCGGAGTTCGTCACCGGGGTCAAGCGCACCGCCCTGCGGCCGGGCGAGATCATCCGCGAGATCCGTGTCCCCCGGCTGCGCGGCCCCCAGCAGTTCCTCAAGGTCGGCACCCGCAACGCCATGGTGATCTCGATCGCCTGCGCCGCCCTGGTCGTCGACCTGGACGGCCACACCGTCCGCTGCGGCCTCGGCTCGGTGGCCCCGACCCCGGTGCGGGCCGCCGAGGCCGAGGCATTCATCGCCGGCGAGATCGACTGGGACGGCCCGCGGGCCCCGGCCGCCGCCGTGGCCCGCTTCGGCGAGCTGGCGGCCACGGCCGCCAGCCCCATCACCGACCACCGCAGCACCGCCGACTACCGGCGACGGGCGGTCCAGGTGATCACCACCCGAGCGCTGACAAGGAGCCTGGCATGACCGGTGAGGCCAGCGACGCCCTGCACGACCCGGCCACCACCGACATCCGGGGGCGGCGCGACCAGCTCCCGGCCGAGGAGGGCCCGCCGGTCATCGAGGCCCTGGAGACCTACAAGCTGACCATCAACGGGCGCGAGCGAGAGGTCGAAGGCGCCTGGATCGGCGAGAGCCTGCTGTATGTGCTGCGCGAGCGGCTCGGGCTGCCCGGCTCCAAGAACGCCTGCGAGCAGGGCGAGTGCGGCTACTGCTCGGTGTTGCTTGACGGCGTGGTGGTGTGCGCCTGCTGCGTCCTGGCCGTCGACGCCGTCGGCAGCGAGGTCCGCACCGTCGAGGGGTTGGCCGGCGAGGGCGAACTCACCGACGTGCAGCGCGCCTTCGTCGAGACGGGCGGGGTGCAGTGCGGCTTCTGCACCCCCGGCCTGATCGTCGCCATCCACGACCTGCTCGACCGCCGGCCGGCAGCCAGCGACCTGGAGGTCCGCGAGGCGATCTCCGGCAACCTGTGCCGCTGCACCGGCTACGGCCGCATCCTGGCGGCCGTGCGACGCGTCCAGGAGGAGCGTGCCCATGCCCGCGCCTAGCCTGCCCTCCACCTTCACCCGCACCCGCCACGCTCCCGGCGTCGGCGAGAGCGTGCTCCGCCCGGACGGGACCCCGAAGGTCAAGGGCCAGTTCGCCTTCTCCTCGGACCTCTGGATGGAGCACATGCTCTGGGGCCGTACCCTGCGCAGCCCCCATCCGGCCGCCCGGATCCGGTCGATCGATATCGAGCCGGCCCTGCGCCTGCAGGGTGTCAAGGCGGTCGCCACCGCCGAGGACGTGCCCGGCAGCCCGACCTACGGGCTGGAGCACCACGACCAGCCGGTGTTCGCCAGCGACGTGGTCCGCTTCCACGGCGAGCCGATCGCGGCCGTGGCCGCCGACCACCCCGAGATCGCCCAGCGCGCCTGCGCGGCCATCGTGGTCGACTACGAGCTGCTGGAGCCGGTCACCGACGCCGAGGCGGCCATCACCGGCCCGCCGATCCACCCTGACGGCAACCTCTTCCGCCACATCCGCATCAACCACGGCGATCCGCAGGCCATGGGCGACGTGGTGGTCGAGGGCAGCTACGAGGTGGGCATGCAGGACCAGGCCTTCATGGGGCCCGAGTCCGGCCTGGCCGTGCCCGCCGAGGACGGCGGCGTCGAGCTGTATGTGGCCACCCAGTGGCTGCACGTCGACCGCGACCAGGTGGCCGCCTGCCTCAACCTGCCCCGGGACAAGGTCCGCCTGACCCTGGCCGGCACCGGCGGGGCGTTCGGCGGGCGCGAGGACATCAGCATGCAGGTCCACGCCTGCCTGCTGGCGCTCAAGGCCAGCCGGCCGGTGAAGATGGTCTATTCCCGTGAGGAGTCGTTCTTCGGCCACGTGCACCGCCACCCGGCCAAGCTCTGGTACCGCCACCACGCCAGCCGCGACGGCGACCTGGTCAAGGTCGAGGCCCGCCTGGTGTTCGACGGCGGGGCCTACGCCTCCTCCAGCACCGCGGTGATCTCCAACGCGACCTGCTTCGCGCCCGGCCCCTACCGGGTGCCCAACGCGGCCGTGGACGGCTACGCCGTGCGCACCAACAACCCGCCCTGCGGGGCCATGCGCGGGTTCGGCGCCGTCCAGACCTCCTTCGCCGCCGAGGCGCAGATGGACAAGCTGGCCGAGGCACTGGGCATGGACCCGGTGGAGCTGCGCCTGCGCAACGCCCTGCGCACCCACGACCAGCTCATCTTCGGCCAGGTCATCACCGGCACGGCCCCGGTGGCCGAGGTCATCCGGGCGGCCGCCGCCCACCCCATGCCCAAGCCGCTCGACGAGCAGGCGCCGATCATGGCCCTTCCCGGCGGGGCCGGCCTGACCGCCCTGCCCGGCAACGTGCGCCGCGGGGTCGGCTTCGCCGTCGGCTTCAAGAACCTCTGCTACTCGGAGGGCTTCGACGACTACTCGACGGCCAGGGTGCGGCTGCAGCTCGGGCCCGCCGACCGGCCGCTGGCCGCCGTCCACGTGGCCACCGCCGAGGTCGGCCAGGGGTTCGTAACCCTGGCCCAGCAGATCGTCCGGGCCGAGCTCGGTGTGCACGAGGTGACCCTGGACCCGGCTGACACCCAGGTCGGCTCGGCCGGGTCGACCAGCGCCTCCCGCCAGACCTTCATGAGCGGCGGGGCGGTCCAGCTGGCCTGCGGCGGCGTCCGCGAGGTCCTGCTCGAACGGGTCGCCCTCGACCACAAGCTTGCCCCGGCCGACCTGGAGCTGCGCGACGGCGACGTGGTCTCCAAGGACGGGCGGGTGCACGTGCCGCTGGCCGAGGCGCTGCGCGAGGGCCCGGTGGAGGCCACCCGCGAGCACCACCACGCCCCCACCGACCCGCTGGACGACAACGGCCAGGGCAACGCCATGGTGTCCTTCGCCTTTGCCGCCCACCGGGCGGTGGTCGATGTCGACCCCGAGCTCGGGCTGGTCCGGGTGGTGCAGATCGCTACCGGCCAGGACGTCGGCAAGGCGCTGAACCCGCTGCAGGTGACCGGGCAGGTCGAGGGCGGGATCGCCCAGGGCGTCGGCCTGGCCGTGATGGAGGAGATGATCCTCGACAAGGGGCACGTCCGGAACCCGTCGTTCACCGACTACCTGATCCCCACCGCCCTGGACATGCCGGTGGTGGCCCAGACCTGGATCGAGCAGCCCGAGCGTGGCGCCCCCTACGGGGCCAAGGGCGTCGGCGAGCCACCCACCATCTCCTCCACCCCGGCCGTGATCGCCGCCATCCGCCAGGCGACCGGCCTGCCCCTCAACCGGGTCCCGGTCCGCCCGGAGGACATCGCCCTTGCCCCGGTCGAGCGCCGGAGCTGAGCGCCACCGTAAGGAGGTACCCATGGCTCAGGCAGACGTGGCCGCGCAGGCGCCGCGCGCCCGCGCCAAGCATCCGGTGGACGAGATCCTGCCACCCCACAAGCTGGCGGTCTACGGCTTCCAGCACGTACTCGCGTTCTACGCCGGTGCCGTGGTGGTCCCCCTGCTGCTCGCCGGCGCCATCGGCCTCAACGAGCGGCAGCTCGCCTTCCTGATCAACGCCGACCTGTTCACCTGCGGGATCGCCTCGATCATCCAGTCGATCGGCTTTTGGAACATCGGCGTGCGGCTGCCGCTGCTCCAGGGGGTCACCTTCACGGCGGTGGCCCCGATGATCGCCATCGGCAACGCCAAGGGCGGCGGGGTCCCCGGGCTGCGCGAAATCTACGGGGCGGTGATCGTGGCCGGCATCTTCACCTTCCTGATCGCCCCGATCTTCAGCCGGCTGATCCGCTTCTTCCCGCCGATCGTGACCGGTACGGTCATCGCCAGCATCGGGCTGGTCCTGCTGCCGGTGGCGGCCCTGGAGGCGGGCGGCGGCAACGCCCAGGCCCCTGACTTCGGCAGCCTCACCAACCTGGCCATGGCGTTCGGCACCCTGGTGTTCATCCTGCTCATCTACCGGTTCTTCCGCGGCTTCCTCAGCACCATCGCCGTGCTGCTCGGCCTGGTGGTTGGCACCGCCGTCGCCGCCCTGTTCGGGCAGGCCCACTTCGAGGGCGTCGGCGGTGCCGCCTGGTTCGGCCTGATCACGCCGCTCCGGTTCGGGCTGCCGACCTTCGGGCTGGCCGCCATCATCTCCATGATCGTGGTCATGCTGATCACGGCGGTGGAGACCACCGGCGACGTGTTCGCCACCGGCGAGATCGTCGAGAAGCCGATCGGCCCGCGCGATATCGCCCGGGCCTTGCGGGCCGACGGGCTGGCCACCACCCTCGGCGGGATCTTCAACTCCTTCCCCTACACCTGCTTTGCCGAGAACGTCGGGCTGGTGCGCCTGACCCGGGTGAAGAGCCGCTACGTGGTCGGCGCCGCTGGTCTGATCATGATCGTCATCGGGCTCATCCCCAAGACGGGCGCGATCGTGGCCGCCATCCCCCACGCCGTGCTCGGCGGGGCGGCGATCGTGCTGTTCGGGACCGTGGCCGTGGTCGGCATCCAGGTCCTGCGGCGGGTCGACTTCCACGACGAGCGCAACGTGGTCATTCTGGCCACCAGCCTGGGCCTGGCCCTGGTCCCGGTCGCTTTCCCGACCTTCTACCGCAACCTGCCCGACGACTGGCAGGTGATCGTGGCCAGCGGCATCACCATGGGCAGCCTCTCGGCGATCATCCTCAACATTGTCTTCAACGTGCTTGGCGGCAGGCGCAACCTGGTCCACCAGGTCGAGCCGACCCCCTTCATGCCCGAGCGGCTCACCATCGACCAGCTCAACGACATGCCCCGCGAGCAGTTTGTCCGCACCTTTGCTCCGCTGTTCCAGGGCCCATCCTGGGTCGTCGAGCAGGCCTATGACTCACGCCCCTTCGAGGACGTCTACGACCTGCGTCACGCCTTCCACCGCGCCCTGTTCGAGGCTCCGCCCGAGCGGCAGCTCGAGCTCATCCGCGCCTACCCGGACCTGGCCGGGGCCTCGACCGGGGACGGCACCCTGGGCCCCGAGTCCATCCGCGACCAGTCCTCAGCCGGCCTCGACCGGCTCACGCCCGAGGAGGCAGAGGCGTTCCGGCGGCTGACCGGCAGCTACCGGGAGAAGTTCGGCTTCCCGCTGATCGTCGCGGTCAGGGAGAACACCAAGGAGACGATCATGGCCGGCGGCGAGGCCCGGCTGCGCAACACCCCGGCCCAGGAGCAGGCGACCGCCCTGGTCGAGGTGGCCAAGATCGCCAACCTGCGCCTGTTCGACCTGGTCGAGGAGCCCGTCGAGGACCGGGTGCCGGCCGAGCCCGGCATCCGGTCGCGTTGAGCATGGGCCGGGTAGGGGGGCTCGGGGAACCCCCAGGGGGTGCCCAGATGGAACGGTTGGTCCTACGGGGTGCCCGCTGGCCAGGGGACGTCGCCGTCCGCGACGGACGGATCGTCGCGGTGGGCTCGGTGGCGCCGGAGGCGGGCGACGCCGAGCTGCGCTGCGACGGCGACTTGATCACCGCCGGCCTGGTCAACACCCACCATCATTTCTACCAGTGGCTGACCCGCGGCCGGGCGGTCGGCTGCGACCTATTCGGCTGGCTCACCGAGCTGTACCCGGTGTGGGCGCGCCTGGAGCCCGAGGACGTCCACGCCGCCGCCCTGGTCGCCCTAGCCGAGCTCGCCCTGACCGGCTGCACCACCGCCGCCGACCACCATTACGTGGTGCCGGGCGGCGACGACTCGGTGTTCGACGCCATCGCCGACGCCGCCCGGACCGTCGGGATCCGGGTCCACCTGGCCCGCGGGTCCATGGACCTTGGCGAGAGCAGGGGCGGCCTGCCCCCGGACTTCCTGGTGGAGGACCTGGACGTCATCCTGGCCTCCACCGAGGCGGTGATCGCCCGGCTGCACGACGGCGAGCGAGTAGTGGTCACGGTCGCCCCGTGCAGCCCGTTCAGCGTCACCCCAGAGCTGATGCGAGAGTCGGCCGCCCTGGCCCGCCGCCGCGGGCTGCGCCTGCACACCCATCTGGCCGAGACGCTGGACGAGGAACGCGACAGCCTGGCCCGGTTCGGGCGCCGCCCCGTCGACCACGTGGAGGAGCTGGGCTGGATCGGCAGCGACGTGTGGGTGGCCCACGGCATCCACTTCGACGACGCCGAGGTGCGGCGCCTCGGAGCGGCCGGTGTTGGCGTCGCCCACTGCCCATCCAGTAACTGCCGGCTCGGTTCGGGGCTCTGCCGGGTCACCGACCTGGTCGGGGCCGGGGCGCCGGTCGGGCTGGGGGTCGACGGGGTGGCCTCCAACGAGGTCGGCGGGCTGTTCCCGGAGCTCCGCCAGGCCCTGCACGTGGCCCGCCAGCGCACCGGCCGCCCGGCCGACTTCATGCCCACCGACGCGCTGCGTCTGGCCACCGAGGGCGGTGCGGCCTGCCTGGGCCGCGACGACATCGGCCGGCTGGAGGCCGGCTACCGAGCCGACCTGGTGGTCTGGCCGGGCGATGATCTCGGCGACGTGCCCGACCCGCTGGCCGGGCTGGTGCTCGGGCCCGACCGTCGGAGCAGGCATGTCCTGGTCGACGGCCAGCCGGTCGTCCGCGACGGGGAGCTGCTCGGCGTCGAGGTCGGCGAGTTACGCCGGGAGCTGGCCCGCCGGGCGCGGCGGTTGTGGCCGCAGTGATCCGGAGGTGCACATGGCCGACCACTCCCTGCCCTACGAAGTCAACTGCTCCATCCTCTTCACCGAGTTGGCGCTGCTGGAGCGACCGGCGGCGGCGAAGCAGGCCGGATTCGACGCGGTGGAGTTCTGGTGGCCGTTCGCGACGGCGGTACCGTCCGACCGGGAGGTCGAGGGATTCGTCCAGGCCGTCGAGGACGCCGGGGTGCGGCTGGTCGGGCTGAACTTCTTCGCCGGGGACATGCCGGGCGGCGATCGGGGCCTGGTGTCCTGGCCGGCCCGCTCGGCCGAGTTCCGCGACAACGTCGAGGTCACCGTCGGCATCGGGGAGCGGCTGGGCTGCCGGGCGTTCAACGCCCTCTATGGCAACCGGGTCGAGGGCGCGGATCCGGTCGCCCAGGATGACCTCGCCGTCGAGAACCTCGCTATCGCCGGCCGGGCCGCTGCCAGGATCGGCGGCACCGTGCTGGTCGAGCCAGTGAGCGGTACACCCCGCTATCCCCTGCTGACCGCCGCGGACACCGTCAGGGTGATCGACCGGGTCGAGAGCGAGACCGGCGTGGGGAACCTGGGCTTTCTCTGCGACCTCTACCACCTGGCCGTCAACGGCGACGACCTCGACCAGGTGATCGACACCTACAGTGACCGTGTCGCCCACGTCCAGGTCGCCGACGCTCCCGGGCGCAACGAGCCAGGCACCGGCACGCTCGACCTCAACCGCTACCTCGGCAGGCTCGCCGCCTCCGGCTATGGCGGTTGGGTCGGGCTGGAGTACAAGCCCAGCGGCGCCAGCGCCGACAGCTTTGCCTGGCTGCCCCGCGAGCGCCGCGGCGCCGCCTGAGCCCGCCCTGCACGAACGGCATCCGACCCAGTACGACCCGGCGCGCGAACGCGGCGCCGACGAGGAGGGACTTCATGACAACCGTTGGCTTCGTCGGCCTCGGCATCATGGGCGGCCCGATGGCCGCCAACCTGGTCAAGGCCGGCTTCGACGTCATCGGCTACAACCGTTCCCCTGAGCCCATCCAGCGCCTGGTCGAGCAGGGCGGTCGCGGGGCGGACAGCCTCGCCGACGCCGTCCGGGACACCGACGTGGTGGTCACGATGGTCCCCGACTCGCCCGACGTGGAGGCGGTCGCCCTCGGCGACGACGGGATCTACGCCCTCGCCAAGCCGGGCACCCTGCACGTGGACATGAGCTCCATCCGCCCCGACGTCGCCAAGAGAGTGGGGGAGGCCGGTAAGGAGCGCGGCATGCGGGTCCTGGACGCCCCGGTCAGCGGCGGCGAGCAGGGAGCCGTCGACGCCACCCTGTCCATCATGGTCGGCGGCGACCCGCAGGACTTCGCCGACGCCCGGCCCGTCCTCGAGGCGGTCGGCAAGACGATCGTGCACGTCGGACCGGTCGGCTCGGGCCAGACCGTCAAGGCCGCCAACCAGTTGATCGTGGCCGGCACCATCGAGCTGGTCGCCGAGGCCATTGTCTTCCTGGAGGCCTACGGCGTGGACACCGAGGCGGCGGTCAAGGTGCTGGCCGGCGGCCTGGCCGGCAACGCCATCCTGGAGCGCAAGGCCCCCGGGATGCTGCGCCGCGACTTCACCCCCGGGTTCCGGATCGAGCTGCACCACAAGGACATGGGCATCGTGACCTCCGCGGCCCGCGAGGCTGGCGTGGTCATCCCGCTCGGCGCCGTGGTCGCCCAGCTGGTGGCCAGCCTCAAGGCCCAGGGCGACGGCGGCCTGGACCACTCCGCGCTGCTCAAGGTCGTCGAGCAGCTCTCCGGCCGTGACTGACCGCCACCCGGATATCCAGGAGCTTGCCATGCCCCGTATGAAGGCCATCCAAGCCGCCGTCCAGATCCTGCAGCACGAAGGCGTCACGCATGCCTTCGGGGTGCCCGGGGCGGCCATCAACCCGTTCTATGCGGCGCTGCGCGAGAGCGGCGCCATCACCCACGTGCTGGCCCGTCACGTCGAGGGGGCCTCGCACATGGCCGAGGGCTACACCCGCACCCGGGCCGGCAACATCGGTGTCTGCGTGGGCACGTCGGGCCCGGCCGGCACCGACATGATCACCGGGCTGTACTCGGCGGCGGCGGACTCGATCCCGATCCTGTGCATCACCGGCCAGGCGCCGG
>JASLBL010000063.1 GCA_030146615.1 Actinomycetes bacterium
ACACCGACGCCTTCACCCCCCGCAACCTCGACAAGGCCGGGTACGCCACCAACCCGCTGGAGGACGGCACCCTGGCCGACCTCCAGGTGCACCAGGTGGCGCTGACCTCCATGACCCTGGAGGCCCTGAAGGGCTTCGACATCTCCAAGAAGGAGGCCGAGCGGGCCAAGAACATGTTCGCCCTCGGCCTCATGTCCTGGCTGTACCACCGCCCGACCGAGGCCACGGTCGCCTTCCTGGAGAAGAAGTTCGCCACCCGGCCGCTGATCGCCAAGGCGAACGTGACCGCCTTCAAGGCCGGCTGGAACTACGGCGAGACCACCGAGGCCTTCGCCGTCTCCTACGAGATCAAGCCGGCCAAGCTGACCCCGGGCACCTACCGGAACATCTCCGGGAACCTGGCCCTGGCCTACGGGCTGGTCGCGGCCAGCCAGCTGTCGGGGCTGCCGCTGTTCCTGGGCGCCTACCCGATCACCCCCGCCTCCGACATCCTGCATGAGCTGTCCAAGCACAAGGGGTTCGGGGTCCGGACCTTCCAGGCCGAGGACGAGATCGCCGGGGTCGGGGCGGCCCTGGGGGCGGCCTTCGGCGGGGCGCTGGGGGTCACCACCTCGAGCGGCCCCGGGATCGCCCTCAAGGCCGAGACCATCGGCCTCGGCGTCTCCCTGGAGCTGCCCCTGCTGGTGATCGACATCCAGCGCAGCGGGCCATCGACCGGGATGCCGACCAAGACCGAGCAGGCCGACCTGCTCCAGGTGCTGTACGGCCGCAACGGCGAGGCGCCGGTGCCGGTGGTGGCGCCGTGCACGCCCTCGGACTGCTTCCACGCCGCCGTCGAGGCGGCCCGGATCGCCCTCAAGTACCGGACCCCGGTGGTCCTGCTGTCGGACGGCTACCTGGCCAACGGCTCCGAGCCGTGGCTGCTGCCGGACGTGGCCTCGCTGCCCGACATCAGCGTGGCCTTCGCCACCGAGCCCAACCACGAGGGCGAGTTCTGGCCCTACCTGCGCGACGAGACGACCCTGGCCCGGCCCTGGGCGGTCCCGGGCACGCCCGGCCTCGAGCACCGCATCGGTGGGCTGGAGAAGGCCGACGGGTCCGGCAACATCAGCTACGACCCCGAGAACCACGATCGGATGATAAATCTACGATCGGCCAAGGTGGCCGGGATCGCCGCCGACATCCCGCCGCTGGAGGTCGACCACCAGGACGGGGCGCGGCTGCTGGTGCTCGGCTGGGGCTCGACCTACGGGCCGATCGGGGCGGCGGTGCGGCGGGTCCGGGCCACGGGGGCCCAGGTGGCCGTGGCCCACCTGCGCCACCTCAACCCCTTCCCGGCCAACCTCGGCGAGGTCCTGGCCGCCTACGACCAGGTGCTGATCCCGGAGATGAACCTTGGCCAGCTCCGCATGCTGGTCCGCTCCCGCTACCTGGTCGACGCCGTCGGCTACAACAAGGTCCGGGGGCTGCCGTTCAAGGCCGAGGAGCTGGCCGACGCGATCATCGGGCTGCTGGACGAAGGAGCAGGCAAGTGACCCAGGGCAACGGGCACGGCAACGGCGCCCCCGTGAAGCTCAGTGCCAAGGACTTCAAGAGCGACCAGGAGGTCCGCTGGTGCCCCGGCTGCGGGGACTACGCGATCCTCTCGGCCGTGCAGGGCTTCATGCCCTCGCTGGGGATCCCCCGGGAGCGGATCGTGTTCGTCTCGGGCATCGGCTGCTCCTCGCGGTTCCCCTACTACATGAACACCTACGGGATGCACTCGATCCACGGCCGG
The DNA here is from genome assembly GCA_030146615.1 of Actinomycetes bacterium. Lineage (GTDB taxonomy): Bacteria > Actinomycetota > CALGFH01 > CALGFH01 > CALGFH01 > CALGFH01. The sequence goes on from JASLBL010000063.1 coordinate 1,778, forward strand.
GCCCCGGCGATCGCCACCGGGCTGTCAGTGACCCGCCCCGACCTGTCGGTCTGGGTCATCACCGGCGACGGGGACGCCCTGTCGATCGGCGGCAACCACCTGATCCACGCCCTGCGCCGCAACGTGAATCTCAAGATCCTGCTGTTCAACAACCAGATCTACGGGCTGACCAAGGGCCAGTACTCCCCGACCAGCGAGCTGGGCAAGATCACCAAGTCGACGCCGATGGGGTCGCTCGACCACCCCTTCAACCCGGTCAGCGTCGCCCTCGGGGTGGAGGCGACCTTCGTCGCCCGGTCGATCGACTCCGACCGCGCCCACCTCACCGAGGTGCTGCGCAAGGCGGCCGACCACAAGGGCACCGCCTTCGTGGAGATCTACCAGAACTGCAACATCTTCAACGACGGCGCCTTCGACCTGCTGAAGGAGCCCGACACCCGGGCCGACAACCAGATCCGGCTGGAGCACGGGCAGCCGATCCGCTTCGGCAAGGACGGCGAGCGCGGGGTCCGGCTGACCGACGACTGCCGGGTCGAGCTGGTGGACGTGGCCGACGTCGGCGAGGACGCGCTGCTGGTCCACGACGAGCATCGGGCCGAGCCGAGCCTGGCCTTCATGCTCTGCCGGCTGTCGCACGGCGCCGACGGGCCGACCCCGATCGGGGTGTTCCGCGACGTCGAGCGGCCGGTGTACGACGAGCTCATGTCCGAGCAGCTGGAGGCGGCCACGGCCAGGCAGGGACGCGGCGACCTGGCCAAGCTGCTGCACGGCGGGGACACGTGGCAGCTCGGCTGAGCCTGGACGCGCGCGTGGACATCAAGGGCCTGGCCGAGGCGGCCGGCCGCCCTGGCCGCCTCGGCATCGACACCGAGTTCATGTCCGAGGGCCGCTACCGGGCCCTGCTCTGCCTGGTCGGGGTGGTCGTTCCCGGCGCCGACGGCGAGCCCGTCGTCGAGCTGGTCGACCCGCTGGACGACGAGCTCGACCCGGGGCCGCTGGCCGAGGTCCTGGCCGACCCCGAGGTCGAGGTCGTGCTGCACGCCGGGCGCCAGGACGTGGCCCTGCTCCGGCGGGTGTGGCGCACCGAGGTCCGGGGGGTGTTCGACACCCAGGTCGCGGCCGGGTTCGCCGGGTTCGGCGCCCAGACCGGCTACGGCAGCCTGCTCAACGACGTGCTCGGCCTCCGCCTGGCCAAGTCGGCCAGCTTCACCCGCTGGGACGACCGCCCGCTCAGCCCCGAGCAGCTGGCGTATGCCCGCGACGACGCGGCCCACCTGCTGCGCCTGGCCGACGCCCTCCAGGAGCGGCTGGCGGCCAGCGGCCGGCTCCAGTGGGCGCGGGAGGAGTGCCGGCGCCTGGAGGAGGCGAGCGACGAGCGCGACCCGTGGCTGGCCTGGCAGCGGCTGCCCCGGATCGCCCAGCTGAACCCGCGGGCCCGGGCGGTCGCCCGCGAGCTGGCCGCCTGGCGGGAGCGGACCGCCGCCGCCGAGGACCGCCCGGTCTCCTCGGTCCTGGGCGACGCCCCCCTGATCGAGGTGGCCAAGCGCCGCCCGTCGTCCCCCTCGGCCCTGGAGCGCATCCGCGGCCTCCAGCCCTCGACCCTGCGCCGCCGGGCCGACGCCATCCTGGCCGCCGTGGCCCGCGGGCTGGCCGCCGAGCCCCTGCCCACCGAGGTCGTCGAGCGGCCCGACTCCAACCCGGCCGACGTGCCCGCCATCGCCCTGTCCGAGGCCCTGGTCCGTGCCCGGGCCCTGGACGCCGGCCTGGCCTACGAGCTGGTCGCGGCCCGCAACGACCTGGCCCAGGTAGTGGCCGCGGCCCGCCGGGGCCAGCCCGAGCCGCCGGTCCGGACCCTCCAGGGCTGGCGCCGCGACCTGGTCGGCGGCGAGCTCCTGGAGCTGCTCGCCGGCCGCCGTTCCCTGGCCGTCGACACCTCCGGCCGCCTCCAGATCAGCCGCCGCTGACCGGTAGCGCCGCGAGGGTGCCGGGCGTTGTCCCCACTCCGCGACCCCGATCACCCCACCGTGGCGGTGCCGTGCATGCCGTAGGCGTAGTGGCCGGGGAGGTGGCAGGCGAACTCGAGGGACCGGCCGTCGAGGGTGTACGGGAAGGCGTAGGTGGTGACGGCCTCCTGGCCGGCGGGGACCGAGCGCTCGCCGGGGACGTCGCCGTGGTGGTGGCGTTCTCGGCCCTGTTCGTGGCGGTGCTGGACGGCGTCGTCGCCGAGGATGAACTCGTGGTCGATCGGGTCGGTGTTGCGAAGCACGAACCGCACCCGCTCCCCCGGCTCGACCCGGATCACCGAGGGCTCGAAGCGGGAGTGGCGCATGGTCACGACCACCGTCCGCGCTCCCCCGTCGCCGGCCCGCGAACCGGCCGACCAGACGCCGATCAGGGCCACGACCCCGCCGGCGACCAGGGCCAGGGCGACGGCGACCTGCCAGGGACGTGCGCGCATGTGGCCCTCCGGTCGGGCGGAGCGGGTGACGGTCATCGGGTTGGACGCCCCCGGCCCGCCGGTGGTTCCTGGACGCCGGCGGCCACCTTGCTTCGGGGGTTGCCGGCGGGCGAGGCTGTCGCGGACAGCGGCCGAACCTCCGGGAGGTGAGCGCAGGCGTGCACCAGTGGGCCACCCCGCTCGCTCGATGACCCGGTTGCGGCGGCGCCAGGAGTGGCAGTTCCTCGGGGCGCTCTACCGGGCCGACCCGAGGCTGGCCGTGGCCTGGTGGGCGGTGCTGGTCGGCCGGGGGCTGCTGCCGGCCGGGTTCGCGGTGGCCACCGGGGCGCTGGTCGGGGCGGTGCAGGCCGGGGACGACCTGGCCGGGCCACTGGCCACCGTCGGGGTGGTGTTCGTGCTGCTCCAGGTGCTCACCCCCATCCACCAGGCGATCGGCGCCAACCTGGGCGACCGCACCGCCGCCTGGCTGTACGACCGGCTGACCGAGGCCTGTGTGGCCCCGGCGGGCATGGGCCACCTCGAGGACCCGGCGCTGGCCGGCGACCTGACCGCGGCCCGCGACTTCGACCTGGGCATGACCGGCCCGCCGCTGTCGATCGCGATGGACTTCATCGCCGGCGGCCTGGTCGCCCTGGTCGGGGGCCTGGCCGCGGCCGTCGTGCTGGCCGGGTTCGCCTGGTGGGCGCCGCTGCTGCTGGGCGGGGCCTGGCTGGCCACCCACTGGCTGCTGCGCGAGAGCTCGGTCTGGCGCGACCGGGCCACCGAGGAGGTCCGGTCGGCCCGGCGCGACGCCGACTACAGCTACCGGCTGGCCGTCGACCCGCCCGCGGCCAAGGAGCTGCGCCTGTTCGGCCTGGCCGACTGGACGGTGGAGCGGTTCACCGTCCACCGGCGGCGCCTGCACGAGCTCCAGTACCGGGCCACCCGGCTGCGGGAGCGGCCCCTGGTCTGGAGCGTGGCCCTGGTGGTGGCGGCCAACCTGGTCGTCTTCTGGGCGCTGGCCGACGCCGCCGCCACCGGCCGTCTCGACCTGGACCGGGTGGTGGTGTTCGCCCAGGTCGCCGTCGGCACCAGCGCCATCGCCTTCGGCGGGCTCAACTGGGCGCTGGACGGGGCGGCGGCCCCGGTGGCGGCGTCGCTGCGGGTCACGCCGGCCATGGCGGCGGCCGGGGCGCTTCACCCCGGGTCCCGCCCGGCCGACGCCATGCCGGCGTCGGGGATCCGCTTCCGCGGCCTGCGCTTCGCCTACCCGGGCGGCGCCCCGGTGCTCGACGGCCTCGACCTCGACATCCCGGCCGGGACCTCGCTGGCCATCGTCGGCCAGAACGGCGCCGGCAAGACCACCCTGGCCAAGCTGCTCTGCCGCCTGTACGACCCGCAGGCCGGGGCGGTCGAGGTCGACGGGGTCGACCTGCGCGAGCTGGACCTGGACCGGTGGCGGGCCCGGCTGGCCGCCGTGTTCCAGGACTTCATCCGCTTCGAGCTGCCCCTGCGCGACAACGTGGCCCCGACCGGCGCCGACGACGACACCATCCACGCCGCCCTGACCGCGGCCGGGGCCGGGACGCTGGCCGCCCTCGACACCGTCCTTCACCGCGGCTACCGGGGCGGGATCGACCTGTCGGGCGGCCAGTGGCAGCGGGTCGCCCTGGCCAGGGTCCTGTGCGCGGTCCGGCTGGGGGCCGGGGTGGTCATCCTGGACGAGCCCACCGCCCAGCTGGACGTGCGCGGCGAGGCCGAGATCTTCGAACGGCTCCTGGCCGCCACCCGCCACTGCACCACCATCCTGATCTCCCACCGGTTCTCGACCGTCCGCCACGCCGACCGCATCTGCGTGCTCGAGGGCGGCCGGGTCGTCGAACTGGGCAGCCACGCCGAGCTCACGGCCCTCGGCGGCCGCTACCGCACCATGTTCGACCTCCAGGCCAGCCGCTTCACCGCCGCCGAGGACGAGGAGGGGGTCGCCTATGACCGTCTCGGCTGAGCCGTCGGCCGCCCACCCGGCCCGGGCGGTCCCCGAGGACCTCCCCCCGGCCGTTACGTCGATGTGGCGGTTGTGCAAGCTCGGCTACCGCCACGAGCCAGGGCTGCTGGTCGCGGCCTTCCTGCTCTCGCTGGCGGCGGCCCTGCCCGACGCCCTCCTGGCCCTGTGGCTGGCCCTGCTCGGCCACGGGGTGCTGGAGGGCGACCGGCGCCTGCTGCTGGTGGCCGCGACCGGGCTGGGGCTGTCGGCGGCCGCCACCTGGATCCTGCGCACGGTCGACGCCCGGGTCCAGCGCCGCTTCCGCGACCGGGTCACCATCGCCCTGGAGGCGCATGTGGCCCGCCTCCAGGCCTCGGTGGCCACCATCGCCCACCAGGAGCGGCCCGAGTGGCTGGACCGCCTGACCGTGCTCCGCGAGCAGGTGTTCGTGCTCGACCACCTGTACATGTCGCTGTTCTCCACCGCCGGGTGGATCCTGCGGCTGGGCGTCACCGTCGGGCTGCTGGTCTCGATCAGCCCCTGGCTGGCCGCCCTGGCCCTGTTCGCCCTGCCGACCATCCTGACCTCGGCCTGGCGGCCGGCCGTGGAGCGCGGGGCCCAGGAGCGGGGCGCCCAGTCCAGCCGGCTGGCCCGCCACCTGTACCTGACCGCCACCACCGCCCCGCCGGGCAAGGAGGTCCGGGTCACCGGCATCGGGCCCCGCCTGGTCGCCGACCGCCGGGCCGCCTGGGAGCGCTGGTACGGGCCGATGGCCCGGGCCCGCCGGGGGTCGGCGGCCTGGCACACGGCCGCCTGGGCGGTGTTCGGGGCCGGCTTCGTCGGCGCGGTCGTGGTCGTAGCCTCGGTGCTGGACGCCGGGCCGGCGGCGGTGCTGCTGGTCCTGGCCGCCGGCTCCCGGCTGTCGGCCTACATCGGGGCCACCGCCGGCGAGATCGGGTTCCTGCGCGGCATCTGGATGGACGGGTCGCGGCGGCTGGCCTGGCTGGAGGACTACGCCGCGGCGGTCGCCGCCTCGGCCGGCGAGCCGCCGCCGGCCGACCTGGCCGACGGCATCCGACTCGAGCACGTGTCCTTCGCCTACCCGGGCACCGACCGCCTGGCCCTCGACGACCTCTCCCTGGAGCTTCCCGCAGGCGCGGTCGTGGCCCTGGTCGGCGAGAACGGCGCCGGCAAGACGACCCTGGTCAAGCTGCTCTGCAAGCTCTACGAGCCGACCTCGGGCCGGGTCCTGGTCGACGGCCGGCCGCTGGAGCGGATCGACGCCGACGCCTGGCGCTCCCGGCTGGCCGGCGCCTTCCAGGACTTCTTCCGCTTCGAGCTCCGGGCCCGCCACAGCGTCGGCGTCGGCGACCTGCCCCGCCGCGACGACGACTCCGCAGTGGCGGCCGCCGTCGGCCGGGCCGGGGCCGACGACGTGGTCGGCCGCCTCGCCGAGGGGCTCGACACCCAGCTCGGGCCGACCTGGCCGGGCGGGGTCGAGGTGTCCTTCGGCCAGTGGCAGAAGCTCGCCCTGGCCCGCGGGTTCATGCGCGAGGCGCCGCTGCTGCTGGTCCTGGACGAGCCCACCGCCGCCCTGGACGCCGAGACCGAGCACGCCCTGTTCGAGCGCTACGCCGCCGCCGCCCGCTCCGGCGGCGGCATCACCCTGCTGGTCTCGCACCGGTTCTCGACGGTCCGGATGGCCGACCTGATCGTGGTCCTCGACGGGGCCCGGCTGGTCGAGGTGGGCAGCCACGCCGACCTGCTGGCCCGGGGCGGCCAGTACGCCGAGCTCTACGGCATCCAGGCCGCCGCCTACCGCGACGACGGCGGGCCGGTCACCGACCCGCCGAGCGGCTCCGCCTGGCCAGGACCAGCCCGGCCAGGGCGCCGGTGACGGCCAGCCCCACCGCCGGCCAGCCCCACCAGGCGGCGCCTCCGGCCGGGCCCGGGACCCCGGTGCCGGTGCCGGCCGCCGACCCCGGGACGGCCAGGCCGGCGGCCACCGGCGAGGGGCGGCGGCGGCCGCTGGTGTCGACGGCCAGGTCGTGGGTCAGCTCCCCGGCGGTGGAGTCGATCCGCAGGTAGCTGAGCCACATGCCGGCGGCCGGCAGCCACTCCATGCCCTTGTCGGCTCGCAGATCGGCCAGGAGCTGGCCGGAGGCGGGGCCGCTCTGCTCGAGGGCGACCCCGTGGACGCCGGGGGCGACCGGGCGGGGCAGCATGGCCGGGCGGCGGTCGGTGAGCAGGTACAGGTCGGCCCGGATCGGGTCGGACGGCTGGTGGCCGAGGCCGAGAATGCGCAGCGGCACCCACGGGTTGGCGGTGGGAACGGTCAGGTGGATCGGGGTGCCGTCACCCAGGCGCTGGCCGCGGGTCGCGGCCCGGCGGGCGTCGAAGCTGGCCGCCATGAAGATCGGGCTACGGGCGGCGTAGAAGTCGAGCACCTCGGGGGCGTCGACCGACAGCCCGAAGCCGTGCTCGCGAGCCCAGTCGCCGACCGCCCGGCCGCCGCCGCGGAGCACGGTGATGTCGAGGGCGTCGACCTTGGTCGTCAGCAGCTCCTCGGCCTTGTCCTGGAACGCCACGGCGGCGGCGCCGGCGGCCCGGAAGGCCTCCGGCTGCGGCTGGGTCTCGCGGACCAGCCGCTGCAGGGTCCACTCTCCCCCCTTGCGGACGTCGGTCGGGACCCCGGGCAGGGGCACGATCGAGCCGAACTTGGCCCCGCCGCCGGCGTAGGTGAACGAGGTCAGGTAGTGCTCGACCCCGTCGTGGTAGCCGGCCAGGGTGGTGGTGCGGGCCAGCTGGACCGTGCCGCCCGGCCCGACCAGGCCCCCGCAGGCCAGGGCCGGCTGGGCCCCGAGCAGGACCACGCCCGCCATGGCCGCCAGCAGCAGGCTCCAACGCCGTGTCCTCGTCATCGCGCACCCCGTCCCGGTCGGGTTCCGTCGTGGCCTTGGACGGGCCGGGCGGCAGACCGGTTCCCCGCCCGGAGAACGCCGGGGCGATTCGCCGCGGAAAACCTGTCGATGCTATAAATGCGCCCGACAACGGCTAATCCGGACGTCCAGCGTGCATGTCGCGGACACGCCGGAACGTGGGGGTGCGGAATGCGGACGAACGGGCGCCAGTCCACACGACGCTGGCGGCGGGGAACGGCCGGTCTGCTCAGGTCCGAGGCGCTCGTCGAGCAGGCGGCCGCCCCGGCCTGCGTGCTGGACCGCAACGGGCGGATCATCGTCGCCAACCACGCCCTGGAGGTGCTGCTAGGGGTGGGCGCGTCTGGCGGGCTGCGGGGCCGGACCCTGCCGTCGCTGGCCTACCCGCCCGACGAGGAGCTGGCCAGCGCGGCCGTGCAGCAGGTGCTGTCCGAGGGGCTGGACCGCTGCCAGGTCGAGGGGCGCTGGGTGCGGGTGTTCTCCCGGGAGCTGGTCTGGGGCAGCTTCGACCTGTCGCTGGTCCGCGACCGGCGTGGCCGCCCCGAGCTGGCCATCGCCATGGTCCGGGACCTGACCGACATGAAGCGCTCCGAGCACGAGCGCCGCTTCTTCGAGTTCATGTTCAAGCTGATCGGCGAGGCCGACTCCAGCCACCAGGTCCTGTCCGCGGCCGTCCAGACCATCTGCCACTTCACCCGCTGCGCCATGGGCCAGGTGTGGCTTCCGGCCGGCGGCGTGCTCGTCTGCAGCCCGACCTGGTACTGCTCCGGCTACGGGTTCGAGCGGCTGCACGCGGCCAGCGAGGAGATCAACTACGAGCTCGGCCAGGGCCTGCCCGGGCTGGCCTGGGCCAAGCGCCAGCCGCTGCAGCTGGACGACATCCGCGACTCGGGACGCTTCGACCGGGCCGTGGCCGCCCAGCGGGCCGGGGTCCGGGAGGCGATGGCCGTGCCCGTGACCGGCGCCGAGGGGGTGGTGGCGGTGCTGGAGCTGTTCGTCACCCACGAGCGGGCCGGGGTGCCGGGCCGCCTGGAGCGGATCGCCCGGGTCGCCGAGGAGCTCGGCCCCCTGGTCGAGCGGCGCCGGGCCGAGGAGGCCCTGGCCGCCTCCCAGGAGCGGTTCCAGGCGGTCACCGAGGCGGCGGTGGACGCGATCGTCTCCGCCGACAGCTCGGGGCGGCTGCTGACCTGGAACAGCGGGGCCGAGCGGATGTTCGGCTGGACGGCCGAGGAGATGGTGGGGCGGCCGCTGACGGTGATTATCCCCGAGCGGTTCCGCGAGCTCCACAACGACGGCATTGCCCGGGTCCGGCGCACCGGCACCTCCAAGCTGGCCGGCCAGGTGGTCGAGCTGGCGGCGCTGCGCCGCGACGGCAGCGAGTTCCCGATCGAGCTGTCCATCGGGTCCTGGAACGGCCCCGACGGCATGGCCTTCTCGGGGGTGCTGCGCGACATCACCGAGCGCAAGCGGGCCGAGGCCGCCCTGGCCGGCGCCAACCGCGAGCTGGAGCGGGCCAACGCCGAGCTGGAGACGCTGGTCTACAGCGCCTCCCACGACCTCAAGAGCCCGATGGTGTCGCTGCTCGGCTACCTCGAGTACCTGCGGCTCGACTACGGCGACGTGCTCGGCCCGGAGGGCAACCGCTACCTGAACCGGATGGCCGACAGCACCCTCTACATGCAGCAGCTGATCCACGACCTGATCGACCTGTCGCGGGTCGGGCGAAGCGGGGTCGAGCCCATCGACGTCGACCTGCGCCGGCTGGTCGGGGCCATCGCCGAGGACGCCGGTGCCGCCAACCCGCAGATGGAGTTCGAGGTCGGGCGCCTGCCGGTGGTCACGGGCGACCCGGTGGGGCTCCGGCAGCTGTTCACCAACCTGCTCGAGAACGCCGTCCGCCACGGCGGCCGGCCCGACCTGGTGGTGGTCGTGGACGGGCGCGAGCGCCCGGACGGGGGCGTCGAGCTGTCGGTGCGCGACAACGGCCAGGGCATCCCGGCCGAGCACCGCGAGCGCGTGTTCGGGGTCTTCGAGCGCCTGGAAGGGCCCTCGACCAGCGACGGGACCGGGATGGGGCTGGCCATCTGCCGCAAGATCGTCGAGGTGCTGGGGGGCGCCATCGGCATCGAGGGCGACCGCGGGACCGATGTCCGGATCTTCCTGCCGGCGGCCGTGGCCGTCCGCTGGCCGGCCCAGGAGCTGACCGCGGGGGCGCACCGGTGAGAACGCTGCGAGTCCTGCTGGTCGAGGACGACGAGGACCACGTGTTCCTGATCCGGCGGGCCCTGGCCGACCTGGCCGGCGTGGCCGTCGCCGTCGAGGTCGCGGCCGACGGCGAGCAGGCCCTGGAGCGGCTGGCCCGGGCCCGCTTCGACGCCGGCGACCTGCCTCAGCTGGTCCTGCTCGACCTCAAGATGCCGCGGATGGGCGGCCTCGAGGTGCTTCGCCACCTCCGCGCCGACGAGACCACCCGCGACCTGCCGGTGGTGGTGCTGACCTCCTCCGAGCACCGGGAGGACCGCGAGGAGGCGCTGCGCCTGGGCGCGACCTGGTTCGTGTGCAAGCCGACCGACGGTCGCCGCCTCCGCTCCGAGATCCAGCAGCTCGCCGGCCACTGGGCCGGGGTCACGTCCTGACGCCTGATTTGGTAGGTCCCGCCGCGGCGAGGCGGGGGGATCGAGCCGGAGGTCGGGGATGCGACGGACGATCCGGATCACGGTGCTGGCGGCCCTGCTGCTGGCGGCGGTGCCGGCCGGAGCCGGCGCGGCCGACACCGCCGGGACGGCCGCGGCCGCCCAGGCGGGCCCGGCGGTGCTGGCCGACTTCAACGGCGACGGCATCGACGACCTGGTCGTCGGCGTGCCCGGCGAGGACCTGGGCGGCGCCGCCAACGCCGGCGTGGTCGACGTCATCTACGGCTCCGAGTCCGGCCTGGCCGACGGCACCCGCGAGCAGCTGACCCAGGCCCTGCCCGAGCCCGGCGACGGGTTCGGCGCGGCCGTGGCCACCGGCGACTTCAACGGCGACATCCTCACCGACCTGGCCGTCGGCGTCCCCGGCGAGAACGTGGGCGCGACCGCCGACGCCGGGGCGGTCGTGGCCGTGGCCGGGCCGACCACCCACCAGCTGCTGATCCGGGCGGCGCGACCACGATCGGGTCGCTGCCGGGAGCCACCGAGGCCGGCGACCAGTTCGGGTCGGCCCTCGGCGCGGCCGACTTCGACGGCAACAACGCCGACAACCTGGTTGTCGGGGTCCCCGGTGAGAACCTGGGGGCGGTCGCCGACGCTGGCGCGGTGCTCAGCATCTGCGGGTTCGACGGGCAGTTCGAGGGCTGCGCCGACGGCGTCCTCACCCAGGGCAACCCCGAGGCCGGCGACCGCTTCGGG
>JASLBL010000127.1 GCA_030146615.1 Actinomycetes bacterium
TTCCTCACCGCACTGTGGTCGCAGGTCGACCCCGCGGACCTGCGGTGGATCTACCTGACCCACCCAGACCGCGACCACACCGGCAGCCTGTTCGAGATCCTCGACGCCGCCCCGACCGCGCGGCTCGTCACGACCTTCCTGGGCATGGGCATCCTGTCGCTGGAGCGCCCGGTCCCACCCGACCGGGTGTTCCTGCTCAACCCAGGCCAGTCGCTGGACGTCGGTGACCGGCGGCTCACCGCCTTCCGCCCCCCGGTCTTCGATAGCCCAGCCACGACCGGGGTCTATGACGAGCGCACCGGGAGCTGCTTCAGCTCCGACTGCTTCGGAGCGCCGATGGCCAGCGCCGAGCTCCTCCAGGCCGACGACATCGCCGCGGTACCGCCCCAGGACCTGGTCGCCGGTCAGCGGCTCTGGGCCACGGTCGACAGCCCGTGGGTCACCAGCATCGACCGGACCGCCTTCCAGGCCTCGCTCGAGCCGTTGCGCCGGCTGGACCCGCCCGTCGTGCTCAGCGCGCACCTGCCAGCGGCCCACCACGCGACAGCCCGACTGCTCGACACGCTCGCCGGGGCCCCCGATACCGACCCCTATGTCGGGCCGGACCAGGCCGCACTCCAGGCGCTGCTCGCCCAGCTCGAGCCGCTGCAGACCTAACGGAGGTTCACCCCGTCCAGCGACGTGAGCACGGCTCACCACAGGCTCAGGCCGCAGTGCCGCAAGAACGAGTAGGCCAGGTGGTGAGTGCCTCGGATCCGCTGGACGCCGCGCTCGGCCGCCGCGATGACCTCATCGAGGGTCTCGCCGGCCAAGTTGGCCAGCTCCGCCCCTTTGAGGCTGGACCACAGGGCCTCGACCGGGTTGAGTTCAGGGGCGTAGCCGGGCAGTGGCTCCACCACCAGCCAGTGCCGCTGGCGGCGCAGCCAGGCGCGCATCATGCGGCTGCGGTGGGCGGGCAGCCCGTCCCATAGCAGGGTCGCCTTCTGCCCGCCGAGAAAGCGGCGCAGCCCGTCCAGGGCACCGATCAGGCTGTCGGTATCGTAGGCGCCGCGCTGATGGTGGAACGCCAGGGAGGCGCCACCACCGCGAGAGCCGTAGCACAAGCCGGCCGCCATCGACGCCCGCTTCCACTTGAAGCGATGGCAGATCACCGGGGTGCGGCCGCGTGGCGCCCAGGTCCGGCGGGTCACCGGCAACAGGGAGGCCCCCGACTCATCCCAGAACACGATGGCAGCCCGCCGGCGGCGGGCGTTGCGGCAGATCCTAGGGCCAGTCCTCGGCCACCCAGCGGGCGATGGCCCGCTCGTCACGCTCGACCGCGCGGCGGGCGGGACGCTGCAGGCGATAGTGCAGCCGGTGGCGCAGCAGCTTCCAGACGTGGCCGGGATGGTAGCCGACCCCAGTCAGTCGCTCGATCACCGTAGTGATGCGCGCAAGGGTCCAGTGATCAGTGTCGAAGCCGTGGGCGCGGGCACCCTGGCGCAGCGCCTGGTCAATACGGTGCAGCTGCTCGTCAGACAGGCGCGGGGTGGGTCCGGTGGGGCCGGCGCTACGCAGCGCCTCGGACCCGCCCGCCTGCCAGCGAGCCTGCCAGCGGCTGACGACTTGGCGGGCCATACCGAGCTGGCGGGCGATCTGGGCCTGGGAGTGGCCGGCGGCAAACAGCGCGCCGGCCTGCATGCGGACGCCTTCGAACGCCTGGCGGTCGCGCAGACCGCGAGCGTTGCGGCGGTAGGCGGTTGGTCTCATACTGCCAGGCTGCCAGGGCAGCCCCCGATCATGTCACCGGAACGAGCGAACCTCTTTAAGTGTCTCTGTGGCTGCTGGCGGCTCTACTCGGCTAGGATGTCTGCCATGCTTGCGAGTTTTTGTCCTGATCCACAGCCCATCGGTTGGGCCGCGGACCTGCGGAACCAGTCGCCCGCCGCCTCACCCAACCTGGCTGGCACGCGGCCGTGCCGTCCCTGCTACGCGTTGGGCAGGAAGGGCCGCCATTCTGGCCCCGGGTGGTCGACGCGGTGGCGCGGGCCTGGGCGCCTCCGGCCTTAACCAGGGAGTCGTGCTGGTCGCACACAGCAGCGCCGGCCTCTTCACCCGGTCATCACCACTGCCCTGCCAGGCCCGTTTCTCGGCTGCATCTTCGTGGATGCGGCACTGCCACCCCCCTCCGGGACGGCGCCGGTCGTGCCCCCGGAGCTGCTGACGCTGTTGCGGGGCAAGACATCGGGCGGGCTGCTGCCGCGGTGGACCGACTGGTGGGAGGAGGACGAGGTGGCCCCACTGTTCCCGGACCAGCAGACCCGCCAGGCGGTGACCGAGGAGCAGCCGAGGTTGCCGCTGTCCTACTACGAAACGTCCATACCGGTGCCCACAGGATGGGATGCTCGACCCTGCGCCTGTCTCTTGTTCGGGCCGCTCTATGACGAGGCGGCCACCGAGGCGCACGGTCGAGGCTCGATCGTCGAACAGTTTCCAGGCGCGCATCTGCACCAGCTGGTTGACCCGGATGGTGTCGCCCGTTGCTGCTGGCGATCGCTGAGCAGATGGGGTCACCAAGACCTAGGCCGGACCCGGTGGTCCTCACCGGCCGTGGCCTCGGTGTGCCCTTAACGGACACAAGCGGCAGAAGCGGTCAACCACGGCTCGTGGAGATCTGCCTGACCTCCACCGTTCGACGTCGGAGCAGGACTGGTGTGAGAAGTGCCTTCCAAGGTCGTGGCCCTGGGCGGCGCTGGGGCCGCACACCACCGGAAGATCACGGACAACAGCGGACAGCGACGGTCAGTCGACCGTGCAGGTCAGCAGCCGTTTCTGAGCGGTCGCTCAAGTCACCGGATGACCCGGATTGTCTCTCGCACGGAGGAAGTCAGAGCGGCCGCGGCCTAACCAACGCCCACCAGTCCAGGAGCGGACCCCGTGAGTCGGCCCCGCTGGCAGTTGCGGGACGCCGCCCTCGGCTATGCCTCCCGCGGCATCCCCGTCCTGCCCCTCCACTACCCCCTCCCCCACCGCGGCGACCTCCAGCCAGTCACTGGCGACCAGCAGCCTGCGGTGGGGTCGGGCTGCTCGTGTCGGGATCCGGGCTGCGGCCAGCCCGGCAAGCACCCCCTGGGCAGCCTCGTCCCGCACGGGGTCAAGGACGCCACCTGTAACCGGGCCCGGATCCTGGCCTGGTGGACCCGCTATCCCCAGGCCAACATCGGCCTGGCCACTGGCCAGCGGTTCGATATCCTGGACGTCGACGGCCCCGAAGGCGCCCACACCATCCGAACGCTCGCCGCCGCCCATGGCCTACACAGCGCCGGGCCGCTGGTCCGTACCGGCGGGGGCGGTTGGCACTTCTACCTGGCCCCCACCGGCCTCGGCAACGCCCGCCCGGCCGGCTTGACGCATGTGGATTGGCGTGGCCGTGGCGGCTATGTGGTCGCCCCACCCAGCCGCCACGCCTCCGGCCACCCCTACCAGTGGGCCGCCGGCCGAGACCTCAATACCCCACCTGGGCAGGTGCCCACAGTGCTGCTGGAGCGGGTCCAGCCCCGCCAACGCCAGCGGCCAACCGGTCTGGTCCAGCTCCCGGCCACCACCGCTGGCGCAGGTGGTCGCTATGCGCGGGCGGCCCTGGCTGAGGAGCTGGCCCGGGTCGCCGCCGCCCCGGTCGGTCAGCGCAACCGCCAGCTGTGGGAGTCGACCCGCAACCTCTACAACCTGGTCGCCAGCGGCGTCCTCGACCACCGCGAGGTTGACCAAGGGCTGCTGGAGGCCGCGGAGCGTTGTGGGCTGCTGGCCGAGGAGCCCCGCCAGACCCACCGCACCCTGGCCTCGGGCCGCCAGGTCGGCCTGGCCCATCCCGGCCGCCCAGCCCAACCCAGCAGCAGCCCCGAACGCACCCATGCCTCGCCGCCGCTGTTGCGGTCCGCGAGCGGGCCAAGGAGAGGGGGTGATGGCCATGCCCGGCGCCGGCCACCCGGCCGGCTGAAGTGTCCAGGAGGGTGGGCGCGTGCCGCCGCCAAGCAGAGCCCGCGCCCACCCCAACCACCCCGCAGGAAGGAGTTCCTGGATGGGCAGCCACCCCACCCTAGCCCACCAGCAGCTGGCCGCCGAGGCCCTCGAGTTGGATCCCGACGACTGGATCCACGACCACCACCGGCCAGCCGAGCGGACCAGCGAGCAGGTCTTCGACCGGCTGAACCCCACCTTCGGCGTCCCCGCCGACCACTCCGACCGCATCGGCCACCGCGACATCCAACAGCGCGAGGCCGCCCTCGCCCTCGGCGTCCGCGTGGCCGTCCACGACAGCCGCCAGAACGACCCCAGCCCGGTCATCTGGCAGCCCGGCCAGGACTACCGAGCCGCCGACGCCATCCAGGCCACCCGCACCCAGCCCACCCGCACTCGTCGGGGGCCGGAACGCGTCGGCCCCGAACGCTAACCACCGTCAGGACAGCAGTAAGGAGCACCTGATATGGCAGCGGACAACCACACCACCATCGTCGGCAACCTCGTCGACGACCCCGAACTGCGCTTCACCAACACCGGCATCGCCGTCGCGAACATGCGGGTCGCGGTGACCCAGCGCATCCAGCAGGACGGCGAGTGGCGCGACGGCGACACCTCCTTCCTCAAGGTGAATGTCTGGCGGGGGCAGGCCGAGCACCTGGCCGACTCGCTTTCCAAGGGGGACCGGGTCATGGTCACCGGGCGGCTGCGCCAGCGCAGCTGGGAGACCCCCGAGGGAGAAAAGCGGTCAGTCACCGAGATCGAGGCCGACGAGGTCGGCGCCAGCCTCAAGTGGGCCACCGCCAAGGTCGAGCGGACTAGCCAACGCGGCAACGGCGAACGCACCGCCGGGCGGGAGCGGCAGGCCGAACGCGGCGGCGACTTCAACGAGGAGCCGCCATTCTGAGCACCAAGCTGGCAGCGCCCCCGG
>JASLBL010000138.1 GCA_030146615.1 Actinomycetes bacterium
TGGCGCTGGAGCGAGGGGAGGACATGATGGACGACCTGACTCGCCGCGCCTTCGCCGCCTACTACCGCACCGAGGGCGATGCCAACGCCGTCATCGACCAGCCGGCCGACACCTCCGGGGTCGTCGAGCACGAGGGCAAGACCTATGTGGTGCTCCACAACGCTCGGGGCACGCTGGCGGTCTACCGGGTACGCAACAGTGGCCTGCTCAAGCGCCTGCGCCGCTGGCCCGCCGCGCTCGACTAGAACTTGTCGACGCCGGCGACCTGGCCGATGGGGACATGTGCCGTTAGGTGCCCCGGATCTCCGTAGTCATCCGCTCCAGTAGCACCAGTGAGTCCTCACCCGTCGCGGCGACCTCGAGGAGTTGCTTGAACGCCTCGGCGTAGCGGGCCACGTCCTCGGGGTCGCGGAAGTGCGGCAGCGCTCCTGGCTTCGCTCGATTTCGAACTTGTGTTCGGGTACCCTGCCGCGGTGGGGCCCTGGCACGACCCGGTTGACCGACCAGTAGCGGCGCCGCTGGAGCGGTGCGCGGAGTTGCTCGGCGTCGACCTGGCCACCGTGCGCGAGTTGGAACGCGACCCCCGCCAGCCCGATCGGGCGGAATTCGCCGTGGCGGTCGCCGACCGCTACCAGGGGCGCGGGCTGGGCAGGCTGCTGCTCGGCCGGCTCGTCGAGGCGGCCCGGCCGGCTGGGATTCGGTGGTTGACCGGCGAGGTGCTGGCCAACAACCACCGGATGCTGCACCTGCTTCGCCACTCGGGATGGATCTTCAGGCTCCGCCTGAGCTGTGGGGTTGTGCTGGTGGAGCTGTCGACCTGGTCCTCCCCAGACACCGGCATGATCCCAGCCGCCTGAAGACCGCGGCGCCACGGCCAGGTCGTCCAGCCGCTGCCGCCATCTGTTGCACCATCGCCGGCCACGGCGGCCTCGGAGGTGTTCGGTTGCACCTGGCTGACGCTGCTGGCCGTGGTCAGGCAGTTGGCGCCCTGGAGTTCCCCGCAGGGCCGGGGGCTCAGTTGCGGCGGAGCCGGTTGGTCCGCCGCCGCTTGGCGTGCGTCCCGGCGGAAGGTGGTAGGAGCCCGCGCAGGAGATAGAGCAGGCCCAGCACGGGCAAGAGCCCCGCGGCCGTTGCGGCCGAGATGCCTGTCGGCTGGCTGCCGCCGAGTAGCACCGCCGAAGTCGTCGTGGTTGCCGACTGGGTTGTCGTGGGCTCGGTGCTGGTCGTAGTGGGGTCGACGCTTGTCGTCGTGGGGTTGTAGCTGGTCGTGGTGAACCCGCTGGTGGTGGGCTCGGCAGTGGTCGTGGTCAACAACGTGGTCGTGAGCTCGGTCGTGGTGGTCGAGGCGACCGTGGTGGTCGACCCGGTGGTGCTCGGTGCGGTCGTGATGCTCGAGGAGGTCATGGAGGAAGGCGTTGTGGCCCCAGGATTGGAGTGCGTCCTTGAGGCGGTCGCGTCGCTCAAGAGTGGCGCGTCGGCCGTGGTACCTCGTCCGGTCGTGGTGATCGGCCGACTCGCAGCGGACGGCTTGGTGTCCGGGCTGCTGGATGACGGGGAGGGTGCGGTGTTCGATTCCTGGATGGTCGTGGTGCTGGTCAAGGTGGACGTGGGTGCGGGCTGGGTTGTGACGGTGGGCAGGGCACCCCCGGGTGCTGGCTGTGGCGATGGGGCTTGGGGGGGCAACAAGGTGGCCGAGGCCACCAGGGCGGCCAGGACCGCGGTAGTGAGCCCAAAGGCGACCAGCAGGAGCCTCCAGGGCCGCCGTGGTCTGGCCAAGTGCCGGGGGGGTGGTGTCGGCATGTGCATCGTCCCGGTTCGACTGCTTCTTCCGGATGCAGGCTGCCCCTGGAGGAGGCGCCGCTACCGGGCACATAGGTCGTAGCTTCGCAGAGTGGATCGAATGGTGCATTCGTGTCTGCGTCGACCTATGCCCTCGCTCCCATCAGCCGGCCAAGGTGAGCTGGACGAAGGGCAGCTGCCCATGGATTCGGCTGGGCGGCCATCAGCCGACTGTCGGCCACAGGCCGTGGCCATCGGCGGGAACGTGGCAGGCGTCCGGCTACAAGCCCACGGTCCTATCTCGTCGCCACGGCTTCTCGATGTCCGGCTGGCAAGGCCGACGGAGCCTTGCTGCACATGCCGTAGCTCACCCAGGCTCGAGCGCCTGCACCTGGAGTGGCTGGCGTGGGCTTGCGGGGCCCCAACGGGTGCCATGAGCGTCCATGCCCGGCATGCTGCTCGGCCGCTCAATCGGCTGAAGAACCGGGCCGCCAGGATACGGCTGTCTGGTAGCCGATGAGGGGGAGACAGACCGCCTCCCCCTCATGGCCCTTGGCCCCGGCCTGGACTACGCCCGGTGATGGCCGGACGGTTGCTCTGAGCGGTGCAGCTTCCTGGATGTTGCCCGGCTGAGCGGTCACCAATTGCCGGCCGGCCGGTCATCCTCGATGTCGCGCTCGGGTTTGCGCTCCTGGGCCTGGCCGGCTCGGTCACGGTCGTCCTGGTCGTGGTTCGGGCTGCCTCGACCCACCGCCGCCCACTGGACCAGCTCGCCGTGCCAACGCTCCCCCACCACCCCGCCGATGCCGGCGCCCACCAGCATGCCGACCAGGGTGCCGATCCCGGCTACGGTGCCGATCCTGGCCCACTCGGCGGCCGTGATGGGCAGGCCAAGGCTGCGCAGGTTGGCCTGGATTGTCTCAGTCTCGGCCTGGCTGGCCACGATCGCCCCAACCACCACGGCCACCACCAACGCCAGGACAAAGACGGCCAGGCCGTTGACCAGCCCGGCCCGGCGAGCCATCCGGCCGGCCACATAGCCGCCGAACAGGTAGGCGACAAAGGCCACCACGGTCACCGTGACCGCACTGCCCCTGCCCAAGGTGGCCCAGTCGTTGCTGGCCAGCTCGGTGTCCAGGCCGACGGCGACCGCGCCGACCAGGGCGGCCAGCAGGGCGAAGGCGCCGTAGGCGACCAGCACCCCGGCGAGTGCGCTGATGAACGACAGCCGGCCCAGACCCGCCTGGCGGGCCAGCCGCTTGCGGTCACGCGGCGACTCAGAGCTCGGATCCGATCCGGTCATGGGCTCCTCCCATCCAGCAACGACAGACCCCGCACTCGCCGTCCGCCGCAGCAAAGGCAACCACCATCGAGGAGATCGTGCGACTGGTCTGGGGTCGGCAGGTCGAGCATTGGGGTGGGCCGGACATGTTCAGCTTCCCGGTCCAGCTGGGGGTCATGCCCGGAGCCGGCACGCCGGGACTAGGCACGCCCACCTAGCAGCGGTCGCCAGCAGATCACTGCCGCCTGTCCTGGGTCGGGGCGCCACCGGCGTCCTGCCGTAGCCCGACTGTGCTCCAGCGGTGTCCGGCCCGCCAGGCTCGGCGGGCAGCCGCAGTAGGCAGGGATGCATTCTTGGACCGCTATGCGCAGGCCACTCACGGCATCGGGGCAGTCCAAGGAGACCACCGACGGACATTTCGGCAGGTCAAGTGAGGTGTAGTGGGCCTGGCTGGACTTGAACCAGCGCCCTCATCCTGATCCGAGAATCAACGGCGAGCAGGCATGTGGCAGCATCCGGGCGGAGCCCG
>JASLBL010000147.1 GCA_030146615.1 Actinomycetes bacterium
CGTCGGGCTCGACCCGGCCGAGACCGTCCACCGGGGCCAGGTCGATGCGGGCCCCGGCGTCGGCCTCGGCCCAGGCGGCGGCGTCGAGCACGGCGTGGTGCTCGACGGCCGCGCAGACCAGGTGCCGGGCCTCCGGGGCCCGGGCAAGGACGGTGCCCTTGACGGCCAGGTTGTCGGCCTCGGTGCCGCCCGAGGTGAACACGACCTCGCCCGGGGCGGCGCCGACCATGGCCGCGACCTGCTCGCGGGCCGTCTCCACGGCGGCCCTGGCCGCTCGCCCCTGGGCGTGCTGGCTGGACGGGTTGGCGGCCGGGCGCTCCAGCAGCGGTAGCATCGCCGCCAGGGCCTCCGGCCGCAGCGGGGCGCTGGCCGCGTAGTCGAGATAGGGCACCGGGCGCTCCTAGCCGTTCCCGCCGCCGCCGCCGTTGCCGCCGCCGCCGTTCCCGCCGCCGCCGCCGTTCCCGCCGCCGCCGCCGTTCCCGCCGCCCTCGCCGGGCCTCCGGTCACCGTCACCGTCACCGTCGCCCTTGTCGTCTTCCTTGGGCGGTGGCGGCAGGATCGTGTAGCTCAGGTCCTCGGGCGGCTTCGGCCAGTCCAGGACCTCCTGGTTGGCCATGGCCGCGGCCATGAAGTCGTGCCAGACCCGGGCTGGGAACGAGCCGCCCGACACCCGCTGGCCCTGGACGTTGTACATCGACTCCTGGCTCTTGGGGTTGCCCATCCAGACCGCCACCGCCAACTGCGGTGTGTAGCCGACGAACCAGGCGTCTCGGTAGGCCTGGTTGGTACCGGTCTTGCCGGCGGCGGGACGGCCGATGTTGGCCGCGGTGCCGGTCCCGCCGGTGATCACGCCCTTGAGGATGTCGTTGACCTGCCAGGCGAGCGCGGCCGAGATCCGGCGCTCGGGCTTGGACGCCTCCCCGATCACCGGCTTGCCGCTGCGGTGGTCGACCTTCTCGAAGAAGGTCGGCTTGTGGTACTCGCCCAGGTTGGCCAGGGTGGCGTACGCGCTGGCCATGTCGACCGGGCGGACCTCGGCCGAGCCGAGGGCCATCGACGGCACCCGCTTGTCGGGCGCGATCGGCGAGACGCCCAGCCGCTCGGCCATCTCGGCCACCTTGTCTGGGCAGAGCCGCTCCATCAGGCGGGCGTAGACGCCGTTGACCGACCGGCGGGTGGCGTCCCTGACCGACACCGGCCCGGACCCGCCGCCCTCGTAGTTGTCCACCGACCAGCGCGAGCCGCAGACCAGCTGGTCCCCGAAGCCGCTCGACTCCCAGACCGAGTCCGGCGAGATGCCGGCGTCCAGCGCCGCGGCGAGCACGAAGGTCTTGAACGACGACCCGGGCTGGCGGCCGACGCCCTGGAGGGCGGCGTTGTAGGCGCCGGTCTTGAAGTTCCGGCCGCCGACCACCGCCCGGACGCCGCCGTCGCGCGGGTCGATGGCGACCAGGGCGATGTCCGGGCCGGTCGGGGGCAGCCAGTTGGCCACCGCCCGCTCGGCCGCCAGCTGCATGTCCTTGTCCAGCGTGGTGTGAATGCGCAGGCCGCCCTCGAACAGCCGCCGGGTCCGGCCCTCCCTGGTCTTGCCGAGTCGCTCGTCCTCCTGGAGCTGGCGCTTGAGGCCGTCGATGAACCAGGGGTAGCGCCCGCCGACGCTGCCCGGCTTCTGGATCTTGAGCGGCTGCTTGCGGGCCTTGGCGGCGTCCGCGGCCGAGATCATGCCGAGCTGGGTCATCCGCTCCAGCACCGAGTCACGCAGCACCTTGGCCCGCTCCGGGTGCTGGCGGGGGTCGGAGCCCACCGGCTCCCTGATGACCCCGGCCAGCATGGCCGCCTGGGCAAGGGAGACCTCCGAGGCGCGCTTGCGGAAGTAGCCCTTGCTGGCCGCCTCGACCCCGTAGTAGCCGGCCCCGAAGTACACCCGGTTCAGGTACCGGTGCAGGATCTCGTCCTTGGACAGCTTGCCCTCGAGCTGGGCGGCGAGGGCGGCCTCCTTGATCTTGCGGACGATCGAGATGTCCTTGAGATCGGGGTAGCTGTTGCGGACCAGCTGCTGGGTGATGGTGCTGCCGCCCTGGCTGACCTCGCCGCTGAGCAGGTTGGTGACCGCGGCGCGGACGATCCCCCGGTCGTCGACCCCCTTGTGCTCGTAGAAGCGCGCGTCCTCGGCGGCGATCACGGCCTGCTGGAGGGTCGGCGAGATCTTGGACAGCGGCACCACGATCCGGTCCTGCTCGTCCTTGAGGACCTCGATCACCCTGCCCTGGCGGTCGTAGACCTGGGTTCGCTCGGGCTGGCGGAGCTGGCGCAGCTCCTCCAGCTCGGGGAGGCCGGCCCCGGCCCCCTTGACCGAGTCAGCGACCAGCATCCCCGCCGGGACCGCGGTTGCGGTGGCGACCAGCAGGGTCAGAGCCAAGGCGACGACCACCGGGCGGGCGAACGGCAGCCAGCCGCGGCGGCGCCGGTTCGGCGGGGCGGCCATGGCGGTGACCAGCGGGGCGAGCCGCTTCGCGACGGCCCGGAACGGGCGGCCGACCCGGCCCAGCCCGCTGGCCAGGCCGGCGACCACCGGGTCGCGGGAGGCACTTCGGCCGTTCCGGCCGTTCCGGGCGGCCCGATGGCCGGCGATCGGCTCCGGGTCCTCGACCCGGTCGAGCATGCTGGACGGCAGCCACCAGGCCTCGACGGGGTCGACCGGGTCGAGCACCAGCCGGCCCTCCCGGCCCGGCCCGTCCGTATGGCCGTTCCCCCCGCCCGCAGGCCCGTCCGGGGGGGCGCCGAGGTCCGGGGTGCCGGGCATTGTGGCCGCCGGGTCGCCGTCGGGCAGAGTCAGGTCGAGGTCGCGGTCCCCGTTCGGGGGGGCGTCGAGCCTGGCGGTGGCGCCGTTGCCGGCGCGACCGGCGCGACCGCGCTCGGCCAGGGCGTCGATCCGGGAGGCGAGCCCGCCGGCCGCCCCGGCGAGGCCGGCCCCGGCGCCC
>JASLBL010000152.1 GCA_030146615.1 Actinomycetes bacterium
GACCCGCCTGGTGGTTCCCTCGGCGCGGGTGGCCGAGGAGTACGGCATGCTGTTCGTCGAGCCGGCGGGAGCCGCGAAGGAGGTCTTCGAACAGGGCTTCAAGAACCTCTTCTACGCCGCGCCGGCCGTCGCCAACGACCATTACAACCACCTCGCCGAACACATCCTGGCCCTGCCGGCGGACCAGCGTCCCAAGACGGTGGCGTATGCGGCCATGGACGACCCGTTCGCCCAGGGCACGGCATACGGGCTCAAGGAGAAGATGGAGCAGGCGGGCGTCAAGACCGTGGTGAACGAGGTCTACCCGCCCAACACCACCGACTTCAGCAGCATCGCGGCGAAAATCGCCAACTCCAAGGCCGACATGGTGGTGGGGGGCTCGCAGTACCAGGACGGTGTGAACCTGATCGTCGCCCTGCAGCAGCTGAACTACCAGCCGAAGCTCGCGGCGTTCTCGACCGCGCCGACGAGCCCCGAGTTCGCCAAGGCGATCGGCAACAAGACGGACGGAGTCCTCGCGCCCACCGGGTACACCCAGGATGCGAAGTACCCGAGCAACACCGAGTTCGTCCAGAAGTACACGGCGCAGTTCGGCAGCCCGCCGGAGGAAGACGAGGCGAACGGCTACACCACGGGCCAGGTGGTGGCGGCGGCGGTCAAGGCCGTCGGCTGCGCGGAGCAGGGCGACTGCCAGAAGCGGCTGGTGGAGTGGCTGCGCGCCAACGAGGTGCAGACCGTGGTGGGCCCGCTGCGGTGGGACGACAAGGGCCGCCCACAGGGCGCGCACATGATCCAGCAGTGGGTCGACGGTGAGATCAGGATTGTCCTGCCCGAGGACGTGAAGGAGGCCGACTTCGTGTACCCGAAGCCGAAGTGGTGACCGGTAGATGCCCTCGGGAGCCCTGCTCTTCCAGAGCGTCATCCTCGGGGTGCTGCTCGGAGGGCTCTACGCCCTCCTCGCGGCGGGCCTGACGCTGTACTTCGGCATCATGCGGGTGGTGATGATCGCCCACTCGGCGTTCCTTATCCTCGCGGCCTACCTCGCCTGGTACTTCCACCGCGAGACCGGCCTCGACCCCCTACTGTCGCTGACCGTCACGGTGCCGCTGTTCTTCGCCGCCGGCGTCGCCATGCAACGGCTGCTGCTGACAAGGCTGCGCCCGGTGACGCTCACGATGATGTCGGTCCTCCTGACGTTCTCCATCGCGCTGGTCATCGAGGGGTTGCTGGGGTACGTCTTCACCGGGACCCAGCGCCGCATCCAGCTCGCCTACAGCGGCGCCAGCCTGGAGCTCTTCGGCGCCCGGGTCGCCGTGGTCAAGCTGATCGCGTTCGCGCTGGCCGCCGCGGCCATGCTGGCGCTCTACCTCCTCATGATGAGGAGCAGGTTCGGCCAGGCGCTGCGAGCGACGATCCAGCACAGGGAGGCGGCCCAACTGATCGGGATCGACACCGACCGGGTCGCCGCCTACGGCTTCGGGCTCGGTCTCGCCACCGCGGCCGTTGGAGGCACCGCGCTGGCGCTCGACGCGACGATCTACCCGTCGCTGCACTGGCACTGGATCGGGCCCCTGATGGCGATCATCGTGGTCGGCGGGCTCGGCAGCGTACCGGGAGCGGCGATAGCCGCCATAGTGCTCGGCATGCTGCAGAGCCTGTTGCAGATCCCCTTGGGGACCACGTGGGCACAGACCGTCTTCTACGTCGCGCTGTTCGCCACCTTGGCACTCCGGCCGCAGGGGTTCTTCGGAGGTCGGCTTGCCCAGCGATTCTGAGTCGAGGGGTTGGCTCGGCCGAGTCCTCTGGCTGGCGGGCCTCCTGGCCGGCGCAGGCCTGGTCCTGTCCTTCCCAGCGCTTGCACCCAACCCGTACATCCTCTCGGTGGGCGTCGTCGTCGCGAACTACGCGGTGCTGTCCACCGCCTGGAACTTCGTCGGCGGGTTCACCGGGTACATATCGCTCGGGCACGGCGCCCTCTTCGGGCTCGGCGCCTACGGGACCGGCCTGCTGATCACAAAGGCCGGCCTGCCGAGTTTCGTCGCGCTGTTCGTCGCCGCCGCGCTGGTGGCGCTGCTGATGGTTCCGGTCGGCTTCGCCGCGCTCCGGGTGCGTGGCGCGTCGTTCGTCATTGTGTCGATCGCGCTGGTCCTGATCCTGCTCCTGGTCTTCCAGAGCTGGGCGTCGTTCACCGGCGGGTCCAGGGGCCTGGTGATCCCCCGGCCGTTCGCCGACCTGACGCGGCCCGAGCACCACCGGGTGTTCTTCTTCCTGTTCGCCGGACTGCTCGCGGTCGCCCTGCTGACCTGGTGGGTCATCGACCGATCCCGTTTCGGCATGGGGCTCAAGGCGATCCGCGAAGACGAGGACAAAGCGCAGGCCCTCGGGATCCCGACCTTCACCTACAAGCTGGCCGTGTTCGTGGTGTCGGCGACGTTCACCGCGCTGGGTGGCGGCCTCTACGGGTTGTGGTTCGGCGACCTCGACCCGGTCTTCCAGTTCTCGATCCTGACCGGTGCCTACATGGTCCTGATGGCGCTCCTTGGGGGTGTCCGCCACCTCTTCGGGCCGCTGCTCGGGGCGCTGATCGTCGGCTGTGCCATCGAGTACTTCAAACTGGAGTACGGCGACACCCCGCTGCACCTGGTGGCGACCGGTCTGCTGCTCTGGGTCGTGGTGATGTTCATGCCAGACGGCGTCATCCCGGCCCTCGTCAGCCTGTCAGCCAGGTTCTTTGGCCCCGCCGAGCGCTCCATCCGCGACGTCACGGCCGCGGAGCTGCTGGAGAGCAACCGCCGGGAAGCCGAGCAGCAGGAGGTCCGGTGATGTCCGCCGCCCGGACCGAGCGCCAGGCCAGGGTACGCGGCCTCGAGACGGTCGAACTCACCAAGTCCTTCGGTGGGGTCACCGCGGTCGATGGCGTGACAGTCGCCTTCCAGCACGGCAAGGTGAATGCGCTGATCGGGCCCAACGGTTCCGGCAAGACGACGTTCTTCAACTGCGTCACAGGGATGATCAAGCCCGACTCCGGGCGGGTGACCTACCGCGCGTCCGACATTACCGGCAAGGCGCCGCACACGATCGCGCGGGCGGGCATCGGGCGCAGCTTCCAGCTGTGCCGGGTGTTCCCCCGTATGACGGTGCTCGACAATCTGCTGGCCGCCGTCCGCCCGGGGAGCCTCAAGGCGCAGCTGACCAGCTCACGCAACCGCGAAGAGACGGACCGCGCCCGCGGCTGGCTGACGCGGATGGGCATCGATCACCTGGAGCGCATCGAGGCGCGCAACCTCTCCTGGGGACAGCAGAAGCTGCTTGAGCTGGCCGGGGTGATGATGGGCGACCCTGAGACGATCCTGCTCGACGAGCCCGCCGGCGGTGTGAACCCCGCCCTCATCGGTCGCATCGCCACCCTCGTCCGCCAGCTCAACGAGGAAGGCAAGACCTTCTTGATCGTCGAGCACAACATGGACCTGGTCATGAGCCTGAGTGACCACGTCGTCGTCTTCGACCGCGGTCGACCGATCGCCGAGGGTCCGCCGTCGATGATCAAGTCCGACCGCCGCGTCCTCGAGGCATACCTTGGCGTCTGAGTTCCTGCTTGAGCTGAACGACATCCAGGCCGGGTACGGCCGGGCGGCGCTGGTCCTGCGGGGCCTGACGGTGAAGGTCCCCGCCGGTACAGTCGTCTGCCTGGTCGGGCCCAACGGTGCCGGCAAGTCCACGGTTCTCAAGGTCGCCAGCGGCCTCCTGGCGCCTCGGTCGGGCCAGATCCTTGTCGACGGCAAGGACGTCACCGGCCAGGGACCACAACAGCTGCTCGCCTCGGGACTCTCGCACGTCCTGCAGGGGCACAGCGTCTTTCGGGAGATGACCGTAGCCGAGAACGTCCTGCTCGGCGGCTACACCCTGAAGGACAAGGCGGTACTCGACGAGCGGGTCCGGTTCGTGCAGAACCTGTTCCCCGTGGTCGCCGAGCGCTGGAAGTCGCTTGCCGGCCTGCTCTCCGGCGGCCAGCAGAAACAGGTGGAGTTCGCCCGGTCACTCATGGTTAGCCCCAAGGTGGTGCTCCTCGACGAGCCATCCATGGGCCTCGACCCCAAGACGACGAGCACGGTGTTCGACCAGGTCGTGCGCATGCGTGATGCGGGGACGGCCGTGCTGCTCGTCGAGCAGAACGCACGGCGTGCGCTCGAGACGGCCGACATCGGTTGCGTCCTCGACCTCGGTAAGGTGCACGTCTCAGGACCGGCGCCGCAGCTGCTGGCCGATCCGCAGCTGAGCGAGCTCTATCTCGGGGGTCGGCCCTCCGAGCCTCCGATCTCACCGAAGACATAACGCAGGAAAGCGGCTCGCAACAGGAGCGCGCTCGAGCCAACGACCACCCGTGGCAACGCTGGTCGTCGTTGGTTGGGTGGAGGTGGCGGGATTCGAACCCGCGGCTTCCTTCCCTCCGTGCGATGAGAACAGCACTTGACTGGTTATCGTGATCGCACGGGGTCGCAGTCGCCTCAGGGACTGCCCGCACGGGGTCGCAGTTTGGCTGAAGGGTGCGCAAACTTGGACGTGACCTGTGGCCTGCTGGTTCGTGTCGGACGGCAGCTCGGTACGCTTCGGCCCTGTCGACGCTCCGGAGGCCGTCCCGGGTGCTATCGAAGCTCGCCTACCTCACCCTGTGCCGCTCCGTACAGGCGCTTGTGCTGCTCGCCCGCGGCGACGCCGCCAAGAACTTGGGATCCTGGTGCTGGGCCACCAGCTCACCGTCCTTCGCTGCTAGATCCCACGACCCCGGTTCGAGCCCGCCGACCGGGCCCTGCTGGCCGCGGTCAGCCGCATGCTGCCCAGGTCTGTGGTCCTGCTTTCTCGTCAAGCCCGACACGCTTCTGCGCTGGCAGCGGCGCCTCGTCACCGGCGCATGGACCTACCCGCACCGCCAGACCGGACGGCCGCCGCTGAACCCAGATGTACAGCAGATGCCTGGCCAAGGAGAACCCGACCTGGGGCTATCAGCGGATCAAGGGCGAGCTGCAACGGCTTGGTGTGCAGGTCTGGGCCACCCGCGATCCGAACGACGCTGCGCCGTCACGGGCTGGACCCTGCGCCACGGCGGGCGTCCGGCAGCTGGCAGGTGTTCCTGCGCCAGCAAGCCGCCGGGATCGTCGCCTGCGACTTCTTCACCGTCGACACAGTCTGGTTGCGACGGCTGTATGTGTTGTTCTTCATCGAACACGACACCAGGCGGGCGGGCTCTGTTGCATCTGCTGAGATTGGGCCCGGAGCAGAGGTTGTCCCGGTCTCCGTAGAACTTGAAGTGGCGGTCCCCGCCTGAGACCTGCCGTGTGGTAGGTGTCGGGCATCCGCCAAGACACTCGACCAGAAGGGGACCGCCGTGCCGAAGGATACCCACCGCACCGCCACCATCGATCACGCCCAGCTCGAGCTGCCCGAGCAGGTGACGGTCGCGGTTGCCGAGCTGGCCGGCGCCGCCCGCGAGGGGCTGCTCGCCCTGGCGGTGGGCACGGGCCTACAAGTGCTGCAGACGTTGATGGCCGAGGACGTCGCCCGGCTGGTCGGTACCAGGGTCGCCACAACCCGCAACGGACCGCCGTGCGGCACGGCAGCGAGTCTGGCCAGGTGACCCTCGGCGGCCGCCGGGTCCGCATCCGCCGGCCCCGGGTCCGCGCCGCCGACGGCACCCGCGAGGTGGCGGTGCCGACCTACCAGGCGTTCGCGGCGACCGACCTGCTGGGTGAGCTCGCGCTGGAACGGATGCTCGCCAAGCTGTCCTGTCGCCGCTACCCGGCCGGCCTGGAACCCGTCGGCACCGACGTTGAACGCGCGGCGACCGGGACCTCCCGGTCGGCGGTCTCGCGCCGGTTCGTGGCCCGAACCGAGCGCGCCCTGGCCGAGTTGCTCGCCCAGGATCTGTCCGGCCTGGACCTGGTGGCGCTCATGGTCGATGGCATCCGGGTCGCCGACCACACCTGTGTGGTCGCGCTCGGCATCACCATCGACGGGACCAAGATCCCGCTCGCCTTGGCCGAGGGCGCCACCGAGAACACCACGGTGGTGGGTGACCTGCTGGCCGGGCTGCGCGAGCGCGGTCTGGACACGACTCGGCCGCTCCTGGTGGTGATCGACGGCGCCAAGGCACTGCGCCGTGCAGTGCTGGACGTGTTTGACCATCCGGTCATCCAACGCTGCCAGCTGCATAAGCTGCGCAATGTGACCGACCGGCTCCCCGATGCGCTGGCCTCGGTGGTGGCCAAGCGGATGCGAGCTGCCTACCGCCACCCCGACCAGCTCATCGCCCAGGCAGAGCTGGAGGCGTTGGCCCGGGAGCTGGACCGCTCCCACCCTGGTGCGGCCGCCAGCCTTCGTGAAGGGCTGGCCGAGACCCTGACCATCGGCCGCCTCGGCGTGCCACCCACCCTCGCCCGGACTCTCAGGTCGACGAACAGCATCGAGTCGATGATCGAGATCTGCCGCGATCACGCCGCCAACGTCAAGCGTTGGCAAGACGGCCAGATGGTGCTGCGCTGGATCGCTGCCGGGATGGGTGAGGCGGCCAAGCAGTTCCGCCGCGTCAACGGCCACCTGTACCTACCCGCCCTGCGGATCGCCCTCGACCACACGATCGCCACCGATGTCACACCGACCAAGGAGGATGCCGCCGCCTGATCACCCGTCGGGCCGCCAGCGAAATTCCACGGCGGCCGGGACAACCTCCCGGAGCAGCCAGACTGGTGTCATGAGAACTCGCCGCGTCCGGCCCTCCCTCGCACGATCTGCCTTCGCTGGCTTCTGCTTCCCGCCCGAGGTGACCGTCCTCTCGGTGCGCTGGTACCTGCGCGTCGCGCTGTCGTACCGCGACGTCGAGGAGCTCCTCGCCGAGCGGGGTGTCGAGGTCGACCACGTCACGATCTACCGGTGGGTGCTGCGGTTCACGCCGCTGCTGGCCGAGGCCGCCCGGCCGTGCCGGCACACTGTTGGTGACCGCTGGCCGGTCGATGAGACCTATGTGAAGGTGGCTGGACAGCGGCGCTACGTGGACCGAGCGGTCGACCAGTTCGGCCAGGTCATTGACGTGTTCGTCTCCGCGCGGCGGGACGCCAGTGCCGCCCGCCGGTTCTTCAACCAGGCCGTGGCACGACCCAGGTCACGCCCGCCGAGGTCGTCACCGACCGAGCAGCGACCTATCCGATAGTGCTGGAGGAGATGCTGCCAGCGGCGTGGCACCGCACCGACCGGTACGCCAACAATCGGGTCGAGTGCGACCACGGCCGGCTGAAGGCGAGGCTGGGACCGATGCGCGGCCTCAAGCAGGACCACAGCGCCAGGGTGATCATCGCCGGGCATGGCTTCGTCCAGAATGTCCGGCGAGGCCACTACGAGCTGGCGGTCGCGGAGCCGGTAAGTCGGCGAGTGGCGGTCGCGTTTGACGAGCTGGTCCTGGCGGTCTGATCCAGGACCGAGGTCGCCGCTTCAACCTGCCCGGGTCGGCGCAACGCAACAGAGCCGTGTCAGGCACAGGCAAGAGCACGTAGGGGGTGTTCTCAGCGGTCGCTGACCACCCCGGACCACGACAGTGGGGACGGACCTCCCACAAGCTTGGACGGGTACCTCCCGCACCGCAGAACAACGCCTCTACCAGCGCAAAGCCAGCAGGTCACTACTTCCACGCCGCGCGCTCGTTCCTGAACGCGAAGACCACCGACCTGATGGCCCGGCCGGCAGCGCCGCCTCCGGGGCACGGATCGCTCGGGCCTATTCTCGCCGGGGTGTCCTCGTGGGTCGATCCCATTCGTAGACGGTGTGAGCGCGGGAACGACCCCCACCAACGGGAGGAGTAGGCATGAGTCAGTACCTGTTGTCCACCTACGCCGTGGAGGGTGAGGTCCCTGGGGCGCCAAGGACGCCCGAGGCGATGCGGGCGTTCATGGAGCGGGTCGCTGCCTTGGAGGCCGAGATGGAGGCGAGCGGTACGTTCGTCTTCGGTGGCGCACTCCATGGCCCTGACGCGGCGACCGTCGTCCGCGCGGGTGGCGGCGATCCGGTCATGACTGACGGGCCGTTCGTTGAGGCCAAAGAGCACGTCGCCGGGTTCTACGTCATCAACGCCGACGACCTCGACGCAGCGCTGGCCTGGGCCGGTAAGGTCGTGGACGCAACCAACCATCCGATCGAGGTCCGCCCATTTCGAGCGACCGGGCGCGTCGAGGCGTGACCCACGCGCTCGACGCACATGGGGAAGCGACCGGTGTTGAGCGGGTGTTCCGTGAGGTGTACGGCCAAGCGGTGGCAACGCTGGTCCGCGTCGTCGGTGACATCACCCTTGCCGAAGACGCCGTCCAGGACGCGTTCGTCGTGGCAAGCGACCGGTGGCGGCGCGACGGCATCCCACCCAACCCAGCGGGGTGGATCGTGACGACCGCACGAAACCGTGCGGTCGATGAGCTTCGCCGTTCGGCCCGTGGCCGGGAGCTCCATGAACAGTTCGGTGCGGTCGCAACCCCATCGCGCGGCCCGGGCATGAAGGAGTGGGGAGAGGACGGACCGGTGAGGGACGACCAGCTCCGACTGATCTTCACCTGCTGCCATCCGGCGTTGCGAACCGAGCACCACCTGGCCTTGACCCTGCGGCTGCTCGGCGGCCTGAGCGTGGATGAGGTGGCCCGCTCGTTCCTGGTCAGCGAGTCGACGATGGCCAAGCGGCTCGTCCGCGCCAAGTACAAGATCAAGGCCGCCAAGATCCCCTACCGCGTGCCGGAAGAAGCCGACCTGCCTGAGCGGCTCCGGTCGGTCCTGTCGGTTGTGTACCTCATCTACAACACCGGGCTCGACGGTCCGGAACGGACCTCGTTGCGGAGCGAGGCAATTCGGCTCGCTCGCGCGCTCGTCGAGTTGCTGCCCGACGAGCCCGAAGCGGCAGGGCTGCTCGCGTTGCTGCTGCTCAGTGAGTCACGGGTGCCGGCCCGCACGGCCGAGGGTGCCCTGGTGCTCCTGCGCGAGCAGGACCGGACCACGTGGGACCGCA
The DNA here is from genome assembly GCA_030146615.1 of Actinomycetes bacterium. Classification (GTDB taxonomy): domain Bacteria; phylum Actinomycetota; class CALGFH01; order CALGFH01; family CALGFH01; genus CALGFH01. Next base: position 9,032 of record JASLBL010000152.1, read on the forward strand.
CGATGATCGACGAGGGACATGCAATCGTGCGCGCCTGTATCCGCCGCGGCCGACCAGGTCCCTTCCAACTCCAGGCCGCGATCCAGGCCGTGCACTGCCACGCCGACTCGTTCGAAGCAACCGACTGGCCTCAGATCGTCGCGCTCTACGATCACCTGTTTGCGGTCATGCCCACCCCCGTGGTTGCGCTCAATCGGGCCATCGCCATCGCCGAGATCGAGGGTCCCGGCGCTGCGCTCGCGACGCTCGACGCGATCGCAGCGGACCTCGATAACTATCACCTGCTGCACGCAGCCCGCGGCACCATGTTGCGTCGGCTTGGACAACGAGCCGCCGCGCGGGCCGCGTTCGAACGCGCCGCCCAGCTGGCAGCGACGGACGTGGACCGGCGGTTCCTCGCGCAACAGATCGAGGAGTTGGCCGAGGACGGAGCGCTCATGCAGCGCCCGCCGGGCGGATGGACTGGATCAATGAACGAACCAAGGGCGCCCTGATCGCTCCTGCAGCGGCTGCTGGCCCTGACCGCGGCGATCTGGCACAACCGCACCACCGGCCAGCCGGTCCTGCGCTGCTGCTCGCCTACGACCACTGACAACCCTTGGAATCAATCGTCGAGATCACCGGTTCAGGGCGTGCCCGCCCACATCGATCCGAGAAAGGGGCTGGACTATGACCGCCGATCAGCGGATCCACGAACTGATCATCCGATCGAGGCTATCGTGGAGTTGACCCGGCTTGGTGGACACCCAAGATGAGGGCCCTGGCCTCGAGATGGGAGTCCGATGCCACGCCCCGACGGTTCTTCCCGCCGGAGTACAAGGCTGAAGTCGTCGAGCTGATCCGGACCACCGGCAAGGCGGTCGGCCAGGTCGCCCGAGAGCTGGACCTGACCGAGACCGCGGTCCGCGAGTGGGTCAAGCGCGCCGACCTGGATGCCGGCCGGCGCAGCGACGGCCTCACCACCGCCGAGCGTGATGAGCTGCGCCGGTTGCGTCGTGAGGTCCGGGATCTGCGTGAGGAGCGTGAGATCCTGCGCAAGGCCGCGGTTTTCTTTGCCCGGGAGACCGGTCACCGGTGAGCTGCTATCGGCTGATCGACGCGGAGAAGGCACACCACCAGGTCTCCCGACTCTGTCGCGTGCTGGGTGTGGCACGCGCCGGCTACTACGCCTGGGCGTCGCGCCTGCCGTCGCGGCGGACGCTGGACGACGCCTACCTCGGCGAACAGATCCGCCAGGTCCATGCCCGCAGCCGGGGCACCTATGGTGCTCCTCGCGTGCACGCCGAGCTGCGGCTGGGCCTGGACATCTGGGTTGGCCGCAAACGGGTCGCCCGCCTGATGCGCGAGCATGGCCTGCAGGGCGTCCACCGCCGCCGGCGGCACGGGTCGACGCGCCGCGACCCGACCGCCACACCAGCGCCGGATCTGGTCGAGCGGAACTTCCTGCCGCCAGGGCCGGACCGGCTGTGGGTGGCCGACCTCACCCAGCAGCGCACCGGCGAGGGCTGGCTGTACCTCGCGGTGGTCCTGGACGCCTTCTCACGGCGGGTCGTCGGCTGGTCGATGGCCGACCACCTGCGCACCGAGCTCGTCCGGGACGCCCTCGACATGGCCATCGCCCAGCGCCATCCCACCGCCGGCCTGGTGCATCACAGTGATCACGGCTGCCAGCTCAGGCTCAAGGGGTCGTTGCAACACCGCCTGCTGTTAATGGGTGTGACAGTAGCTCGTCGAGGGCTTCGGCGGGAGTTCTCCAGTCCAGGGTCTTGCGGGGTCGGCTGTTGAGGGCAGCCGCGACGGCGGCGAGGTCGTCGGCGCTGTGTTTGCTCAGGTCGGTGCCCTTGGGGAAGTACTGGCGCAACAGCCCGTTGGTGTTCTCGTTGGTGCCGCGCTGCCAGGGGCTGTGCGGATCGCAGAAGTAGACCTGCAGGCCGGTGTCGATCCGTCGCTGGGCGTGCTGGGCCAGCTCCGCGCCCTGATCCCAGGTCAACGATCGGCGCAACTGCTCGGGCAGCGTCACGATCGAGGTGACGATGGCGTCACGGACCGCCAGGGCGCCGTGGCCGGCCAACGCAGGGCCGTTGTGGACCCGAGCCTGGTCGCCATGGCCGTGCATGCGGGGCAGGTGCAGCAGCATCGTGAACCGCGTGGTGCGCTCCACCAGCGTCCCGATCGCCGAGCTGCCCAGCCCCAGGATGAGGTCGCCTTCCCAGTGCCCAGGCACCGCACGATCCTCAACCTCGGCCGGCCGCTGGCTGATCAGGACCTCCGGGGTGACGAACTGCTTGCCCCGCCCCCGGGTGCGTGCCCTTGGCACCCGCAGCGCCCGTCCGGTGCGCAGGCACGCGGTCAGCTCACGACGCAGCGCGCCGCGGCCCTGGACATACAAGGCCTGGTAGATCGCCTCGTGGGAGATCCGCATTCGACCCATCATCGGGGAAGTCGACCCGCAGCCGGCCCGCGATCTGCTCCGGACTCCACGACCTGGCCCAGCGCCGGTCCTTGCGGCGGCCGTGACGGCGCCCGATCCAGCGAACCTCCGGGCCTGGCACCGTCGTCCCGTCAGGCGTGGTGACCAGTCCAGCAAGGCGGTCCTGCACGTACTGGCGCAGCGCGTCGTTGGCGGCGAGCTTGGCGACCTGTGGGCGCCTGGCACACCGATCGGCGTGCCACTGCGCGGTCGTGGCCCGGTACTCCAGCACGCCGCCACGGGTCGCGGCGTTGCGGCGTAGCTCACGCGAGATCGTCGACGCCGACCGGCCGACCCGACGAGCGATCTGGCGCACCCCGCAGCCCCGGGCCTTGAGGACGGCGATCTCCTCGCGCTCGGCGAACGACAGGTAGCGGCCCGACACCTGGGCCAGGTTGATCGATGGCATGCCGCCACTTTCACGGAACCACCGAGTCCCCACCGCCTCGGACACCCCGCACGCCACAGCGGCGTCCTCGCTGGACAGCCCGTGCGCGATCGCCTTCCAGAACCGTTGCCGATGCTCACGCCGCGCCACCGGCGGCCGGCCAGGCGACCGCATCGGCGGCCTCCCTGTCGCCGTCGCAGCCCAACCCCGTGGTCGTCCCATCCACACCCTCGGTGCTCGGGTGTTGCGACGACCGGTTGAATCCGCCCTGGCAGCCCCTGTCGGAGTGATGGACCACCCCCTCCAGCTGAGCCTGCCGGCGCCAGATGGCCATGTCGAGGGCGTCCAGGGCCAGGTCGGTGCGCAGGTGATCGGCCATCGACCACCCGACGATCCGGCGGGAGAACGCGTCCAGCACGACGGCGAGGTACAGCCAGCCTTGGCCGGTGCGCTGTTGGGTGATGTCGGCCACCCACAGCCGATCCGGTGCCGGTGGAGTGAAGTTGCGCTCGACCAGATCCGGTGTTGGGGCGGCTTGTGGGTCGCGGCGGGTCAGGCCGCGCAGCCGGCGTCGATGGCAGCCTTGGAGGCCAGCGGCACGCAGCAGCCGGGCGACTCGCTTGCGGCCAACCCAGATGTCCAGGCCCAGCCGCAGCTCGGCGTGCACGCGAGGAGCACCATAGGTCCCGCGGCTGCGGGCATGGATCTGGCGGATTTGGTCGGTGAGCGCCTGGTCAGCCAGCGTGCGCGGCGAAGCTGGACGCGAGGTGAAGGCGTAATAGCCCGCGCCTGCCACACCCAGCACGCGGGCCAGACGGGAGACAGGATGGTGGGCTTTCTCCTGATCGATCAGCCGATAGCAGCTCACCGGTGATCGGTCTCCCTGGCGAAGAAAACCGCGGCCTTGCGGAGGATCTCGCGCTCCTCACGCAGCTCCCGGACCTCGCGGCGTAGCCGACCCAGCTCCTCCCGCTCAGCGGTGGTCAGCCCATCGGTGCGGCGGCCGGTGTCCAGGTCAGCTTGGCGAACCCACAGGCGGACTGCGGTCTCGGTCAGGTCCAGCTCGCGGGCGACCTGGCCGACGGTCTTGCCGGTGCTGCGGATGAGCTCGACGACCTCAGCCTTGTACTCCGGCGGGAAGAACCGGCGTAGTCGTGGCATTGGACTCCCATCTCGAGGGCCAGGCCCTCATCTTGGGTGTCCACCAGACCGGGTCAACTCCAGCTCTCGTTCAGCACCACAGTTTGCCGGCTGGTGCCACCGGGTCCCGTGGCCGGCGTTCCTACGCGGCGGCGCCGGGGTCGAGGCCCTGGTCGGTGGCCGGCTGTGGGTCCTGCGCCTGCTGCTGGGCCTGCCCGCCGGGGTCGAGGTCGGCCTCCAGGGCCTGGTCGAGACCGTCGCCAACGGCCTCGAGCTCGACCTGGACGAATGGCTGCCTCGGGCCGTCGCCGCCGCCTTCCTCGATCCCCTGGTCGCCCTCGGCGTGGCCGACATCCGCCCACCACCGCCCCATCCCGGCTCCGCCGTCCGCCTCGGGCCACGGGCCTCGACCGTCATCGCCTCGGCCCTGGTCGCCGCCGGAGAGGAGGTCTCCCTGGCCTCGACCCCGGCCAACTGAGGGCTGGGTTCAGGCCCTGGCGTCAGGTTCCGGGTCGGGTCCGGCGTCGGGCCTGGCGTCAGACCTGGCGTCAGACCGAGGGGCCGGCCTGGCCCGCGACGTGGGTGACGGGCAGCGAGGTGGCCCGCCGGATTCGCCGGGGGAGGTCCATCGCGATCCAGCGCGAGAGGCGCCGAGGAAGGGTGGAGACGATCACCTCGTCGGCCTCCTCCCCGGCTGGCGATCTTGGGGATCGTGTCCAGCGGCATCGGCTCGACCACCTCACCGTCGGCCTCGGCCCCGGCCTCCCGGAGCCGGTTGAGCTCATGGCTCCAGGCGCGCTCCGGCCAGGGTCCTGGCGATCCTGTAGGCGCCGGGCAGCACGCCCTCCAGCCCGCCGGTGAACCAGCGGTCGGAGCCTTCGGTGTTGGTGACGGGCACGACCAGATAGAAGCGACTCGGGCCGGCGTCGATGCACTCGGCCAGCTTGGCCGTGAGCTGCTCACCGCCCAGGGTCTGGTTCGCCACGACGAGGTATCGACGCATGGCCTCACCCCTCAGGGCCGGGTTCGCCTGCTCCGAACGGTAGCCCGTCACGTCGCGGTTGACAGGCTAACAGTGTTCGCCTACCGTGGCTAACAACGTTAGCCACGATTGCTGGGAAGGAACCGGGATGAGCAGGCAGCTTCACGCCGAGATCGAGATCCAAGGGCCGGCCGAACGGGTCTGGGAGGTCCTCACCGACTTCGACGCCTACCAGGAGTGGAACCCGTTCATGGTCAAGGCCAGCGGCACGCCCCAGCCTGGCCACCGCCTCGAAGTGCACATGCGCCCCGCCGGCCGTCGGACGACGACGTTCCGCCCAGAAGTGCTGGAGGCCGACCCGGGCCGGAAGCTGCGCTGGCTCGGCCGGCTCCTGGTGCCCGGCCTGTTCGACGGCGAGCACAGCTTCACCATCGAGCCCGCCGGCCCCGGGCGGGTCCGCCTGACCCAGCACGAGGAGTTCCGCGGCCTGCTGGCCCCGCTCCTGCTGGCCATGATCGCCAAGCCGACCCTGGAGTCCTTCCACCGGATGAACCGGGCCCTCAAGGCCCGGGTCGAGCAGCGAGCCTCGGCCCGGAACACCCCATGACCCCGTCGGTCACCAGGTCGGCGCGGGGGAGCGAGGTGGTGGCGGCCGGGCGGCGGCTGCTGGAGGAGGAGGGAGTGGGGGCGCTCACCATGCGTCGGCTGGCCGACCGCGTCGGGATCCGAGCCCCCTCGCTCTACAAGCACCTCCCGGACAAGGCCGCGCTCGAAGCCGCCATCATCGCCACCGGCCTGGAGGAGGCCGCCGCCGCGTTCGAGGCGGCGGTCGAAGGCGCCGGCGACGCGGAGGGCGATACAGCGGGGAAGGGTGCCGGCGGGGCGCTGCCGGCCTTGGCGACCGCATACCGGCGGTTCGCGCTCGAGCACCCGCATCTCTACCGGCTGATGAACAACGGCCCCCTGCCGCGGGAGCACCTCCCGCCAGGGCTCGAGGACCGAACCGCCGCCCCGGTCATGCGGGTGGCCGGCAGTCAGGCCCGGGCCCGGGCGGTGTGGGCGTTCGCCCACGGCATGGTGATGCTCGAGCTCGACCAGCGGTTCCCCCCGGACGCAGACCTGGACGTCGCCTGGCAAGCGGGGATCGCCGCGTTCCAACAGAGCTGAGCAGGGTCGCCGCCCTGGGAGCTTGGTATGGTCGCCCTGTCCTGCTGGACTGGGTGATCGGGATGGAGGTGTCCGGTGCGGTTGATCGTGCGACTCCTGGCCGGGGCGGTGGCGCTGGCCGTGGCGGCGGGCCTGATCGACGGGATCTCGGTCGGGCCCGGGACCGACAGCGAACGGGTCCTGACCCTGCTCGCCGTGGCGGTCATCTTCGGGCTGGTCAACGCCATCGTCCGCCCGATCGTGCGGCTGATCTCCCTGCCGCTGTTCATCCTCACCCTTGGGCTGTTCACCTTCGTCGTGAACGCCCTGATGCTGATGCTCACCGCCTGGATCGGGGACCAGTTCGACCTCGCCTTCGAGGTCGACGGGTTCTGGGCGGCACTGCTCGGCGCCCTGGTGATCAGCGTGGTCACGTTCGTGATCAACGTGCTCCTGCCCGACAAGTACGAGGGCCGCTGACCGGCGACGTGGAGCCCGCGGTCAGCCCACGGGGGCGGATCCGAGGGCCGCGGGGAGCGGCTTGGCGTGGACGATCGCCAGGCCGAGCACGGCCCGGGTGAGCGCGGTGTAGAGCCGCCGCAGGCCGGCCGGCCCGAGCGGCGGGTCGGCGATCTCGGCCGGCTCCACCAGCACGACCTGGTCGAACTCCAGCCCCTTGACCGCCGACGCGGGAACCAGGGCCAGCCGCGTGCCGGCGTCGAACCGGTCCACCTCCCGGAACTCGACGCCCCGGCCGGTCAGCTCCGTCCTGGCGGCCCCGACCGCCGGGTCGGCCACGATCAGGCCGACCGACCCGTCCTCGGCCAGGGCCTCGTCGAGCGCCTGAAGCCAGGTCGCGGGGACGGCCGCCGGGGTCACGGCCCTGACCCGCAGCGACCCGGGGACGCTGCGGACGGACCGGGCCGGGCGAACCTCGGCGGCGATCTCGGGCAGCAGGCGGTTGGCGAAGTCGAGTACCTCCTTGGGCGCCCGGAAGGCCCGCGGGAGCTGCTCGACCCGGACCGAGCGCTGGCCGAGATGGTCGACCGCGTCGCCCCATCGCTCGGCCGACCACGGCGTTGTCCGCTGGGCCAGGTCGCCGAGCAGCGTCGCCGACCCGAACCGGCACCGCCGCCCGATGGCCCGCAGCTGCATGGCCGACAGGTCCTGGGCCTCGTCGGCGACCACGTGGCCGAAGGTGGTCGTCCCGCCGACCACATCGACGGCCTCGTCGACCAGGTACGCGTCCGTGACCGACCAGGCGGCCGCCTTGACGCTCCGGGGTCGGTTGGCCCACAGGAGCAGCTCCTGCTCCTCCTCGGTGAGGATGCCGTCGGCCGCCTCGGCCAGGAACGACCGGTCGGTGAGCAGCCGGAACACCAGCCGGAGGGGCTGGACCACCGGCCAGGTGCGCTTCAGGAAGTCCCGGACCTCGGGCCGGGCCCCGAGGCCGCGCTGGACCGCGGCCGGGTCGTCCAGCGCGCTCAGGCCCTCGGTGTGCTCCAGGTGGCGCAGGCAGCGCTCGACCAGCCAGTCCCGCAGGTGGTCGCGGCCGACCTGGTAGCGGAGGTCCCCGGCGACCAGTTCGTCCACCCGCTGGCGCAGCATCCTGGCCGACAGGCGGACCACCCGGTGCCCCCAGCGGACCTCGAGAGGCAAGGCCGGCGGCCGCACGTGCAGGAAGGCGGCGCGACGCACGACCGCGGCCATGCGGGCGTCGGCCTTGACCGCCGCCGCCTCCGGGCTGTCGGTCCCGGTGACCGCGACCTCGGCGACCAGGTCCTCGATCGACCGCTGGGCGACGTCGACCTCGCCCAGCCCGGGCAGCACGTCACGGATGAAGGCCAGGTACGCCGGCCCCGGCCCCACCACCAGTACCCCGTCCCTGGCCAGCCGGTCCCGGTGCTCGTAGAGCAGGAACGCGGCCCGGTGCAGGCCGACCGCGGTCTTGCCGGTCCCGGGCCCGCCCTGGATGCAGATCGTCTCGGCCAGCGGCGCCCGGATGAGGTCGTCCTGCTCGGGCTGGATGGTGGCGACGATGTCGCGCATCGGCCCGATGCGCGGCCGCTCAATCTCGGCCACCAGCACCCGGTCGGCGGCGGCCAGCGCCTCGGCCTCGTCCAGCAGGTCGAGCACCTCGTCCTGGATCGAGGTCAAGGTCCCGCCCCGGTACCCGAAGCGGCGCCGGGCCCGTACGCCGAAGCGGTGGGTCGGGCTGGCCCGATAGAACGGATGGGCGAGCCCGGCCCGCCAGTCGATCACCACCGGGTCGCCCTCGGCATCACTCACGTGCCGACGACCGACGTAGAAGCGAGCCTCCGGCGGGTCGGCGCTGGCGTCGTAGTCCAACCGCCCGAAGAACAACCCGGTCCGCCCGTCGTCAGTCAAGGCCGCCACCCGCTGCCGCAGCCGCCACTCCACCGACTCCGCCGCGTACGGATCGGCCCCGGTGGCCCGCAGCGAGCGGGTCCTGCGCCGCATCGCCGCCAGGCACCGCCGGGCGTACTCCAGCATCTCCCGCTCGGCCACCAGCTCGTCGTCAGGTAACGACTCCAGCAACGTCACCACCAGGTTCGAATGGGAGGACGCCGCGGGTCCCGCACCCGCGGCAACAGCCCACCATCCTCTAGCTCCTCAGGTCACGCCCGCAAGACAATTTCCCACGCGTCGCCGGCCGTTCCGGGGCCGGGAGGTGAGAGGGGTGAGGCGGGTCGCGGGCTGGTGCGAGGCGTTGAGCGTGTGGGGTGGGTCGCGGCGGGGTCGAGAGGAGCTTGAGCGGGGGCGCGTCGCCGCGCTTGGGCGGCTCCGTCAGCCGGCTGTCCACGCCGTTCTGAGCGCTTCCCGCTGCGGCCGCCCGGGTCGGGAACAAGGCCTCGCACACGCCGCGGCCCTCGGTGGCCGGTCGTCGCCGACCCGCTCGTCTCCCACTCGCTCGCCTCCCACCCGGCCGGCAGAACCCACGGCCGGATGCAAGCTGCAGGTAAGCTGCATGGCGC
>JASLBL010000164.1 GCA_030146615.1 Actinomycetes bacterium
GTCCTCCCCGGCCAGGCGCTCCATGACCATGGCGATGACCACGTCGTCGGGGACCAGGTCGCCCCGGTCCATGTACTCCTGGGCGGCCCGGCCGAGCTCGGTCCCCTCGGCCACATTGGCCCGGAAGATGTCCCCGGTGGCGATGTGGGGGGTGCCGAAGCGGCAGGCCACCCGAGCGGCCTGGGTGCCCTTTCCGGCTCCGGGCGGGCCGAGGAGAACAATGCGCATCGGTGCTCCGCTCGGTCGGGGAAATAAGATCTCAGAGCGTAGGCGGCGGGCTTGCTATCAGTCCAATAGATCGTCTAAATGATGTGCATCGGGAACGGCTATGACAGGGGCGCGATGCTTCCGCAAATCGAGGCATTCCTGGAGGTGGCCAGCCGCCAGAACCTCAGCCGGGCCGCTGAGGCCCTGTTCGTGTCCCAGCCGACCCTCACCGCCCGCCTCCAGAGCCTGGAGGCCTCCCTGGGCGAGCAGCTGTTCGTCCGCACCCGGCGGGGGATGCGGCTGACCGAGGCCGGGGAGGCGTTCCTGCCCTATGCCGAGCACGCCCTGCGGGCGCTGGCCGACGGCCGCGAGCGCCTCGGTGAGCTGCGCCGGGGGGTGGCCGGCCGGCTGGTCCTCGGCGCGCCGCCGACCGTCAGCACCTACACCCTGCCGGCCCTGCTGGCCCGCTTCTCGGCCGGCCACCCGAACGTCCGCCTGGCCGTCAAGACCGGCACCTCCGAGGAGATTCTCCAGATGGTCCTGCACGACCAGGTGCAGCTGGGCATCATGCGCTCCCTGGTTCACCAGGAGGTCCAGAGCGTGCCGCTGTACACCGACGCCCTGGTGCTGATCGCCGGCCCCGGCCACCGGCTGGCCGAGCCGCGCACCGGGCGCCGGGCCCGCATGGCCGACCTGGCCGGCGAGGTGCTGGTCCTGTTCGGGCGCAGCTCCAGCTTCCTCGAGTTCACCACCGCCACCTTCCGCCAGGCCGGCGTGCTGCCCAACAGCGTGCTCGAGCTGGACAACATCGAGGCGGCCAAGAAGATGGTCGAGCAGGGCCTCGGGGTGTCGCTGGTCCCGGCCAGCACCGTGGCCGCCGAGCTGGCCGCCGGCACCCTGACCAGGATCGAGCTGGTCGACGCGGCCCCGGTCCGGCGCGAGATCGTGGCCGTCCACCGCATCGACGCCGGCCCGCCCTCGGGCGCGGCCGGCCTGTTCCTGGAGATGCTGGCCGAGCTGCCGCCGACCGGCTGACCTCTCGGCGGCCCGCTCAGCCGAGGTCGGCGAAGCGCTTGGTCCGGTCCGTCTCGCCGGCCACCACGAGAATGTCGTTGGGGCCGGCGACCGTGTCCGGGGTGGCGTAGGTGAACGACCCGCCCTCCGGCTTGATGCAGACCACGGTGATGCCGTGGCGGGAGCGGACCTGCGAGTCGGCCAGCGACCGCCCCACGATCTGCCTGGGCGGCTTCAGCTCGACCAGGGTGAAGCCCACGTCGAGCTGGACGAACTCGATCATCCGGCCGGTGACCAGGTGGGCGACCCGGCGGCCCATGTCGTGCTCGGGGAAGATCACGTGGTGGGCGCCGACCCGCTCCAGGATCCGGCCGTGGGACACGGTGACCGCCTTGGCCCAGATGTCCGGCACCTTGAGGTCAACCAGCAACGAGGTGGTCAGGATGCTGGCCTCCAGGTCGGTGCCGATGCCGACGACGGCCCGGCCGAACTCGCCCGCCCCGAGCTGCCGCATGACCTCCTCGTCGGTGGCGTCGGCCTGGACGACGTGGGTCAGCAGATCGGCGTTGCGCTGCACGTTCTCGGCGTCGGCGTCGACGCCGAGGACCTCGTGGCCCAGGTTGACCAGGGTCTCGGCCAGCGCGCTCCCGAACCGGCCCAGGCCGACCACCAGGACCCCGTTGTCCGGCACGTTGCTAGCCAATGATCGGTCGTTCCTCCGGGTAGCGGTAGCGCGGCTCGCGCTCGCGCAGGGCGAGCGCGGTCGCCAGTGTAATCGGGCCGGTCCGCCCGAGGAACATGAGCAGGATCAGGATGTTCTGGGACGACAGGGGGAGCTGGGGCGTGATCCCGGTCGTCAGCCCGACCGTCCCGAAGGCCGAGAACGCCTCGAACGTGGCCCGGGACAGTGGGAGCCCGCTCTGGGCGGTGATGGCCAGGGTGGCCGCGACCACCGCGCCCAGGCCGATCAGGGTGACGGTCAGGGCCTGGCGCTGGGCCGCCTGGGGGATGCGGCGCCGGAAGGCGTTGACCGTGGACAGCCCGCGTGCCTCGGCGGTGACCATGAGCACGAGCACGGCGAAGGTGGTGACCCGGATGCCGCCGGTGGTGCCGGCGCTGCCCGCCCCGATGAACATGAGGACCTCGGTGACGAGCCACGACGTCTCCCCCATGTCGGCGTAGTCGACCGTGTTGAACCCGGCCGTGCGCGGGCTGGCCCCGTGGAAGAAGCCGGCCAGCAGCTTGCCGGGCAGGTCGAGGCGGCCGAAGGTGGCCGGGTTGGACCACTCGAAGGCGAGGATGGCCAGCGTCCCGGCGGCCAACAGCACCCAGGTCATCGTCAGGGTCAGCTTGGTGTGCAGCGACCAGCGGCCCGGGCTGGCCGGTTCGCGGATGAGCTCGATCAGCACCGGAAAGCCGAGCCCGCCGGCGATCACGGCCAGCGTGACGGTCAGGCTGACCCAGCCGTCGTCCACGAAGCCGACCAGGTTGTCGCTGTAGAGGGCGAAGCCGGCGTTGTTGAAGGCCGACACCGAGTGGAACAGGCCGTACCAGGCCGCCCGGCCGAACGGCTCGCCGTAGCCGAGCCACAGCCGTCCGGTGAGCACCGCGGCCGCCAGGACCTCGAACAGGAGGCTGAAGGCGGCCGCGCCCAGCAGCACCCGCCGCGTCTCGCCGAGCTCGGTGACGTTGATCTCGGTCTGGGCGAGCAGCCGCTGGCGCAGTCCGAGCCGGCGGGACATCGCCAGGGCCAGCAGCGACGCCAGCACCATGAAGCCGAGCCCGCCGACCTGGATGAGCAGCATGATGATCACCTGGCCGAGGGTCGACCAGTAGGTCGCGGTGTCGACCAATGTCAGCCCGGTGACGCAGACCGCGGAGGTCGCGGTGAAGGTAGCCACGTGCAGCGGGGCCCCGCCGGGCCCGGCCCGGGCGTACGGCAGCAGCAGCAGGAGGGTCCCGACCAGGATGCCGACCGCGAAGGCGGCGGCTACGCGCTGGGCGGGATGTCGCGGCCGGCGACGGCGCACGGTGTCGAACAGCGATCTGGGGAACATGTGCCGGCATTCTCTCCCCGTCCCGGTCCCTCTGGTGGGGTTTCCCCGGTCGAGGCCAGGGGTAGCTGGCTCCGATACCACGTCGGAGGGAGGCCGGATGCGCGTCGTCGTCACCGGGGCCAGCGGGAACGTCGGCACCAGCCTGCTCCGGGCGCTGGGCGGTGAGCCGGCCGTCACCTCGGTGCTGGGGCTGGCCAGGCGCCGGCCCGAGCTGGAGGTGGCCAAGACCACCTGGGCGACCGCCGACGTGGCCGACGACGACCTGACCGGCCACGTGCGCGGAGCCGACGTGGTCGTCCACCTGGCCTGGCTGATCCAGCCGTCCCACGACCCGTTCGCCATGTGGCGGACCAACGTCGTCGGCACCGAGCGGGTGCTGGCCGCGGCCTCCGCGGCCGGGGTCGGGGCCGTGGTCTGCGCCTCGTCGATCGGGGCCTACTCCCCCGGGCCCAAGGACCGGCAGGTCGACGAGGACTGGCCGACCCATGGGATCACCACCTCGGCCTACTCCCGCGACAAGGCCTACCAGGAGCGGCTGCTCGACCTGTTCGAGCGCGACCACCCGGGGGTCCGGGTGGTGCGGCTGCGGCCGGCCCTGACCTTCAAGCGCATCGCCGCCTCGGAGATCCGCCGCTACTTCCTGGGTCCGCTGGTGCCAGGCTCGCTGGCCAGGGCCGGGGCCATCCCGGTGGTGCCGAGGGTCAAGCGGCTGCGCACCCAGGGGGTGCACACCGACGACGTCGCCCAGGCCTACCGGCTGGCCGTGGTCGGCGACGCCCGCGGCCCCTTCAACCTGGCCGCCGACCCGGTGCTGGACGCCGACTCGGTGGCGGCGCTGCTGGACGCCCGGCCCGTCCCGGTCCCGGCCGGACTGCTCAAGGTAGGCGCGGCCGCGACCTGGCGGCTGCACCTCCAGCCGGTGTCGCCGGGCTGGCTCGACCTGGCCCTGCGGTCACCGCTGATGGACGCGAGCCGGGCCCGGACCGAGCTGGGCTGGTCGCCGAGGCACAGCGCCACCCAGGCGCTCCAGGAGCTGCTGGCCGGGCTGCGCGAGGGCGCCGGGGCGGACACCCCGCCGCTCGACCCGGAGGCCGGCGGTCCCCTGCGCCTGGGCGAGTTCCGCACCGGCGTCGGCGGCAGCAGCGACGCCTGAGCACCTCACGACAAGGAGCGACGACATGGCTGAGATCGGCTACTTCCTGTCCAGCGAGGAGCACGGCCCCAACGAGCTGGTCCGCCAGGCCCAGCAGGCCGAGGAGGCCGGCTTCCGGTCGGTGTGGATCTCCGACCACTACCACCCCTGGAACGACAACCAGGGCCAGAGCCCGTTCGTCTGGTCGGTGATCGGCGGGATCGCCGCCACCACCAGCCTCAAGGTGACCACCGGGGTCACCTGCCCGACGGTCCGGATCCACCCGGCCATCCTGGCCCAGGCGGCGGCCACCGCGGCCCTGATGCTGGAGGGCCGCTTCCTGTTCGGGGTCGGCACCGGCGAGAACCTCAACGAGCACGTCCTGGGCGACCGCTGGCCCCGGGTCGACACCCGCCTGGAGATGCTCGAGGAGGCCGTCGAGGTCATGCGCAAGCTCTGGGAGGGCGGGCTGACCAGCCACGACGGCCACCACTACCAGGTCGAGAACGCGCGCGTGTACTCGCTGCCCGACACCCCGCCGCCGGTGCTGATCTCGGCCCTCGGGCCTAAGGCGGTCAGCCTGGCCGCCCGCATCGGCGACGGCTACATCAGCACCGCCCCCGACGCCGACGCCCTGAAGAGCTACGTCGAGCAGGGCGGCAAGGGGCCCAAGCAGGGCGGGATGAAGGTCTGCTGGGGCCGGGACGAGGCGGCCGCCCGCAAGACCGCCTTCGAACTGTGGCCCAACACCCTGCTGCCCGGCCAGCTCTCCCAGGAGCTGCCCCTGCCCAGCCACTTCGAGCAGGCCTCCCAGCTGGTAACCGAGGACAAGCTGGCCGAGACGATCCCGTGCGGGCCCGACCCCGAGCGCCACCTCGAGAGCATCAAACAGTACGTCGACGCCGGCTTCGACGAGGTCTACGTCAGCCAGATCGGCAACGACCAGGCGGGCTTCTTCGAGTTCTACCGCCGGGAGCTGGCCCCCCGGCTCGCCTGAGCCTGCCCGTCGTCGGGCGAGTCGTCCATCTCCTTGTCGGAGGAGCCAGAGGACGACGACCGACGGGCCAGCGGCAGGGCGTACCAGAGTCCGGCGAACACCACGATCGCGGCCGCCGCCATCAGCAGGGCCTGCTCGCTGGTGAACAGGACGTTGGTGACGACGTAGAGGGCGAGCACGATCGACGCGCCCAGAAACACCGTGCCCCACAGGGCCATCTGGTTGCCCACCCGGATCAGCCACTCCTTCTCACGGGTCCGAAAGAGCAGGCGGTGATGGGTCGATGGGGCGATCAGGAACACCGTCGCCAGGGCCGCGCAGGCGATAGCGGCGAAGTAGGCGTTCCTGAGGCTGCCGGGGAGCTGGGCGAACCGCTGCTGGAAGGGGGCGGTGAGCAGGAACGCCAGCAGCACCTGGACCCCGGGCATCACGACCCGGAGCCCTTGGAGCAGCTCCATCAGCTCCCGATCGAGCCGCTCGCCCTTGCTCTCCCCGTCAGCCATGCGCGGTCCACCTCCCGTTCACCTGAGGTTCAGTGTAGACGGGAGGTGGACCGGGCAAACCGCCCCGAGGGAATCTAGCCGGCGCCGAGCTGCTGCTTGCGCGCCGCCATCTCCTCGCCGAGGCGGGCCAGCTCCTCGTCGCCGAGGATCTCCTCGGACTGGGGAAGCAGCTCCTCTTCCTCCTCCTCGACGTGGTGGCGGACGTTCTCCATCAGGACGGTGACCTTGGCGTCGAAGGCCTCGTCCTCGGCCGACATCCCGCTCAGCTCGCGGAGCAGGACCTTGACGACGTGGTGCTCCTCGATCGCCTCGGCGACCAGCTCCTTGCCGTCCTTCTTGGCCTTGGCCTCGACGGCCGGGTAGTAGGTCTCCTCCTCGATGGTGGCGTGGACCTCGAGCTCCTTGATGATCTGTCCGACCAGCTGCTGCTTGGTCTTGTAGGCCCGGTCCCCGGCCTGCTCGAACTCGCGGAACAGCTGCTCCACCGTGCGGTGGTCGGCCTTGATCAGGGCAACGGCGTCCTCTGCCATGCATCCTCCTCTAGCTGACGAGTAGCTGGGTGCGCATACGGCCGAGGGCTCGGCGCAGCAGGCGCGAGACGTGCATCTGGGAGCACCCGACCCGGGCGGCGATATCGTACTGGTCGAGGTCGTGGAAGAAGCGCAGGACGACGATCTCGCGCTCGGGCTCGGGCAGGCTGTCGACCAGGCCGGGCAGCAGGAGCAGGTCCTCCGGCTCCTCGCGGGGCGGGGTCGCCGGGAGCCGGTCGCCCAGGGAGGTGTCGCCCTCGTCGCCGATCTGCTGGTCGAGCGACACCTCCGAGCGGGTGTGGATGACCTCGATCGCCTCCAGCGTCTCGTCCTCGGAGACCCCCAGGTGGGTGGCCAGCTCGGCCACGGTCGGGGAGCGCCCGAGGGAGTGGGGCAGCTCGTCGAGGGCCTTGCACAGGCGCAGCGAGCGCTCCTTCACCGGACGGGAGACGTGCACCCGCCAGCTGGTGTCGCGCAGGTAGCGCTTGATCTCGCCGACCACGCAGGCCACCGCGTAGGGGACGAAGGGGTTGCCGTAGTCGGGGTCGTAGCGGTCCACGGCCGCCACCAGGCCGACCCGGGCCGTCTGGCGGAGGTCCTCGCGGCTGGCCCCGCGACTGCCCCGGTAGCGATCGGCCAGCCGGTCGGCCAGGCCGAGGTAGGAGACGATGATCCGCTCGCGGACGGCGGGGTCCCCGGTGGCCGCATAGTCGCGGAACCAGCCTTCGACGCGGTCGACGGCGAGCTCGTCACCCGGGAGGACGTCAAGAAGCGCAGGGGTCGACATGGCGTGTGCCACGTGCTGCTCCGGAAGATCGGACGTCCACGGGGGCTCGGAGGACGAGTCGAAGCTGAACCTCTTGTATGCCCGCTCTTCGTCTGTCGCAACCGGAACGGTTGCGGCCGGTCGAGATCGTGGAGGCCCGGGGCTGCAGGCCTAGGGGAAGCCGCCGGCCCGCGGCAGCAGGGCCGGGACCTCGTGGCCGAGCCGTTCGCCCAGGAAGGCGGCCGTCGGCAGCAGCGCCTCGAGGTCGTAGCCGGTGTCAAGGCCCATCCGCTCCAGCAGGAACACCAGGTCCTCGGTGGCGACGTTGCCGGTCGCCCGAGGGGCGAACGGGCAGCCGCCGATCCCGCCGGCGCTGGCGTCCAGCACGCTGGCCCCGAGCTCGACGGCGGCGACGGCGTTGGCGAAGCCGGTGTTGCGGGTGTTGTGGAAGTGGAACCGCAGCGGCGGTTCGGCGCCGACGACCCCGCGGACCCGGCCCGCCAGGTCGCGGACCTGGGACGGCACCCCGACCCCGATGGTGTCGGCCAGGCAGAGCTCGTGGGCCCCGGCCGCGGCCCCCCGGGCGGCCAGCTCCACCACCCGGCCGGGGTCGACCTCGCCCTCGAACGGGCAGCCGAACGACGTCGCCAGGGTGAGGGTGGTGCGCAGCCCGGCCTCGCGGGCCCGGCCGAGCATGTCGGCGGCCGCCTGCATGCTCTCGGCGGTGGAGGCGTTCTGGTTGCGCCGGTTGAAGGTCTCGCTCACGCACACGACCAGGTTGACCTCATCGACCCCGCTGTCCAGGGCGCGGTCGAGGCCCCGGCGGTTGAGGACCAGCCCGGCGTAGGACACCCCGGCCGAGCGGGGGACCTTGGTCATCACGGCCTCGGCGTCGGCCATCGCCGGGACCAGCCGCGGGTGGGCGAACGACACCGCCTCGACCCGCCGCGCCCCGGCCGCGACCAGCCGGCCGATCAATTCGACCTTGGCCTCGGTGGGCAGGACGACGGCCTCGTTCTGGAGGCCGTCGCGCGGGCTGACCTCGACGATGGTCACGTCCATGGGATCAGTGTAGGACCGCGAACAGCCGGTACTCGCCGGTCATGCCCCGCAGGGCGTGGGCGCCGCGGTCCTCGAGCACGTAGTCCGACCCGGCGACCAGGTCATGGACGGTGCTGGAGACCAGGACCTCCCCGGGCCGGGCGGTGGCCATCACCCGGGCCGCGATGTGGACGGCGATGCCGCCGACGTCGTCGCCCCGGAGCTGGACCTCGCCGGTGTGGACCCCGGCCCGGATCTCGACGCCGTTCCCCCGCAGCCGGTCGCGCAGGGCGGTGGCGCAGCGGATCCCCCGGCCGGGCCGGTCGAACAGGGCCAGGATCCCGTCCCCGGTCGACTTGACCAGCCGCCCCCGGAGCTGGCCGACCAGCTCCCGGACGAGCCGGTCGTGGGTGTCCAGGAGGTCGGCCCAGCGCCGGTCGCCGACCTGCCGGGCGTGGTCGGTCGAGCCCACGATGTCGGTGAACAGCACCGTGGCCAGGGCCCGCTCGCCCCGCTCCCCCGTCAGGACCGGGTCCGGGGCCGGGTCCGGAGCCGGGGCCGCGGCCCGCTTGGGGGGCCCGACCATGAACACGATCGCGGCGTGCAGCCCCAGCGGGATCAGCAGCAGCAGCAGGAGCAGGCCCGGCCAGTAGACCGTGTCCCTCCCCTGGGACCGCTCGGCGATCCACCAGATCCCGGTGCAGAACACGCCGACCAGCAGCCAGACGCCGGCATGAAGGGCGAGCCAGCGCTGGCGGCGGTTCCCGTGAAGTCGCACGACCGGAGTGTACGCAAGCTGGCCCTCGACCGAACGGCCACCGCCGGCCTAGCCGATCGGCTCCCGGATCGTGGCGGCTAGCCGATCCGGAGGCCGGTGGTGGAGGGCATCCTCGGGCCAAGGAGACGAGACCGAGGAGGACCAAGCGGGTCGGGGTCCAGCTCCAGCAGAGCGACCTGTGCGACCGGGTCCGGGTGGGCGAAGCCCTGGAGCTGTTCGCCTCCTTCTATCGCGACCCGGCTGCTGGGCCAGGTCCGCGGGCGGGCGGCCGCCGTCGAGCCCCTGACCCAGCGCGAGCTCGAGGTCCTCCAGCTGGTCGCCAGGGGCACGACCAACCGGGACTGACTAGCGCTGCTGGCGGGCGCGTTTGGCGGCGCGGCCGCGGGAGGGGGCGTCCAGGACCCGCTTGCGGAGCCGGAGCTGGGCCGGGGTGACCTCGACGAGCTCGTCGGGGCCGACCCGCTCGATGGCCTGCTCCAGCGACAGCACGGTCGGCGGAACCAGGCGGATGGCGTCGTCGGAGGCGTGGGTGCGGATGTTGGTCTTCTGCTTCTCGCGGGTCGGGTTGACGTCCATGTCCTCGGGGCGGGCGTTCTCGCCGATCACCATGCCCTCGTACACCTGGGTGCCGGGGCCGACGAACAGCTCGCCCCGCTCCTGGAGCTGCCAGAGGGCGTAGCCGGTGGTGGTCCCGACCCGGTCGGCGACCAGGGCGCCGTTGACCCGGTCGTTGATCGGCCCGGCCCACTCGTCGTAGCCGTCGAACAGGTGGTGGAGGATGGCCGTGCCCCTGGTCGCGGTGAGCAGGGTCGAGCGGAAGCCGATCAGACCCCTCGCCGGCACCCGGAACTCCAGGCGGACCCAGCCGGTGCCGTGGTTGACCAGGTCGGTCATGCGCCCGCGGCGCAGGGCCAGGCCCTGGGTGACCACGCCGACGAACTCCTCGGGGACGTCAAGGGTGACGGCCTCGTACGGCTCCTGGACCCGACCGTCGACGGTGCGGGTGATGACCTCGGGCCGGGACACCTCTAGCTCGTAGCCCTCCCGCCGGATCTGCTCGATCAGCACGGCCAGCTGGAGCTCGCCTCGCCCCTGGACCTCGAAGGTGTCGGGCGAGGCGGTGGGCACGACCCGGATGGCCACGTTGCCGAGCACCTCCCGGTCCAGCCGCTCCTTGAGGTGCCGGCTGGTCAGGTAGGTGCCGTCGTTGCCGGCGAACGGCGAGGTGTTGACCCCGAACCGCATCGAGATGCTGGGCTCGTCGATCGACACCACCGGCAGGGGCCGCGAGTCGTCGGGGTCGGTGACGGTCTCGCCGACGGTCACGTCGCCCAGCCCGGCGATGGCCACGATCTCCCCCGGCCCGGCGTGGTCGAGGTCGGAGCGGGACAGCCCGATGGCCCCGGCGATCTTGGTCACCTTGGCGATGGCCAGGCTGCCGTCGCGCTTGGCGACCCCGACCCGGTCGCCGAGCCGGACCTCGCCCTGCCACAGCCGCCCCACGGCCAGCCGCCCGACATAGGGGTCGGCGTCCAGGTTGGTGACCAGGAACTGGAGCGGGTGCCCAGGCTCATAGGACGGCGGCGGGGTGGTGGCCACGATCGTCTCCAGCAGCGGGGCCAGGTCGCCGGCCAGCTCGTCGGGCCGGTGCCCGGCCCGCCCGGCGCGGGCGTTGGCGTACAGGATCGGGAAGCCGATCTGGTCCTCGTCGGCGTCCAGGTCGAGGAACAGCTCCTCGATCTCGTGGACGACCTCGGCCGGCCGGGCGTCGGCCCGGTCCACCTTGTTGACGCACACCACCACCGGCAGCCGCCGGGCCAGCGCCTTGCCGAGCACATACCGGGTCTGGGGCAGCGGGCCCTCGCTGGCGTCGACCAGCAGCAGGACGGCGTCGACCATGCGCAGGGTCCGCTCGACCTCGCCGCCGAAGTCGGCGTGCCCAGGGGTGTCGACCACGTTGATCCGGACCCCGCGGAACTCCACCGCCGTCTGCTTGGCCAGGATGGTGATGCCCTTCTCCCGCTCCAGGTCCATCGAGTCCAGCACCCGGTCCACGACCTCCTGGTTGGCCCGGAACACCCCCGACTGGCGCAGCATGGCGTCGACCAGCGTGGTCTTGCCGTGGTCGACGTGCGCCACGATGGCGATGTTGCGCAGGTCAGAACGGATGGGGGGCACGACGAAGCTCCTCAAGGCAACCGGGTGGGCACAACCTTCCCATCGTAGCGGAGTGGTCCTGGCGCGCCCCTCAGTCGAGCCGGACGACCACGCCCTCGTCGCCGGCGAGGTCCAGGGAGCCGGCGGCCGGCCGGCCGTCGCCGCCGGGGTCGGTGGAGAGCTCGACCCGGCCGGCCGGGGCCAGGACGGGCAGGGCCAGGCGGGCCGGGTCGGGGCCGAGGTTGAGGGCGACCAGCCAGCGGTCGCCGCCGGGGTCGGCGCGCAGGTAGGCGAGGACGTCGCCGTCGGCCTCGACCGGGTGGTAGGCGCCGGTGACCAGGGCCGGGGTCCGGCGGCGGAGCCGGAGCAGGCGGCGGTGGAGGGTGAGCATGGACGCCGGGTCGTCGCGCTGGGCGGCGACGTTCAGGGGCAGGTTGTGCTCGCCGACCGGCAGCCAGGGGCGGCCGCTGGTGAAGCCGCCGCCCGGGCCGCCGTCCCACGGCATCGGGGTGCGCTCGGGGTCGCGGCCGCGGCCGGGGACCAGGTGGGCGATCGGGTCGAGGGCGTCGGCGGGCGGGACCGGCACGTCGGCCAGGCCAAGCTCCTCGCCCTGGTAGAGGATGGGGGTGCCGGGCAGGGTCAGCAGCAGCATGGCCGCCACCCGGGCCTGGGCGGGGCCGAGCCGGGAGGCCACCCGAGGGGTGTCGTGGTTGCCGAGGACCCAGTTGGGCCAGGCCCCGGCCGGGAGGGCGGCCAGGTAGCGGGCGACGTAGCCGGCGATGCCCCGGGCGTCCCAGGCGGCGCTGAGCAGCTCGAAGTTGAACGGCACCTGGATCCCGCCGCCGTCCCCGCCGTAGTAGGCCACGGCCTGCTCCAGCGGCACGCCCAGCTCGGCCAGCAGGACCCGGTCGTCGCCGAACTCGTCGACCACCTTGCGCATCCGGGCGGCCAGCTCGCGGGTCTCGGGGCGGTCGACGTTCCACACCGACAGCTCGCGCATGTAGGGGAAGTCGTGGCCCGGGCGGTAGCCGGGGTTGGGCGGGTTGTCGCGCAGCCGGTCGTCCTCGACCAGCACCACCAGGGCGTCGATCCGGAACCCGTCGATCCCCCTGGCCAGCCAGAAGCGCAGGGTGTCGAACATCGCCTCCTGGACCTCGGGGTTGCGCCAGTTCAGGTCGGGCTGGGAGTCCAGGAACACCCGGTAGTAGTACTGGCCGGTCGGCTCGTCCCAGCGCCAGGCGCTGTCCCCGACATAGCGCAGCCAGTTGCTGGGGGGGCCGCCGTCCGGCCCGGGGTCGCGCCACACATACCAGTCGCGCTTGGGGTCGTCCCGTGACGAACGCGACGCCTGGAACCACGGGTGCTGGTCGGAGGTGTGGTTGGGGACCCAGTCGAGCAGCACCCGCAGCCCCCGGTCGTGGGCCGCCGCGACCAGCCGGTCCAGGTCGTCCAGGGTGCCGAACACCGGGTCGACGCCGGTGTAGTCGCTGACGTCGTAGCCGAAGTCGTCCATCGGCGACGGGTGGACCGGCGACAGCCAGATGGCGTCGACCCCCAGCCAGGTCAGGTGGTCGAGGCGGGCCAGGATGCCGGGAAGGTCGCCGACCCCGTCGCCGTCGCTGTCCATGAACGAGCGCGGGTAGATCTGGTAGATCACCCCGCGCTGCCACCAGGTCGCTTCACCCATGGACGGCTCAGCCTAGCAGCCGCCGGCGCCAGCGCTCAGAAGGCCAGGACGGTGCCGACCGACGGCTGGACGAAGGCGTCGGGCAGGGCCTGGGCGAGGCGGTGGGTGGCCTTCCAGCCGGTGCAGTGGCCGGGCACGAACCGCTCGACGCCCAGGTCGGCGAACGCGGCGATGGTCAAGTCGATCAGGGGCTCGAACACGGCCCCGGTCAGGTGGAAGCCGCCGACGAAGCCGGCGATCCGGTCGCGGCCGGTCAGGCGCCGGGCGTTGCGGAGGACGTTGACGGCGCCGGCGTGGGAGCAGCCGGACACGACCACCAGGCCCTTGCCGGCCACGTCGACGATCACGTTCTGGTCGTCCAGGATCAGCGGGTCGGGCTCCCAGCCGTCCCCGGCCCGGGCCAGGTGGATGGGGAAGCCGGTCTCGAACTCGGTCACCCGGGGGACCTCGCCCGAGATCAGCACCTGGCCGTCGACCAGCAGGGTGGGGCCGCGCTCCTCGACCACCTCGAGGCCCTCGGCCTCCAGGTCGGCCCGGCTCGGCGGGGGCAGGTGCAGCTCGGCCCCGGTCGGGAAGGTGACCTTGCGCTCGCGCCAGGCCCCGGGGTGGATCAGCAGGGGCAGCCGGCGGCGCCCGCCGCGGGCGGCCAGGCCCTCCAGGCCGCCGTGGTGGTCGACGTGGCCGTGGGAGATCACGATGGCCCGCAGCCCGGCCGGGTCGACCTCCATGACCTCCAGGTTGTTGCCGAGGCCCCTCGGGGTCATGCCGCCGTCGTACAGGATCGAGCTCCGCCGACCGCCCGAGAAGACCGTGACCAGGGCCGAGAACCCGTGCTCGGCCACCAGCTGCTGGCGGTCGGAGAAGTCGTAGGCCAGCGGGTACCGGCGCACCCCCTCGGCCCCGGCCAGCAGGATGTCGACGACGTTGTCGACCACCAGGGTGACCTCGACCGCGTCGACCGGTTCCAGCTCGACCATCCGGGGTAGCCTCCCACATCCGACCGTCGGCGAGGAGGTCACCGTGCAGCAGCTGGAATCGGCGCTGAAGCGCCTGGAGCAGGCCGACGCCCTCGACGAGCCGGCCGGCAAGCTGGCCAAGGTGGTCGCCGCGGCCACCCGGCCCCGGCCGGTCAAGAACGCCCTCAGCGGGACCTGGCTCGGCCACCGCTTCCACCCCCTGCTGGTGCCGCTGCCCATCGGGTTCTGGAGCGGCGCCCTGCTGTTCGACCTGGTCGCCACCAGGCCGGCCCGGTGGGCGGCCGACGTGCTGGTCGGGGCCGGGGTCGCGGCCGCCGTGCCCACGGCGGCGGCCGGGCTGTCGGACTGGGCCGACGCCGAGCCCGAGGCCCGCCGGGTCGGGCTCGTCCACGCCAGCATGAACTCGCTTGCCGTGCTCTGTTACTCGGCGTCGCTGGTGGCCCGGCTGCTGGGCCGGCGCAAGGCCGGGGTCGGGCTCGGGCTGGCCGGGGCGACGGCGATCAGCGTCGGCGGCTACCTGGGCGGCCACCTGTCCTATGTCCAGGCGGTCGGGGTCGAGCGCAAGCGGTTCGCGGACGGCCCCAAGGAGTGGACCGGGGTGCTGGACGCGGCCGAGCTGGAGGAGGGCCGCCCGCGGGTGGTCCGGGCCGGCGACACCGAGGTGCTCCTGTACCGGGACGGCACCGGCCTGCATGCCCTCTGGGCCAGCTGCACCCACCAGGGCGGCCCCTTGGGCGAGGGCGAGTTCGCCGACGGCTGCGTGGTCTGCCCCTGGCACGGCAGCACCTTCCGGCTAGCCGACGGCAAGGTGGTCCGCGGCCCCGCGGCCAGCTCCCAGCCGGTCTTCGAGACCCGGGTGATGGACGGCAAGGTCGAGGTCCGCGCCGTCCCCTGACCCGGCCCCGATTTCGGGGCACCCTCCGGGGTTCCCCGGACCCCTCCGGCCCTCCGGCTCAGCCGTCCTCGATGCCGGGGCGGTCGGTGGTGTTGCGGAGGGCGTCGAGCAGCTTGTCCAGCAGGACCCCGCGCAGCCGGGCCTCGAGGGCGATGGCGATGAGGCTGGCCACCACCCCGGCATAGGCCATGGTGGCCGCGATCTCGCCGACCTCCCAGTCCCGTTCGTGCGAGCTGTGCAGGTGCAGGGCGCCGATCGGCCGGCCCCCGGGCAGGGTCAGGGGGGCCGACAGCACCGCCCGGACGGCGCCCCGGTCGATCAGGTGGAGCAGGTCCGGCCAGCGCCCGTCGGTGGTCAGGTCGCGGGACACGACCGGCAGCTCGTTGACGAACGAGTCGAGCGCCGGGCCGGCGCCCAGCCGCTCCTGGGCGGTGGCCAGCCCGCGGCCGGGCGGGTCGCTGGCGGCGGCGCAACGCAGCACCTCGTGCTCGTCGGCCAGCATCACCCCGGCGCCCTGGGCCCGCAGCACGGTGGTCGCCGCCTCGGCCACCTTCTGGAGGGCGGCGCCCAGGCCCTCCCCGGCCGGCCCGTCCACACCTTGGAGCAGGAGCCGCAGCTCCCTGGTCACTGACCTCCGGTCGATCGCCACCGGCAACGCCACCTCGCGCGCCCCGTTGAGCCGGGGCGCGGCCTCGACGGGCCTGCGGTTGCTGAGTTACCTGGCCAGCGGGCCACCAAACGCCCGGTTGGGCTCAGGCGAGCTGAGCGGCGAGCTCGGCCGGTTCGGTGACCGGCCGCTGGCAGACGAAGTGCTCGCAGACATACGCGGTGGCCCGGCCCTCCAGGGTCGGCCGGTCGGCCAGCAGGGGGACCTCGCCCTGGGCGGCCGCGTCGTCGGGCCCGGCCGCCGCGACCACCCGGTTGGGCTGGTAGGTGCCCCACACCTCGGCCAGCAGGGCCTGGGTGTCGGTGGCCCGGGGCCGGCCGACGATGGCGACCTCCCTGACCCTGGCCAGGGCGAAGTCGGCCGCCCCGAGCGCGTGCCCGAACCCGGTCGGGGCCCGGCTCAGCACCCCGAGGACGGGCCGCAGGGCGTTGCGCCCGGCCTCCTCCAGCTCCGGGTCGCCGGTCAGCCGGCCAAGGCGCTGGAGCACCTCGGCGGCCACCGAGGAGCCGGCCGGGACGGCGTTGTCGAACAGCTCCCGCGGCCGCACCACCAGCGGCTCGGCGTCGCGGCCGGTCTGGTAGAAGCCGTCGCCGCCGGGATCGGCGAACAGCTCGACCATGGCCCCGGCGAGCCGCCGAGCCTCGCGCAGCCAGCGCAGGTCGAAGGTGGTCTCGTACAGGGTCAGGCAGGCCTCGGCCATGCAGGCGTAGTCGTCCAGGTAGCCGGGCCCGCCCTTGCGGCCCTCGCGCCAGGAGCGGAGGAGCCGCCCGTCGTCGCCGGCCAGCGTCTCCACGACGAAGCCGGCCGCGGCCAGGGCGGCGTCGAGGTACCGGGGCTCGCCGAAGGTGCGCCCGGCCTCGGCCAGGGCCGAGATGGCCAGGCCGTTCCAGGCGGCCAGCACCTTGTCGTCGGTCGCCGGGTGGACCCGGGCCTCGCGGGCCTCGAACAGCCGCGGCAGGGCGGCCGCCACCTGCGCCGCCAGCTCCTCGTCGGCCGGGCGCGGGGTCCAGAGGACGTTGGTCCCCTCCCAGTTGCCCTCGGGGGTGGCGCCGAGGTGGCGGGCCACCGGCTCGCCGGCGATCCCGGCCAGCTCCTCCCACGACCAGACGAAGAAGCGGCCCTCGACCCCCTCGGAGTCGGCGTCCTGGGAGGAGAAGAACCCGCCGTCGGGGTGGCGCAGCTCGCGCAGCAGGTAGTCGGCGGTGCGGCCGGCCACCGTCCGGTAGCGGTCCTCGCCGGTGGCCTGCCAGCCGTGGGTGTAGAGCCGGAGCAGCAGGGCGTTGTCGTACAGCATCTTCTCGAAGTGTGGGACCAGCCAGCGCCCGTCGGTCGAGTAGCGGTGGAAGCCGCCGCCGACCTGGTCGAAGATGCCGCCGGCGGCCATCCGGTCCAAGGTCAGCCGGACCATGTCCAGCGCCCCTTCGAAGCCCCGGAGGTGGCAGCGGAGCAGGAACTCCAGCGTCATCGGCTGGGGAAACTTGGGCGCCGCCCCGAACCCGCCCCAGGTGGCGTCGAACGCCCCCCGCAGCCCCTGGAACGCCTGGCTCAGGGTCTCGTCGGCCAGCTGGCCGTCGCCCTCGCCGCCGAGGGCGCCCGCCTGGCCGGCCAGCACTTGCACCACCTGGTCCCCCTGGCGCCGGGCGTCGTCGCGCCGCCTGGCCCAGGCGTCGGCGACCGCGGCCAGCACCCGGCGGAAGCCGGGCATGCCCGGCCGGTCGACCTTGGGGTAGTAGGTCCCGGCGTAGAACGGGCCGCCCTCGGGGGTGAGGAACACCGTCATCGGCCAGCCGCCGTGGCCGGTCATGGCCTGGACCGCGTCCATGTAGATGCCGTCCAAGTCGGGCCGCTCCTCGCGGTCGACCTTGACGCAGACGAAGTCCCGGTTCATCTGGGCGGCCGTCTCGGCGTCCTCGAACGACTCGTGGGCCATCACGTGGCACCAGTGGCAGGCGGCGTAGCCGATCGAGAGCAGGATCGGCTTGTCCTCGGCCCGGGCCCGCTCCAGGGCCTCGGGGCCCCACGGGTACCAGTCGACCGGGTTGTGGGCGTGCTGGAGCAGGTAGGGGCTGGTCTCGCCGATCAGGCGATTGGGGGCAGGCTGGTCAGTCATTGGCTCAGTGTAGGCTCGCCCGGCGAGCCAGCTGATCAAGGAGGACGCCGTGGAGGAGCGGGCGGTCGCGGCCTGGCTGGACGGCTACAGCCAGGCCTGGGGCACCTACGACGCCGAGCAGATCGGGGCGCTGTTCAGCGCCGACGCCGTCTACTGGTACGACCCGTTCACCGGGCCGCTCCGGGGGCGGGACGCGATCGTCGCCGACTGGCTGCGGGACCGCGACGAGCCCGGGACCTACGAGGGCGCCTACCGCCCGGTGCTGGTCGCCAGCGACCAGGCCGTGGCCAGGGGCTACAGCCGCTACTTCAACACCAACGGCACCGTCCGCGACGAGTACGACAACCTGTTCCTGCTCCGCTTCGACGCCGACGGCCGCTGCGCCGAGTTCCGCGAGTGGTACATGCGCAAGCCCAAGCCGGAGGACGGCTGAGGGCCGGCGCCGGGCTGCAACCGGGCCGCAACCGGGGCGGCGATCCTGACCCCATGATGGCCCGGGTGCCCGAGGTGATCGACCACGCCGTCGTCGGGGCCGAGCAGGTCGCCGGCGGCTGGGTGGTGATCATGCGCGACGTGTCGGCCGCCCTGGTCCCCGAGCACGTCCACCTCACCCGGGACGACAGCCGCCGGGTCCTGGCGGCGGCCGCCGCCCTCCACGCCGCCTTCGCCGACGACCCGCCGCTGGCCCTGTGCTCCCTGGCCGACCGCTACCAGCTGCTCTCCCCGGCGACGACCCGGCGCGAGGCCGGCGGCGCCGACGAGGTGCCGAGGCTGATCGGGCGTGGCTGGGAGCGGTTCGCCGAGCTGGTCCCGGCCGACGTCGCCGAGCCGGTGCTGGCGATGCTGGAGCGGTCGGAGCCGTTCCCGGCCGCCCTGTCGCGGTTTCCCTCGACCCTGATCCAGGGCGACCTCAAGCTCGGCAACCTCGACTTCTCCGGGGACCGGGTGGTGATGCTGGACTGGGGCACCCAGACCGGCTGGGCGCCGGCGGCGGTCGAGGTCGCCTGGCACCTGGCCGTCAACTGGAGCCGCATCGACGCCACCCGCGAGCAGGTGCTGGACGACTTCCGGGCCGCCGAGGGCGAGCGCCACGACGAGGACGCCCTGCGCCTGGCTCTGCTGGGCGGCCTGGTCCAGCTCGGCTGGGACAAGGCCCTGCACGCCAGCGGCCACCCCGACCCGGCCGTCCAGGCCCGTGAGGCCGCCGACCTGGCCTGGTGGACCGGCCGGGCCAGGGACGCCCTGGAGTGGTGGTCGCCGTCGTGAGCGACGCCGGGAGGGCCAAGCGGCTGTTCGCCGAGGCCTACGACGCGTCGGCGACCGGGTTTGCTCGCAGCGCCGACCGGCTCGTCTACACCTACCTGGCCCGGCCGCTGGCCAGGGCCCTGGGCGAGGCCGCCGGCCCGGTGCTGGACGTGGCCGTGTCCGCCCTTCCCGCCGAGACCCTTCCCTGGTCGCCCCGGCTGGTGCTCGGGGTCGGCCGCCGCCCGTAAGCTCCGGGGGGATCCGGCTGGCCAGGCGGCGATGCGGTCGGTGGCCGCGCGGGCCTGGGCCGGCGGAGCGACCTGGGTGAGTAGGTACTCGGAGCCGGAGGCGGCGGCCAGCTCGGCGGCCTCGGGGCGGCGGCCGAGGCAGGCCAGGGCCTGGTACTGGGCCGGAATAACCTGGCCGAGGCCGGCTTCAGCCGCGTCCGCCGGGACCCCGTTCAACCGCGTGGTCGAGGCCGTCCGTAGCCCGACGACCCCTCCAGGCCCGCCCGGGATCCAGCCGGGCGGGCCTCACGCTCTGGAGGCGACGATCACCTTGTTGCCGTCCGGGTCGGCGACCTCCGCCATCCGCTCCCCCCAGGGCTGGTCGGCCGGCTCGGCCAGCACCCGGACGCCGTGCCCGCGCAGGTGCTCGACGGCCGCGTCGCAGTCATCGGCATACACCCAGAGCGTGAACCGGCCGTCGTCCGGGGCCGGTCCGGCCTCGTCGGTGCCGGCGCCGATGCCCAGGTGGGACCGGCCCAGGTCCAGGGCCACGAACCCGGGCTCACCCTCGGGCGGGAACTGGTAGCTGACCTGGAAGCCGAGCAGGTCCCGGTAGAAGCCGAGCGCCCTGCCCATGTCCCCGGTGGTCAGGATCGGGAACATCTCCTGGAACATCGCCCCTCCCCGACGTGCTGGTCAGGACCTGCCGGCCGCGGTGGCGAGCTTCTGCGCCCACTGCTTCCAGGTGCCGGACAGCTCCGGCACCTCGAGCAGCCGGTCGGCGCCGGCGTGGTCGTGGTGGTAGATGCGGGAGACCTCGGCCACGGTGAGGCCGTGGGCCGGGCGGTTGACGACCGCGACCGGGTCGCCGGCGCCGACCTCGCCCTCGGCCAGGATGCGGAGGTAGGCCCCGGGCCGCCCCG
Organism: Actinomycetes bacterium; assembly: GCA_030146615.1. Taxonomy (GTDB): domain Bacteria; phylum Actinomycetota; class CALGFH01; order CALGFH01; family CALGFH01; genus CALGFH01. The sequence goes on from JASLBL010000164.1 coordinate 19,914, forward strand.
CGGCCGCGAACCGCCGCACGAACCGCTGGTCGCCCATGCGGTAGCCGAGCTTGTAACAGGGGGTGCGCGGTGAGGAGACCTCCAGCAGCGTCCCCCCGGCCCGCCAGCGCTCGCCGACCACGGCCCCGCTGACGTCGATGCCCCGGACCGTCAGGTTGTCGCCGAAGGTCCCGGGTCCGAGCTCGCGGCCGAGCTGCCCGCCCCACCAGTCGTAGTCCTCGGCGGCATAGGCGTACAGCGCCTTGTCGTAGCCCCCGTGGACCTCGGGGTTGCCCTGCTCGTCGCCCTCGACACTGGTCCCCCGGACCGCGGCCCGCCCCGGCACCGGGTCCTTCCAGATGGCGGTCCGCACCGTCTGTCCCCGCCAGCTGATCTCCCTCGAGGTCCCGACGTTGACCGACACGATCACGCCCACGCCACACCAACCTCCCCGCCCACCCTGCCCTGGGCCCAGGCTACGCGCCCCCGCCATCTCCAGGCCGGCCCTGGTCGTAGCCTCCGGCTAGGATCCCGAGGCTACGGTCCCCAAGGCGAGCGCGCAGGAGGTGGCATGGACCCGACCGCCGAGCGGATCGACCTGCCGGAGGGGTACGGCACGGCGACCACGACCATGGAGTGGGCGGCGGTCCGCGAACGACTGGAGCAGGCGCCGCGGTACTGGCTGGTCACCAACCGCCGCGACGGCCGGGCCCACGTGGTCCCGGTGGACGGCATCTGGCTGGACGACGCCTGGTGGTACGGGGGCAGCCCCGGGACGCTGCACCAGCGCAACCTGGAGCACGACCGGCGGGTGGTGGTGCACCTCGAGGACACCATGGCCGCGGTCATCCTGGAGGGCTCCATGGAGCGGGTGGTCCCCCCGGCCGAGCAGACCCACCGCCTCAAGGCCGCCTCCAAGGCCAAGTACGGCTACGGCCCGCCCGACGCGGCCTATGAGGCCGGGCTGTGGGCGCTGCGCCCGGAACGGGCCCGGGCCTGGAGCGCCTTCCCCACCGACGTGACCCGGTTCCGCTTCGGCTAGCCCTCGCGGAAACGGTCCGCACACGGTCGGGAAACGGTGGCCGGCTAGCGTCCAGCCACCTACCGCCTCGAAGAGGAGCCCACCGTGGACATCATCGCCTGCCCCGACCCCACCTGCCCGGCCCCGGCCTGGGTGTACGAGCGCTGGACCTGGCCGTCGACCGGCGGCCCGGTCGAGCACGCCAAGACCGGCTGCGACGCCGGCCACTGGTTCACCCCCCTGGCCGCCACCCTGACCCCGTTCCACGCCCCCACCAAGGTCACCGTGCGCGAGGAGGTGCTGATCCGCCCGATCTAGCCGCGGTCGCGGGCGGCCCAGGCAAGGAGGGCGTCGGCGTCGAGCGTGTTGACCACCATCTCGGGGGTGACGCCGCAGGCGAAGGCGCGCTCGCAGCCGCCGATCTGCCAGTCGAGCTGGCCGGGGGCGTGGGCGTCGGTGTCGATCGCAACTGAGCACCCGGCCTCCACGGCCAGGCGCAGCAGGCGCTTGGGCGGGTCCTGGCGCTCAGGGCGGGAGTTGACCTCGACCGCGACGCCGTAGGCGGCGCAGGCGGCGAACACCACCGCGGGGTCGAACTCGCTCTCGGGCCGGCCCCGGCCGACCACCATGCGGCCGGTGCAGTGGCCGAGGATGTCGGTGTGGGGGTTGGCGACGGCCGCGACCATGCGCCGGGTCATCTCCGGGGCGGGCATGCGGAGCTTGGAGTGGACGCTGGCCACCACCACGTCGAGCCGGGACAGCAGGTCGTCGGTCTGGTCGAGGGCGCCGTCCTCGAGGATGTCGACCTCGATCCCGGTGAGGATCCGGAAGGGCCTGCCGCTCCGCGAGGCGGTGCCAGCCAGCCGGTCGTTCAGCTCGGCGATCTCGTCCAGCTGGGCCAGCAGCCGCTCCGGGCTGAGGCCGTTGGCCACCGTCAGCCGGGGCGAGTGGTCGGTGAGGGCCAGGTACTCGTGGCCGAGGTCGCGGGCCGCCGCGGCCATCTCGGAGATCGGGCTGCCACCGTCACTCCAGGTCGAGTGGGCATGGAGGTCGCCGCGGAGGGCGGCCCGCAGGGCGGCCGCGCCCTCGGCCACTGGCGTGCCCTCGATCGCCTCCAGGCGCCGCAGGTACACCGGGACCTCGCCGGCCAGGGCCTCGCGGATCACCCGCTCGGTGACCTCGCCGATCCCGGGCAGAGCGCGGAGGCCGGGGCCGGGGGCGGCGGCCAGGCGGGCCAGCTCCTCGGGGTCGGCGGCGTCGACGGCGGCCGCGGCCCGCCGGAAGGCCCGCACCTTGTAGGTGGGCTCCCGGCCCCGCTCGAGCAGGAAGGCGATGCGCCGCAGGGCGGCCGCCGGGGCGAGGGTCGGCTCGGTCATGGTGCAATTCTCGGGCCCGGACGACCGGCGACCAAGCGGAGGCGAGCGCCCATGGGCAGGCAGATCAAGGTCGACCTGGAACGGACCATCCCGGCGCCCCCGGCCCGGGTCCACGCCGTCCTGGCCGACTACCGGGGCCGGGAGCGGATCCTGCCCGGCAACTACCTCGACTACCGGGTCGAGGAGGGCGGGGACGGCGGCGGCACGGTGGTGTCGTACCGGCTGCGGGCGGGCCGCCGGGAGCGGCGCTACGTTCTGGAGGTGGCCGAGCCGACCCCTGGCGTGACCCTCGTCGAGCGCGACCGCGAGTCGTCGCTGATCACCACCTGGATTCTGAGCCCGACGGCCAGCGGCACCGCCACCGATCTCAGGATGTCGACCAGCTGGGAGGGCCACGGCGGCATCGGCGGCCTCTTCGAGCGCACCTTCGCCCCGCGGGGGCTGCGCCGCATCCACGGCGAGCTGCTCGACCGCCTGACCCGGCGGCTGGGGGCCGAGCCGCCCAGCTGAGCGCTCGATAACGATCCGTCCTCGAAGCCTCAACGATCCCCGTTGAGCCTTGCCCGGGTCCTGGCCTTCCGGTAGGAAGAAAACCGCGCTCGGTGGTCGGCACGCTTCAGCTTGGGGGATGGCGCGCCGAGGGATGTGTCCGAGTGTGCCACTCGGGGGAGGACTTAGTACATGAAGGTGCCGGGGATTCGGTTGCCGAGCTGGAAGCGCCCCGCCGGGCTGTCCGGCTGGCAGCGCATCGCCGTGGTCGTCGGCCTGGCCGTCGTGCTGCTGGCCACCATGAGCGTTGCCGCCACCGCCCGCGTGGGCGCCTCGTCGGGCCGCATCCTGGCCGGCGTGACCGTCGCCGGCGTCGACGTCGGCGGCATGACCCGCGACGAGGCCGTGGCCGCGGTCAAGGCGACCACCGAGCCGAAGCTGCGCCGGGGCGTGTTCGTGGTCGCCGGGGGCAAGCGCTGGCCCGTCACCCCGGCCGGGCTCGGGCACGGCGCCGGGGTCGAGGAGGCGGTCGACGCGGCCGTCGCTGGGCCGGAGCTGTCGTGGTTCAAGGACTTCTGGCACCGGCTGACCAACAAGCCGGTGGCCCACAGCGTCGACGTGGCCCTGGCCGAGGACAACACCAAGGTGACCCGGTTCGTGAAGGCCCTGGCCCCCAAGCTGGCCGTTGCCCCCACCAACGCCTCGATCAAGCTGGTCGACGGCAAGGTCGTCAAGCAGAAGGCCAAGGACGGCCGCGTCCTCGACATCAAGGCCAGCACCCGCGCCCTGGCCAAGGGCCTGCGCGGCAACGCCCGCCAGGTCAAGCTGGTCACCAGATCGGTGGACCCCAAGGTGACCGAGGACAGGCTCGGCAAGACCATCGAGGTCAACCTGTCCACCAACCGGCTGACCTTCTACGACGGCCTCAAGGTGCGCAAGGTCTACCCGGTGGCGACCGGCCAGCCGAGCTTCCCGACCCCGCAGGGGACCTGGGAGGTCGTCCACAAGCGGGTCAACCCGACCTGGACCAACCCGGCCCCCGACGGCTGGGGCGCCGACATGCCCAAGTCGATCCCGCCTGGGCCCGGCAACCCGCTCGGCACCAGGGCGATGTCGCTCAACGCCTCCGGGATCCTGATCCACGGCACCTACGCCAGCGGGTTGATCGGCAGCTACGCCTCCCACGGCTGCATCCGCATGCTGCTGTCGGACGTCGAGGCCCTGTACCCGCAGGTGCCCATGGGCACCCCGGTCCTCGTCCACCGCTAAAGGTGGGTCAGGGCCGGGTCAGGTACCGGTCGGGGACGGCGACGACCGCGCGGACGTCGGTCCAGCCGCCCTCCAGGTCGAACAGGTAGGCGGGCAGCAGGTAGGCCACGTCCGGCTTGCCGCCGCCCTCGGCGACGGCCGGGGCCAGCTGGAGGCCCAGCCGGACCCCGGTCACAGTCGCGACCCGCGGCCGCAGCCGCCGGTCCGCGCAGGGCACCTTGCTGCCGGCCGGGCACGGGTCGAGCTCGACGGCCGGCGAGCCCGGCCGGGTGATCCCGCCCAGCGGGCCGGACCTCTTGAGCCGCTCGAAGCCCTGCTCGACCCCGATCAGCGGGTAGGTGCCGGCCGGCTCGGGGGTGCCCAGGTACCCGGAGGCGTGGCGGACCACCCCGCCGGCGGCGACGCTCACCGTCCAGGAGAACCCCGAGGTCGGGGCGCCGCCCACGGCCGGGGCGATGGTCACGGTCCGGGTGGCCAGGCTGTCGCCGACGGTGACCGAGGCCCCGTTCAGGTCGAGCCCGGCCCTGGCGGCCAGGTCGCGGGCGACCCGCTCGGCCTCGGCCCGGCTGGGCAGGGCCGGGGGCCGGAACGGCTTGGCCGGGGTGCCCGGCCGGGGGGGGTTCGCCGGCCCTGGCTGGTTGGAGACAGGGGCGTCGGGGTCGAGGCACTGGATGCCGGCGCCGGGCCGGTAGGGACCGCCGGTGCTTGGCAGGCAGGTGCCGAGGATGCCCGAGCCGTACGACCACGGCACCCCGGCCAGCCCGTGCACCACCAGGGTGTCGCGGCCTTCCCGGAGCGCCCAGCCGTTCGGTTCCTTCCGGGGCGTGCCGTCCAGCCCGAGGGCGGCGGCCAGGGTGGCCACCCTGGCCGCGTCGACGTGGTCGCCGAGCTTCCAGGCCGGCGCCCGGTCGGGCAGCGACGGCAGGGGGCCGCCGAGCTTGTAGGTGACCGGCGGCCACAGGGTCGGCCGGTCGGTGGGGCCGCCGGACCGCTTCGACGTCACGGCCCCACCCGGGGCCGGGGCCGGCTCGATGGCCCCGGCGGCGTCGGCGCTGCTCGCGTCGGTGGCGGGCTGCCCGGCATCGCCCAGGTCGAGGGCGGGCAGGACGGCCGGGGACGGCTCGCCGCCATCCCGGGCGACCAGCACCCCGCCGGCGACCAGCCCGGCCGTGACCACCGCCGCCACCACCCATGCCACGACCCGCCTGCCCACCGTGCATCACCGCCCTGTCTCGCGTCCGCGGACGTCATTGTCTTCGACGCCACCACCGGCGCGGAGGTTCCCGGCGACCTAGGCCAGGCGGCGGGCCCCGTCCGAGGGGGCGACAGCGGTGACCTCGGGGGGGCCGAACCCGGCCGCCGCGAAGGCCTCCCTGGCCCGGTCGCCGACCTGCTCGGCCCGTTCGGCCGGGACCAGGGCGATGGCGCTGCCACCGAAGCCGGCCCCGGTCATGCGGGCCCCGACCGCCCCGGCGGCCACGGCCGCCTCGACGGCGGTGTCGAGCTCGGGCGACGACACCTCGTAGTCGTCGCGCAGTGAGGCATGCGAGGCGGCCAGCAGCGGGCCCAGCCGGTCCAGCTGGCCGGCCCGGAGCAGGGTCACCGCCTCCAGCACCCGGGCGTTCTCGGTGACCACGTGGCGGGCCCGGCGCAGCCCCGGGTCGCCGAGGGCCTCGGCGGCCGCCTCGACCTGGTCAAGGGTGGCGTCGCGGAGGGCGGGCACGCCGAGGACGGCCGCGGCCGCCTCGCAGGCCGCCCGCCGGTCGGCGTAGGCGCCGTCGACCAGCCGGTGCCCGGCCCTGGTGTCGATCACCAGCAGGCACAGCCCGGCCGCGTCCAGGGGCAGCGGGACCTGCTCGGTGTCCAGCGAGCGGGTGTCGAGGAACAGGGCGTGCCCGGCCTTCCCCAGCATCGACACCATCTGGTCCATGGCCCCCGACGGCACCCCGACGACCTCGTTCTCGGCCCGGCGGGCCGCGGCGGCCAGGGCCGGCCGGTCGAGGCCGGCCCCGTGCAGGTCGGCCAGGGCGGCCGCGGTCGCGCACTCCAGGGCGGCGCTGGAGGACAGCCCGGACCCGGCCGGCACGTCCCCGTCGACCACCAGGTCGGCCCCGCCCAGCTCGGCCCCGGCCTGCCCGAGGGCCCAGGCGACCCCGGCCGGGTAGGCGGCCCAGCCGTCGACCCGTCCCGGCCCGACGGCGGCCAGCTCCAGGTCGGCGGGCGGCCCGGTCTGGAGCGACCACAGCCGCAGCCGCCCTCCGTCCCGGCGCCCGGCCGCGACCAGGACCAGCCGGTCGATGGCCGCCGGGAGCACGAAGCCGTCGTTGTAGTCGGTGTGCTCCCCGATCAGGTTGACCCGCCCCGGGGCGGCCCAGACGCCGTCGGGGTCGCGCCCGGTCCGCTCCCGGTACGCCGCAGCCACCTTCCCAGCCCGGTCGCTCACCTGGCCCCTCCGGCGGCCCAGGCGAGCACGTCGGCGAGGATCGCCCTGGCCGCCGGGTCGCCGTGGCGGGCCGGCTCGGCCAGCCGGTACTGGCAGGTGACCAGGCGCCCCGGCCCAACCGGCAGGGCTCCGACCACCGGCCCGGCCAGGGGGTCGGGGACTGGCTTGAACGCCCCCACCACGGTCGTCTCCGGCCAGGTCCCGTCCCCGACCCGGGTCAGCACCTGGGTCGGGACCACGGTGGCGTCCTCGCCGGCCAGCACCGCCCGTTCCGGCAGCGAGAGCAGGGCCCGCTGGTCGCAGGTGAAGTGGAACACCGACGACCCCCAGGCGGTCGCGACCTCGGCCAGCTCCACCGTGACCGGGTACCACCTGGCCGCCTCGGCGTCCTGGGCCAGCACGACCACGGTCTCCCCGGCGGCCAGCCGCTCCCGGGCCATCGCCCCCGCCGCCTCGTCCAGCATCCCCTCCCCCACCACCGTCACCTCGGGAGCGCCCACCGGGACGGCGACCACGCGCAGGGGGTAGGTGTTGGTGGCGAGCTCCCGGCCGGCCACGGACAGGCGGAGCTCGACCTCGTAGGCGCCGGGGGACGGGGGGGCAGGGAGGCGCACGGTCCCGGCGGCCACGGCCGACCAGCCGGGGAGGTCGCCGGCCTCGACCTGGACCTGCTCGCCGGCGAGGCGGACGCCGACCGTGACCTGGGGCAGCGGGGGGCCGTCGTTGGCGATGTGGAGGGGGGCGGCCAGGGTCCCGCCGGCGGCCACGACCAGGCTGGAGAGGGCCAGCATGGGGAGCACGTCCTGGCAGGCCCGGGACAGCTCGGCCAGGGCCGGCCGCTTGGGCCGCCGCTCCAGGTCGAACAGGCCGTTCAGCTCCCAGGGCACGTCGGTCAGCTCGGTCACACACCAGCCGCCGAGGTGGCCGTGGCGGCGGAGCACCTCGGCCTGGAGGCGGTCGGACAGGCCCTGGTGGCGCTGGGTGCCCTCGATCAGCTCGGCCGCCGACCCCGGCCAGGGCAGCTCGGCGATCGCCTTGGCGTACCAGCCGGCCGGGGACCAGAAGGGCTGGCGGTCGTTGTCGGCCAGCTCCGGCAGGCCCCAGTCGCCGAACTCGGTGACGAACAGGGGCCGGCCCAGCCCGGCCCAGCGCCGGGCCTTGGCGTCCAGCTCGGCCAGCCAGGCGGCGTGCAGCCGGCCGTACCAGTGGGCGGTCAGCACCGGGGTGGTGAACACCCGCTCCGGGTCGGGCTCGATCCAGTCGTTCTCGATCAGCGGGCGGGTCGGGTCGGCGTCGCGGACGGCCCCGGCGACCCGGCGGGCGAACCCCTCGTAGCCCGGCCGGGCCCGGGACGGCAGGTGGTCGAGGCCGAGCTCGTTCATGGCCGACCAGAGGATCACACTCGGGTGGTTGGCGTCCCGGCGGACCTGGGCGGTGGCGGCCCGGGCGCACCGGTCGGCCAGCTCGCCCTGGCCGTCGAGGTCGTCGTGGGCGATCGGCTCGGCCACCGGCAGGTCGCAGTGCAGCAGCATCCCCAGCTCGTCGCAGGCGTCCAGGTAGCGCGGGTCGAACGCCTTGAGGTGGAGCCGCAGGGTGTTGAGCCCGGCCGCCTTGGCCGCGGCGACCTCCTGGCGGATGGCGTCCCGGTCGCCCTCGGCGTACAGCGTGTCGGCCCGGAACCCCTGGACGAGCGCGCTGCGCATCCGGTAGGGCTGGCCGTCCAGCAGCAGCCGGTCCCCCTCGACCCGGACCCGGCGGAGCCCGTAGCGGACCGCCGAGCGGTCGCTGACCACCCCGCCGGCGCTGGCCTCGACCACCGCCTCGTGCAGCACCGGGTCGTCCGGCCGCCAGCGGGCGGCCCCGGTCGCCCCCAGCCGGATGGTCGTCTCCTCGGAGGCCTCGGGGGCGAGCTCGAGGTGGCGCTCGGCGGCCAGCCCGACGCTGGCCGCGCCCAGCCGCACGGCCAGCGGGTCGCCGCCGACGTTCTCGACCTCGACGGTCAGGGTCAGGTCGTCGGGGTCGCTGGAGCACCGCACCCAGCGGATGGCCGCCGGCCCGTGCCGGCGGAGGGTGACCGGCTGCCAGATGCCGCCGTAGGTCATGTAGAGGCTGGGCGGGCTGGGGAAGACCTGGTTGGCCCAGCCCTGCTTGCCGTGCGGCAGCCGCGGGTGCTCGGGGCTGTGGACCGGCGGGTCGGTGACCCGGACGGCGAGCTCGTTCGGCCCGGCGGCCAGGGCGGCCGACGGGTCGAGCTCGAACGGGGTGAAGGGGAGGTCGTTGCCGCCGAGCGGCCGGCCGTTCAGGTACACCTCGGCCAGGTCCATCACCGCCCCGAAGCGTAGCGTCCAGTGGCCGCCGGGGTCGCCGAGGGTGAACCGGCGCCGGTACCAGGCGACGCCGTCCAGTTCCAGCAGGCCCTGGGCCTCCCACAGCCCGGGCACCCGGACCGGCATCGGCTCCAGCCCGCCGAGCGCGGCCAGCTGGTGGTCGCCGGGGTACAGCTCCCAGGCGCCGTCCAGGGACCAGGACCGGTCGCCGGCCGGTTCCAGGGCCGCGACGGCCGCGTCGACGATCTCGCCCACGTGCACCTCGCTTGTGTCAGAGGGTCTGGAGGCTCGGAGGGAACGAGCCGGGGACGTCCAGGGGCACCCGGGCCGCCGGTGGATGGTCGAGGCGGTAGGCGCCGATGCCGAACCCCGGCCCGAGCCGGTTGAAGAACACCCAGTCGCCGGCGGGCGCCCAGGCCAGGCAGGGGGAGCAGCGGTCCGCGAGGGCCCCGTCGGACCCGGCCACCCGCACCGCGTCGCCCCGATCCACCGGGACCAGCGCCAGGGCGGGCCGGACCGAGAAGCCGACCTGGGTGACGGCGGCGAGCAGGCGCCCGTCGGGCGAGAAGGCCCCGGCGGGCGCGAACCCGTCGCTGCCGGCCGGGGGCGGCACCACCCGGGCCCGGCCGCTGGTCAGGTCGCCCAGGTGCAGGGTGGTCCCCTCGACCCAGGCGACCCGGCGGCCGCTGACGGCCACCACCGTCACCGGTGCCTGGGTGCCGAACCGGTGCCGCAGGCGCCCGGTCCGCGGGTCCCAGGCGGCCAGACCGCCTTCCGGCCCGACAACGTCCAGGAGCAGTCCGCCGGGGGCCGCGGCCACCGGCCGCTGGCCGAGCGGCAGGCTGCCGCGGGCCAGCCTCCGGGGTGGTGCCGGGGACCGGCCGATCTCGACCTCCCGCACCCGGAACCAGCGCTCGGGGTCGCCGGTCTCCTCGACCAGCCAGGCGCGCCGGGGGTCGGTCGCGGCCAGCGCGTAGGAGGCCGAGCCGAGCCGGATCGGCCGGCGCCCGGGCTCGCCCGTGGCGATCCAGGCGGTCCCGCCGTGGACGGCCACCACCGTCCCGTCCCGCCGGATCAGCCCCCGGTCGGTCTCGAACCGGCGGCCGGGCAAGGGGATCGGGCGCACGGTGCGGGCGTCGACGTCGACCCGGAGCAGGCCGTCCTCCCCGCCCAGGAGCAGGCTGGCCCCGGTCGGCTGGGCGAGCTCGGCCGGGCGGGTGGCCACGGCCGGGCGCGACGAGGCGATCTCGGCGACGGCCGAGCGTGGCGGCGATACCAGCGGCGCAGCCGCCCGCAGCGCCAGTAGCGCCGCCACCACCACCCCTGTGACCAGCGCCGCCTGGCGGAGCCGACCGCTCACGGCGCCTCCTGGGGAGTGTCGGTGGGGCCGTCGACCTTCGGGCGGCCGCCGGAGAAGCGGAGCCGGTCCAGCCACATGGCCCGCTGGCCCCCGGCGTCGTCGCCCACGGCCGCGCTGTCCCAGGCATGGTAGGCGAGCCAGAGGCCGCCGCCCGCCTGGACCACCGCCTGCCCGCCCGGCCCGGCGGCCGAGCCGCGGCTGCGCAGGATCGGGTTGCCGGGGCCGTCGCGGTAGGGGCCGAGCACCCTGGTGGCGGTGGCGTAGCCGACCGCGTAGTCGGGGCTGCCGTAGTCGTTGGCCGAGTAGAACAGGTAGTAGGTGTCCCCCTCCCGCCACAGTGTCGGGGCCTCGATCAGGTTGCCCTCCCACTCGGCGTCGTTGCGCACCCCGAGGCTGCTGGGCTTGGCGGCCAGCTCCAGGCCGTCGCCGTCCAGCCGCTGGGCCCACAGCTCGGTGGGCAGGCCGCAGCAGTTGCCGTCGTTCTTCCAGAGCAGGTAGGCGGTGCCGTCACGGTCGACGAAGCGGTGCGGGTCGATCGACCCGCCGAGCCTGGTCTGGCAGACCAGCGGCGCGCCGCGGCGGTCCCGGAACGGCCCCTCGGGCCGCTCGGCCACCGCCGCCGAGACGCACTGGCGACCGGAGGCGGCGTGGCGCACGGTGTAGTACAGCACGTAGCCGGCCGGGGTCCTGGCCACCTCGGGCGCCCAGGTGAGGCCCTTCTGGAGGACGCTCCAGGCCGGCAGCTCGGGCAGGGCGTCGCCCAGCCGCTCCCAGCGCACCAGGTCGGCCGAGCGGGCCACCTGGAGGTTCACGACCAGGTCGCCGGTGGCATAGGCGTACCAGGTGCCGCCGACCTTGAGGATGTGAGGGTCGGCGAAGTTGCCGGTCAGCACCGGGTTGGTGAACTGGCGGGGCGGCGCCGCCGTGGTCGCCGCCGGCCCCGCTCCCCCGTCGCCCCCGTCCTCCCCGCAGCCGGCGACTGCCGACGCCAGTCCCAGCGCCAGCACCAGGCGGGCCAGGCGGCCGCGGCCCACGCCTAGCCCTTGAGGCCGCTCCGGGAGACACCCTCGATGATGAACCGCTGAGCGAAGATGAACAGGACCAGCACGGGCACGCTGGCGATCACCCCGCCGACCATGATGGTGGCGTAGTCGGTGGTGAAGGCGCTCTGGAGCGTCGACAGGCCCGGCTGGAGGGTGAGCCGCTCGGGGCTGAACAGCACGTACAGGGGCCACAGGAAGTCGTTCCAGTTGGTCAGGAAGCTGAGCAGGGCCAGGGTGGCCAGGGCGGGCTTGGACAGCGGGATGATCACCTTGCGGAAGATCTGGAACCGGCTGGCCCCGTCGAGCACGGCCGCCTCCTCCAGCTCCCTGGGCAGCGAGACGAAGAACTGGCGCAGGAAGAACACCCCGAAGGCGCCGGCCGCGCCGGGCACGACCACCGCGGTCAGGCTGTCCAGCCAGCCGAGCTCGGAAACGATCACGTAGTTGGGGATCAGCAGCACGATCGGTGGGATGAAGATGGTGGCGATGATCAGCCCGGTGAGCAGCCGCTTGCCCGGGAACTCCATGCGGGCCAGGGCGTAGGCGGCCATCGAGGCCGTCACCAGGATCAGCAGCGTCTGCCCGGCCGCGGCGAGCAGGCTGTTGAGGAACCAGCGCAGCACCGGCGTCTGGGTGGCGTTGAAGATGAAGGTGTAGCCCTCGGTGGTCGGGTCCTTGGGGATCCAGGTCGGCTGGGTGGCCTCGAAGTTGGTCTTGAACGAGGTCGTGACCATGAACACCAGCGGGCTGACGAACAGCACGGTGAGCAGCAGCAGGCCGGCGTAGGCGCCGGCCCGCTGGGCCAGCGGCGGCGGCTTGGTGCCGCCGACCGGGCCCCGGGCCTGCTCGGAGGCCGGCGGCCGGGTGTCGGTTGCCGTCGCCATGTCAGCGCTCCCTCCGCTCGCGGAACAGCAGGAAGTTGGCCACGCTGATCACCATCAGGGCCAGCGTGAGGAGGAAGCTCATGGCGGCCGCGTTGCCCATGCGGAACTCGCGCAGCCCCTCCTGGCCGATGTACATGATCGCCGAGCGGGTCTCGAACCCGGGCCGGCCCTGGGTGATCAGGTACGGCTGGCCGAACACGTTGGCCGAGGCCAGGATGGTGATGGTGATGACGAAGACCAGCACCGGGCGCAGCCCCGGCAGGGTGACGTTGCGGAACTGCTGCCAGCGGCTGGCCCCGTCGACCTTGGCCGCCTCGTACAGCTCCCTGGGGATGTCCTGGAGGCCGGCCAGGTAGATCACGGTGTTGAAGCCGAGCGTCCACCAGATGGTCGGGCCGACCAGCGCCGCCCACACCCACGGGGTCTGGGTCGTCCAGGGGATGTTGGTGTCGATGCCGATCCGGTCCAGGACGTGGTTGACCAGGCCGATGTTGGGGTCGAGGAGGAACCGCCAGAGGATCCCGACCACGGCCACCCCGAGCACGTAGGGGGCGAAGAAGGCGGCCCGGAAGAAGTTCCGGCCGGGGAACTTCTGGTTGAGCATCACGGCCACGGCCAGCGGGATGGCCACCAGCAGGGGCACGCTGTAGAGCACGAACTTGCCGGTGGCGGTCATCGCCTGCCAGAACGGCCCGCTGGTCACGGTGCCGGGCTTGAACAGGTTGAGGTAGTTCTGGAGGCCCACGAACGGCTTGCCGGGCAGCAGGAAGTCCCAGTCGTGCAGGCTGATCCAGATGACGTAGACGGACGGGGCCAGCACGAACAGGCCGAACAGGATCAGGTAGGGGGCCAGGAACAGGTAGGGGACGATGCCGCCGCCCCCGGGCGCCCCGCCGCCGCCGAGCCGCCCGCGCCCGCGGCGCAGCTGGCCGGCGCCGG
>JASLBL010000291.1 GCA_030146615.1 Actinomycetes bacterium
GTGCAGGGCTGCCTGGTCGGCGACCGGTCCAGTGAGCACGGTCTGGCCGGCCTCGTCGCTGGTGAGCCGCAGCTCCTCGAACCATGCCGACCAGCGGCTGTCCAGCACGCCGCGCACGCGGATCTCGTAGTGGGCCGGTGACTCGTCTGGCTGCTCACCTCCTGGCTTGCTCATCGCGTCAGCAGGGCGAGGATGGCCAGCAGAACCCCGATGCCGGAGGACCCCAGCGCCCAGTGGGCGTGCCGGCGGGCCGCACGAGCCCATTCCCCGGCCTGCCGGAGCTGGGTTTCCTCCTGCTGGACGCGGTCGTTGTGGTCCAGCAGGCCCCGCCTGGCGGGCGTAGGCCCGGCAGGGGCCGGCGTCGAACAGGCCCGGCGCATGGTGATGTCCGATCAGCATGGCGATACCTTCCCGCTCGAGGTGCTCGGTCCAGCCACGGAGCGTCAGGTCACCGCCGCGGCGGAGAACAGGTGCGCCCTGAAGAATTGGAGCTGGTCGGCGACGACCTGCTCATACAGCGGGCCGTGGTAGAGCTCGAAGTGGCTCCCGGGATAGCGCCGCACCTGTCCCTTCGGCGCCCGCGCGACCACCGCCTGGGCCCAGTCGACGGGGATGTCCTGGTCCCGGTCGGCCAGGCAGACCAGCAGCGGCATGGCCAGGCGATCCAGCACTTCGGCGGGCGCATAGCGGGCCAGGCGGAACACGATCCGGGGGGCGAACTCGTTGCGCCACAGCGTCCCCTCGGTGCCCTTGGCGGCCAGCGCCTTCCGGGCCTCCGGATCGGTGAACATGGCCGTGGTGCCTGGCTCGCCGAGGACGGGCACCAGCAGCGGCGGCCGGCCCTGCCTGGCCCGGAAGGCGTCGCGCACGGCGGCCGCGGTCAGCTTGAGCGAGGACCGGCGCAGCGCGTGGCGCAGCTTGGTTCCGGCCGAGCGTCCGTCCCCCAGCCAGGGGATCTGGGCCACCACCGCGGCCAGGGCCGGGTCGGCGGCGGCGATGGTGATGGCGTGGGCCCCGCCCAGCGAGGAGCCCCACAGGGCGATGCGCCGGGCGTCGATTGCCTGGTGCTGGCGGGCGAAGCCGATGGCGGCGCGCCAGTCGGCCTGCTGACCTTGGAGGTCGATCAGCTGGCGGGGCTGGCCGCCGCTGGCCCCGAAGTTGCGGTAGTCAAACGCCAGCACTGCGATGCCGGCCTGGGCGAACCGTTCGGCATATCGGAACAGCCGGTCCATGGTGCCGCTGAAGCCGTGGGCCATGACCACACACGGCAGGGGCGCCGCCGGCCCGTCCGCGGGCTGGTAGAGGTAGCCGGCCAGGGTGACATCGCCCTCTGACTTGAAGGCGACCTGATCGCGATCCAGCCGCTGGTTCATGAACGACCTCCCACGCTGGCACGACGGGCGGTTCCCGCCGTTTGGTGTTCGTCTCACACCAGCACGCTAGGGACCGGTCCGGGGCGGGGGCATCCCTCCAAGGTGGGACCCCAGGTGGGATCTTCACCACGCGCTGCTCGGGCGCCCGCCCAGCCAGCCACTACAATCAGTCGCCCAGGAAGCTGCCATCGTCGGACGGGAACCAGCGCGCCCGAGGCACCATGACTGAGCCGCCCACGACGACGCCATCGAAGGCCCCCACGTCGGAACGGGACGCCCTGCTGGCTACCAAGCTGCACATCCCGCGGGCCCGCCCCAACGTCCTGGCCCGTCCACGGCTGCTGGAACGGCTCGCCCACGGGACGGCCCACGAGCTGACCCTGGTCTGCGCGCCGGCCGGCTTCGGCAAGACCAGCCTGCTGGGCGAGTGGGCCCGCAGCAGCCGCCAGCCGATCGCCTGGCTGTCGCTGGACCAAGGCGACAGCGACCCCGCCCGGTTCTGGCGGTACCTCGCCGCCGCCCTGGACGGGCTGCGGGCCGGCATCCATCAACAGGTCGCCGCCCTGCTCCAAGGCGCCCAGCAGCCGCCGCTGGAGGCGGCGCTGACCGTCATGGTCAACGAGCTGGTCGCCCTGCCCGACGAGGTCGTGCTGGTCTTGGACGACTACCACCTGGTCGAGGCAGCCCCAGTGCACGACAGCCTCGCCTTCCTGTTGGAGCGCCTGCCACCGCAGCTGCGGCTGGTGCTGGCCAGCCGCGCCGACCCGCCCCTGCCGCTGGCCCGGCTGCGCGCCCGCGGCCAGCTCACCGAGCTCCGCGAAGGCAACCTGCGCTTCACCGAGCAGGAGACGGCCGCGCTGCTGCGGGCGGCGACCGGTCTGGAGCTACCCGCCGACAGCGTGGCTGCACTGGCGGCCCGCACCGAGGGCTGGGTCGCCGGGCTGCAGCTGGCCGCGTTGTCGCTGTCCGGCCACGCCGACCCAGCCAGCTTTGTGGCCAACTTCACCGGCAGCCACCGCTACGTGCTCGACTACCTCACCGAGGAGGTGCTAGCCCGCCAACCCGAGCACCTCGTGCGATTCCTGCTGGAGACCTCGGTGCTGGAACGGCTGTCGGGGCCGCTGTGCGAGGCGGTCACCGGCCGCGCCGACGGCCAGCAGCTGCTCGAGCACATCGAGCGGGCCAACCTGTTCCTGATCCCGCTGGACGAGGAGCGCCGCTGGTGGCGCTTCCACCAGCTGTTCGCCGACCTGCTCCGCGCCCGCCTGGCCCAAGAGCGGCCCGACCGGGTGGCGGAGCTGCACCGGGCCGCAGCCGCTTGGTGCGAGCAGGCCGGGCTGGCCGACGACGCCATCCGCCATGCCCTGGCCGCCGGCGACGCGGTCCGGGCCGCCCGGCTGATCGAGCGGCACTTCGACGCGTTGCTGCAGCGCGCGGAGGGCGCCACGGTCGACCGCTGGGTGCAGGCGCTGCCCACCGAACTGGTCCGCTCCCGGCCCCGGCTGCTGCTGGCCCAGGCGGTCTGGGCGCTGCTCGTGGGCCGCGTGCACGAGGCCGAGCACCTGCTGGGGGACGCCGAGGCGGCGCTGGCGGCCGCCGGCGACGAGCCGTACGAG
>JASLBL010000368.1 GCA_030146615.1 Actinomycetes bacterium
GGCGACCGTCGGCTTGCCCCCGAGGTCGGCCAGGAGTGACTGCGCGACCGCCGGCGCCGGCGGCTTGGACACCAGCACCAGCACCTCGGTTGCCGGGTCCGCCTCCAGCGCCCGCACCGCGAGGCGCGTCATGCGCGCGCCGACCTTCCCATGGAGGTCGCGGCCACCCACCCCGACGACCCAGGACACGCCGGGACCCCAACGGTCCACCAGCGTCATGACCTCCTGCGCTCCGGTCCCGGCCGCGGCGACCACGCCGACCGGTCCCGGGCGCAGCACGTTCGCGAATCCCAGCCCGACGCCACCGAGCATTCCGGTCCCGGCGCCGGGGCCCATGACCAGCAGGCCGAGCCGCTCCGCCCTGACCTTGAGCTCTACCTCGTCGGCCAGCGGCACGTTGTCGCTGAACACCAGTACATGCAGGCCGGCGGAAAGGGCCTTGTGCGCCTCCAGCGCGGCGAATGGTCCCGGGACCGAGACCAGGGCGACGTTCGCGCCGCCCATGGCCTCGACGGCCTCCTCCAGCGTCAGCGGCGCCCGCTCCGCGCGCCCGGCGGGCGCGGGCGCCGCCTCGGCCAGCGCGCCCATCCCGGCGTCGAGGGCGGCCTCGGCCTCCTGCTCGGTCCCCGCCCGGACCGCGAGGGCCAGGTCGTTCGCGCCGACACCCTCGAGCTGGTCGGTCCCGAAGCCCTCGCCGGCGAGCATGGCCACGTTCGCCGGTGTTCCCATCACCGCCGCCGCCCAGCCCACGCCCGGCTGCTCGAGCATCGTCCGGGTGGCCCCCATCAGCTTCACCGAGTCCACATAGGTGTCCCCGCGCGTCCGGACGCGCAGCGGGCTCACCGGGGCCGCTCCGCACCCGCCGGGACCCGCCCGGGGATGACGCTCGTCCCGGCCCTTCCGGCCAGTCCCTCCCGCACCCGAGGCGGGGAGGTGATGACCGCCCGCTCACCTCCGGACCGGACGAAGCGAACGGCGGCGGTGACTTTCGGGCCCATGCTGCCGGGCGGGAATTCGCCGGCCGCCAAGTGCTTCTCGGCCTCGTCAACGGTCATGGTGTCGACCGCCCGCTGGCGCGCCGTGCCGAAGCCGAGCCACACGTGGTCGACTCCGGTGAGCAGCACCAGGATGTCCGCGCCGACCGCCACCGCCAGCCGCTGGGCGGAGAGGTCCTTGTCGATCACCGCGTCCACGCCGCGGATTCCAGCCCCCTCCCGGGTCACGGGGATCCCACCTCCACCCGACGCCACGACCACGAACCCGGCCTCGACCAGCGCCCGGATGGCGTCCGCCTCGAGGAAGCCCTGCGGCTCCGGGGACGGCACGACTCGACGCCAGCCACGGCCGGCATCCTCGGTCACGTGCCAGTGCCGCTCCCGCGCCAGCCGCTCCGCCTCATGCCGAAGGTAGAAGGGGCCGATGGGCTTGGTCGGGCGGTGGAACGCCGGATCGGAGCGGTCGACCAGGGCGTGGGTCACGATCGTGGCCACGGGCCGCTCCCGCGCGGCTCCGCCGCTGCAGAGGGCCGCCGTGATCAGGTGGCCCACCTGCCCCTGCGTCATCGCCCCCAGGACGAACAGCGGCTGCGGTGGCACCAGGCTCGCGCCCTCTTCCTGCTGGATGGCGAGGTTGCCGACCTGGGGGCCGTTGCCATGGGTGAACACCACCCGATGGCCGTCCCGCAACAGCTCCGACAACACCGTCGCCAGCCTCGCCATGTTGGCCAGCTGCTGCTCAAAGGTCCCTCGCTCGCCCTTGGTGAGGACGGCGTTGCCCCCGACGGCGATCACAACGGTGCTCATCTGCTCGACGTGGTTCCTCGACCTTCGCCGGCACCCGGTCTCACGACGGGCGCATGGTCGTCCACAGCGCGCGAGCCGGCCGGTCGCCCGGGTTGCGCCATCGGTGGGGGCGGTCGGTCCGGAAGTGCAGGGCGTCGCCGGGGCCGAGGGTGAGCTCTTCGCCGCCGACCCGGAAGACGAGTGCGCCTTCCAGCAGGAAGACGAGTTCCTCGCCGGGATGCTCCATCTCCTTCGGGCCGCTGTCGGCCCCCGGCTCCACCTCGGCCACCGCCCCGGCCAGCTGGAACGACCCGTAGGGGCCGCTGACCCCCTCGAGCCGCAAGCCCCGCTTGGACGTCAGCACCGGCCTGCCCTCACCCGCCTTCACGAGCGAGACCGAAGGGGGTGCACCGTCCTCGTCGACGAAGTAGCTCACCGGGCGGTCGAACGCCAGCGCGAGCTTCATCAGCGTGGCGATGGTCGGCACCATGCCGTTGCGCTCGAGCTTGTGAATCGCGGTGGCCGAGACGCCGGCCCGCCGCGACAGCTCCTCCAGCGAAAGGTTCTGCTGCTTGCGGAGCTGCCGGACCTTCGCCCCGATGGCGGCGATCGCCTCGTCCAACTGCACGGTCATCCACTCGCTCCCTGGCGCGCCGCTCTTCCCTCCGGGTCTGAGTCCCAAAGGCCACGTTCGTGACCTGCATTATAGAGGATGAAGCTGTACGATGATGAACCCTCGAAGTCAGGGGAGGTGTCATGGCCAGGCGGATCGCGGTCATCGGCGGAAGCGCCGCCGGGATGGGTGCGGCCGGCGCCGCTAAGCAGGCGGACGCCGACGCGCACGTGATCGTCTTCACCGACCAGCAGGACGTGGCCTACAGCCCCTGCGGCATCCCCTACGTCCACGGCCGGGAGATCGACACCTTCGACCGCCTCATCCTTCAGGGCAGGGAGTACTACCAGCAGCTCGGCTACGACATCCGCTACGGGACGTGGGTGCGGTCCATCGATCTGAAGGCCCGCCGGCTGAGCGTGGAGGGCGGGAACGACGAGCCGTTCGACAGCCTGGTGATCGCCACCGGCTTCGAGTACGAGCGGCCTGCCATCGCTGGCATCGACCTGGAGGGCATCTACTACGTCCGTGACATCCGCGAAGCGATGCGCTGGGACGAGATCCTCGAGCGGACCAAGGTCGCCGCGGTGGTGGAGGCGCAGCCGATCGGCGTGGAGATGGCCACGGCCCTGGCCCACCGGGGCATCGAGACGCACCTGGTCGACCCCCATCCGTGGGCCATGGCCGACATCGCCGACCCGGACATCATGCAGCCGGTGGAGGACTCCTGGCGCGAGATGGGCGTCAAGCTCCACTTCAACACGCGAGTCGAGGCGCTCCTCGGCACGGGACGCGTGCGGGCGGTCAAGACCTCCGGCGGCGACGTCCCGGTCGATATGGTGGTGATGGGGACCAAGAAGCTCCCCAACAACCGGCTGGCCCGCCAGGCGGGCATCAAGACCGGCTCCACCGGCGGCATCATCGTCGACGAGCACATGGCCACCTCGGCATCCGGGGTATTCGCCGCGGGCGACTGCATCGAGGTCCCCCAGGGGGGCACGAACATCCCCGTCCAAGGCCTGTCCGGCAGCCACGCCTACGCCCAGGGCAAGGTCGCCGGCGCCGGCGCGGGCGGCAGGTCGCGCAGCTACCAGCCGGTCTATGTGCCGTGGGGCATGGTGGGTGGCAAGTGGATGATCGGGGGTGTGTCGTTCGGCGAGACCATCGCCACCGCGCTCGGCATCCCCTTCGTCACCGGGGTGGCCGAGGGGATCTCCCGGGCCCGCTACTACCCCGACTTCAAGAAGATCCGCGTGAAACTGCTGGCGGAGCCGCGCACGCTGCGCCTGATCGGCGCCCAGCTCGTCGGCGGCGAGGGCATCAAGGAGCGGTGCGACTTCCTCGCGATGGCTGCCAGGAAAGGCGTGACGCTCGAGGAGCTCGCCTGGATGGTGAACGTGTACTCGCCCGCCATCGGGGCGCTCTACGAACCGATCGCGCTGGCGGCGCAGAACGGTCTCAGCGGCGGGAAGGGCTGACCATGCGGTTCTTCGAATGGGTCCGGCGCAACTCCGAGAGGTACCTGCTCGAGGCCGCACAGGCCGACTTGGCGCGGCGTTACCTGAGCCGGCCAGGTCCGGTGGGCCGGCGAGGCCTCCAGGAGCTGTTCTGGAAGCGCCTGTTCGTGCCGGTCTATCGGAGACTCCCGTGGAAGGTGCGGCACGCCGTCATCCTCGGCATGCCTGGGAGCCATCGACGTTCCTGGCAACGGCGAGGACCGCCCCCGGCCGCCGCGAGGTGAGGAGCAGGATCCATCGACCAGGCCTCGGAAAGGAGCCCGCACGTGGGGTGCGGGCCACGTTCAGAGAAAGGATCTGGGCATGGCACAGTTCGTGGACGAGCGCGTCGACGCCGGTCAGGCAATCGTCGACTACGAGGACAAGGTCTTCGAGGACCACCAGGCAGAGCCTGGCCAGAAGGCGTACATCTTCATCCACAGCATCCCCTTCGAGAGCTCCGTATCGGTCGTCAACCTCCTGACCGCCACGCGCATCCGCCGCAAGGGCTTCGACACCAACATCGTCCTGTTCGGCCCCGGCTCGCTGATCGCCTCCGCGACCCGCGGGTTCCCCAAGGTGGGCGACGAGGCCTTCCCCGGGAACATGAACTACAACCGGCAGCTCCAGACATTCATGGACGAGGGGGGCAAGGTCTTTGCCTGCCGCTTCTCCGCCGCGGCCCTGTACGGCATGCGTGAATCCGACATGCTGAAGGGCGTCAAGCCCATCCACCCACGCGACGTCCTGGACGCCGCCCTCACCGCCTGGAAGGAGGGGGCATTCGTCCTCAACACCTGGAACATCTAGCCGACGCGGACACGCGGACCGCCCATGCCCGGACTCGTGCCCTCCCGGTTCCCGCCATGAGCCAAGCGCCTGTTGAGCTGGTCGAGCGCTGGAACCTCGCCGAGCGCCACCTGTACCCGGTGGTGATGGCCCGGCCGGACCTGTACGAGCGCTACCTGGCGCTCGTGCGCGCGATGGCGGACGACCTCGGGGGCCTGTCGACCCCGGAGGCGCTGGCCGCCGCGTTCGGCGAGGGCGAGGGCGTGCCTCAGGCCGCTCGAACCGCCGCCCGGGCCGGGGTCCCCACCGAGGGACTCGACTTGGGTGTGGCGGCGGGGGCGGCCTTCGCGCTGCGGTACCGGGAGGTCAAGGCCGCTGCCGCCCGGGCCGCCGTCGCCGCGCGGGTCCACGAGGCGACGACGAAGGGGGAGCGCTGGGTCGTGCTGCAGGAGCTGTCCGGCGGGCAGGCGCCCGATCCCTTCGCCGCTGCCGTGTCCTCCCGGGTCGAGTTGCACGTCCCCACCGGCGTGGCCATCCACTCCTTCGTCGAGCTCGATCCCGATACCTACCTTCCTCGGTACGGGGTCGAAGCCGCCAGCATGGACCCGGTCAGCGGCGAGCTGGCCAGGGACGAGGAGCCGGCCGCCGCGCCGAGAACCTTTGACGACCCGGCGGCCTGGGAGCGGGCCGTCGCGGCCCTGCGCCGGGCATGTGAGACCGGGCCGCCGTCGCAAGGGCATCCGGATCGAGTTGTGGAGGCCGACAGATGAACCAGGAGCGCGTGGCCAGCCGGACCATCGACGGGCACAGCCACATCGGCGAGATGGCCGCCTGGAAGTTCTACGACCTCGCCGAGCCGGTGAAGCCGACCGTCTACGAGTTCCCGACCACGCAGAAGTACCTCCAGCACCTGGACGAACTCGGCGTCGAGCGCGCGCTGGTGCTGTCCAACTATGGCATCCCCGTTCAGCAGCAGCCGTTCTCCCTGAACGACCTCGTGCTGGACTCGGTCAAGTCCTCGGACCGCCTGCGCGGAGGGCTGTGGGTCTCGTTCCTTCCGCAGAACAAGGAGATGACCCTCCAGGCCCTCGAGCACGCAGGCGAGGAGGGGATCGTGGCCCTCAAGACCACGTTCCTGCTCGGCGGCAACCCCAACCCCGAGAGTTGGGACGACGAAACCAGGGAGATCGCCGAGGCCTGCTTCCGGGCTGCCGAGGAGCACGACCTGGTGTTCCACTTCCACACCAGCCCGGGAGGCGCTTCCGACCTCAACAACTTCATCCCGCTGGTGGAGCGCTACGGCAAGCGGACCAAGCTCTACCTGGTCCACTTCGGCGGCGGCGTCAGCGGCCACATCCGTCTCGTCCCGCGCTTCCTGGACTGGGTCGAGCAGGGCTACAAGGTCTACACGGACGTCACCTGGGCGGTAGGCTTCGGGGTCCGCTGGCTCCTCACCGAGATCGAGCGGCGCGGCGTCGGTCACGACCGCGTGCTGTTCGCCTCCGACGAGCCGTGGAGCGACTTCTGGGGCGAGTACTACAAGATCGCCGGCCAGCCGGTCGGCAAGGAGCTCAAGGACCGCATCCTCCACCAGAACTTCGAGGCGCTCTATGGACACAAGTGGTAACACCCGCTCCAGCGCGGGGCTCGGGCCGCTGATCGCCGAGGTGCAGAGCCTCGGTGTGCGGGTCGAGGCGCCGATGGAGGAGGGCCGCCGCGGGGGAGCTGGCCCCGCCGACGCCGGGATGATCTGGATCGAGGGCATCCCGGTCACGTTCCCGCACGTCAGCGGGTTCGCCTCGAGCTCCCCGTACGTCCTCCGGCGCGAACAGCGCGAGGGCTGGGGCGTGTACCGCGACGACCGGCGTCTGGCCAGCGCCACGCTGCCGGCCAGGCCCAGCTTCTACGACCTCCAGACCGACGACGGGACCCCATACTGGAAGATCGCGCTGCTCCACCTGGACTCACTGGCCAGCACCGTGATCCAGACCTGCATCTATTGGGGGAACGCGGACCAGTGCCGGTTCTGCGCCATCGAGACGTCATTGGAGGGCGGGCGCACCATCCCGGTGAAGAAGCCCGAGCAGCTCGCCGAGGTGGCCCTGGCGGCC
>JASLBL010000611.1 GCA_030146615.1 Actinomycetes bacterium
CCGGCGGAAGCCCTGGCCGCCGGTGGGGCACCCCAGCGTTCGGCCACCTCGAGGGCGGCTGCCGCCGCGCGGAACTCGTCGAGTCCCGACCGGGCCGCGGCCTCTCGGAGCGCGGCGGCCGGGGTCCCGCCGAGGCGCAGGACGGCCGCCGCGAGGCTCAGGTCTTCCTGGAGGACGGCGGGAGCTCGTTCGGCGACTCGGAGCACGGCCTTGTGTGGGTTGAGGCCGGCGCGCAAGGCCGCGCCGAGCAGATCGAGGACGGCGGGTGCCGCCTCACGCCGCACGGCCAGTCGCCGGGCGGCCGCGCGCCGTCGCACAACCCGAGCCGTGATTGGCCAAGCGGCCACGGCAAATACCGCGGCTACGGCCAAACCCGGAGCGGCCGTCGTCAGGGTGGCGCCAACGAGCAGGGCTGCGCCGATCCCGCCGACCAGCCGACCCAGCGGTCTGGCAACGCCGACCTTGGCAACCAGCCAACTGGGCGGCCTCCTCGCGGCGGCCCTTGGGAACCGCCGACTGGTCGGCATCCGAGTGCTGGCGGCAGATGACCCGCGACGGCGACGGCGACGGCGGAGGCGCGGGGACGGATGCCCGTCCTGATCGGCAGGGTCGTACAGACGCCTGGGTGGTGGCTGTCGCCTGGTCATGATGCAGGCCCTCGAACGATGCGACTGGCCCAGCAGATGCCAAGGGACTCGAGGATCGCCGCCGTGGCGAGGGTTCCCCAGCCGAGCGGTTCTCGGACCAGGAATGCGGCGTCCGACGGAGAGGTGAGGGCGAGAACCGCGAGGAAGGCCGGAGCCATCGCGGCCACGACGCGGGCGGAGAGGCG
Organism: Actinomycetes bacterium; assembly: GCA_030146615.1. Lineage (GTDB taxonomy): Bacteria > Actinomycetota > CALGFH01 > CALGFH01 > CALGFH01 > CALGFH01. Next base: position 833 of record JASLBL010000611.1, read on the forward strand.
AGCCTGGGCGGTGGCAGCCATCATGGTTCGTCTGGACCGAACCCGGTCCACGGCTGCCGCGGCCACGCCCGCGAGCACCGGACCGGGCGGGGCACCGGTCGTCTCCGCGAGGTCGAGCGCCTCTCCAGCAAGGACCAGCTCACTCAGCTGCTCCCCCTCGGCGGCCTTGGCGAGCGCACGACCAGCCCCGGTCCCCGACTCAGCCGCTCGGGTCGCCTGGCTGAGGACGGCGTGCAGGGCCGGCGGGGCACCCTCGGCCGCGGCCTGCAGGGCGCGCCGAGGATTGATGCCGGCGGCCACGGTTGCGCGGAGGACGTCGATGACCTCCGGAACCCCTTCCTCGATCTCTCGCCGGACCCTCGCCGCCTGGCCCGGTCGAGGAATCCGCGCCATCGACGTACCGACGGGACCTCTCGGGTGATCGCTGTGAACGCTGCCGCTGGCCTCCCTGGGTTGCCGGAGCACGTCGGTGATGCCCGGCGAGCCGTCGAGAGGATTGGGTGGCGTCGGCGGGCCTGACGGGTCGGGGCCACTGGGCAGGCCGGACGCGCCGAATCCTTGGGGCAGCCCGGACGGGTCGACAACGCCAGGCGGGACCGGCGGCCTCGATCGGTCGAGAAACCCAGGCGGACCAGGTGGATACGGATCCTGACTTGCAGTTCCCGCTGCGCCGGGATGCGCCGAAGCTGGGAGTCTCGTCGGGTCAATGAGTCGGGAGACGGCACCGGGGCGCTCCAGGGAGGCCGATCGACGTGCAGGTCTCCGCGACCTCCCCGTCGCCCTCCAGGGCCCCAACGAAGGCGACCCTCGATTCAGCTTGTCGTCGCTCCAGCGAGAACCGCGCGCTCGGAACGGGATCGGATGGGCCAGGGTCATCAGCACTACCGCTCCCACGATGCACAGCAGCGTCCTCATCTCACCGATGGGCTTCTGGCGGGTGGTGCTGACCCCAGCCGGTGCAGGGCGGGACCGATCCTGGGTGTGAGCGGTCATCGGATGGGGCTCCGGGGGCAGAGGACCCGGACTCGACCAGCGAGGTGGGTGGGCTCGAAGGCCGGGAGGACCCTGGGGTCCAGCTGGTTGGCCCAGCGGGGGACGTGGCCGGTTGCGGAGAGCTCGGTGTTGGAGGTGGCGGTTCGGAGGGGGATGGCCCGGGGTGGACCGTCGTCGGTGGTGGCCAGCTCGGCGATCGCGGTGACCCGGCGCGTTGGGTGGCCGGAGGGGGCGCGCTCGAGGTGGACGACTGCCCCGATGCCACCGCTAACGAGGCGGCGGACGACGTCGAGACCGGCGCCTGGGGCGGTCAGGGCCATGGCCTCGAGGCGGGCGGGGACCTCATCGGGGCCGCCGGCGTGAAGCGTGGTCATGAGACCGCGGTGGCCGGTATTGGCGGCCTGGAGCATGTCCAGGACCTCCGGGCCGCGGACCTCGCCGACGACGATGCGGTCGGGGCGCATGCGAAGGGCGTTGCGGACCAGCTCGCGCAGCGGGACCTCGCCTCGACCCTCAACGTTGGGTGGGCGAGCCTCGAGCCGGACGACGTGGGGGCCGGGGAGGGACAACTCCGCGACGTCCTCGATGGTCACGACCCGTTCCCTCGACGGGATGGCGGTGGCGAGGACGTTGAGCAGGGTTGTCTTGCCGGTGCCGGTGGCGCCGGACACGGCGATGGCGATCCCGGCGGTAACCATGGCCTCCAGCAGGCGTGCCGTGGTCACGTCGAGAGCGCCACGGTCGATCAGGTCGCCGAGCTGGAGCCGGCGCCTGGCGAACGTGCGGATGGTGACCACCGGGCCGTCGGGGGCGAGTGGTGGCAGCACCGCGTGGAACCGCTCGCCGCCCGGAAGGCGGGCGTCGACCCAGGGACGCGACTCGTCCACGCGCAGCCCGAGAGGGGCGACCACTCGCTGCACCATGGCGGCAACGGCCGCCGCCGAGGTGAACCGCACAGCGGCCCGTTCGATGCTGCCGGCGCGCTCCACCCAGACGTCGGTGGGCCCGTTGACCAGGACGTCGGTGACGGTGGGATCGGCGAGCAGCGGCGCGAGCGGGCCGAGCCCGGTCAGCTCGTCGCCGATGGCCCGAACGATCGGCGCCAGGCTGGCCGCGGGAAGGAGGATGCCGTCCTCGCGGAGCGCCTCGGTAACCGCGGTCTGGAGTCCGGCGGTATCGGCCGCGACCGCGCCGGCGGCTGCCAGGTGTCGCTGGACCCGCTGGACCAGGCCCGGCGGCACTCCGCCGATCACGTCGGGGTCGCTGTCGCCAGCCGTCGGCCCGATCCCGATCGCGCCCGACCCGCGGCTGCTCGTCGTCAGCCCGATGCCGGTAGCGCCGGGCCCGGTGCCAAACGGCGGCCCAAGGCGGATCGAACCGCCCGCCCCTCCGATTCCGGCCGGGCCGACTGTGCCTACGTCGCGCGAGCCGGCTCCGCCGATGCCGTTCGAGCCGCCGGCCATGCCAACCCCGGGCGAGCCATCGATGCCCATGTGGACCGAGCCGGCCAGACCGTTGCCGGTACGCGGCGGGTACCCGACCCCGCGCCGGTCTGGGGACCGGGAGTGCGGGGTCATGCCGAGACCGCCGCGAACGGGACCACGCGGTTCGCGAGGGTGACCATGGCCTGGACGGCCGAGAGGTCCTGGCGGTCGAGGAGGAGGATGCCGTCCTCGGCGGCCGCCGCCAGCTCGGCGGCGGCGGTGGGGATGAGGCCCCAGAGGCGGTCGCCGAGGACGGCGCGGACCTCACGCGGGGCCAGAGGCGCCCGGGGCCGGACGCCGGTGACGACGGCGCCCGCGGTGTCGCGGTCGCGCCCGGACGCCGTCCAGGCGTCGATGGCCGCCTGGAGGCCGCGGACGCCAGCCGTCTCGCAGCGGCCGACGGCGACCAGGGCGTCGGCCTGCGAGAGGACGGACTCGACCAAGGGACCGTCGGTGGCGGGCAGGTCGACGACGACCACGCGGCAGGCCGGCCTGGCGACCTCCAGCACGTGCTGCACCACCCAGGGCTCGGGCGGCGGCTCTGGCGCGCCATCGGCAAGCCCGGCGAGCGGCAGGACCAGCAGTCCGGCCCACGGCTCGGCCAGCGTGCCGACCAGGGTCGCCGCGTCCAGCCTGCCGCTGGCCGGAGCGACGGTACCCGCCAGCTGCTCCCCCGCAAGCCCCCGGATCGGGTCAGCGACCCTCACCACCGGCTCAGGAGCCGCACCGGGGAACGGGTCGATGGCGCGCTCCAGCGGCTCGCGTGCCAGTTCCTGATTCGAACCGGTGATCCTCCCCACCGGCTCGGGCGTCGATCCCACGAACGGATCGGTGGCCCCCACTACCGGCTCGGATCCTGACTCCTCGAACGGATCGACCGCCCCAACCGGCGAACCGACGAACGGAAGGAGCGTGGACCAGGTCGAGACCGCACCCAGGTCGAGGCGGAACGCGAGGCCTCCGGCCAGGTCGATGAGCAGGACCGGGGTAGGGCCCCAGCGGGCCCAGGCGGCGGCGAGGTGGATGGCGACTGTGGTGGTGCCGGCGCCGCCCTGGACGCCGCGGGTGGCGACGACCAGGCCGGCGTGGCTGGGGGCGGAGGCTAACTGGGCGGGGATGGCGACCCGTGTCAGCTCGCCTGGGAGGTCGGCGACGCCGTCGGGCCAGGCGAGCAGGCTGCGGGCGCCGGCAGCGAGGGCGGCCCGGACGTCGGCCGGGCGGTCGTCGTCGCCGATGGCGACGATCGGGGTGTGGCAGTCCGCCGGCACGCTGGCGAGCGCGGCGCAGCCGATCAGGGCGACCGACGGGCCGGCCGCCAGGGCGGCGGCCAGGCCGGCGGGGCTGGGGTCAGCCAACACGACCTGCCAGCCGGTTGCGGACTGGACCGCGTGGCGCAGGGAGTCGGCGGTTCCCGGATCGTCGTGGGCGATGACGACCAGCGGGGGTGTCGACGGAACGGGTTCGAGGGCCACGGGCGTCCTCCCGGTACCTGGAGTGGGGCTCGGCGGACCGGGCGGCGGCGCTTGGCCGGTCCGGCGCCGGGAAGGATGGCCATGCGGCCGGCCGAGTGGAAGACGCTCCGGCGAGAATGTGCATAACTCCGCCGACGCTTCGGCCCGGCGCGCGATCGCCGGCCCGGGAGTGTGGACAGCCGCGTTTCGCTGCCAGGCCAGATGAGTAAGCTTCGGGGGAACAAGAACTTCCGCAGGGAGGCGGATTGCATGGCCGAGAGCAGTCCCGCGATCGAGAACCTCTTCTCCGAGGGGCGGACCTTTCCCCCGCCGGACGAATTCAAGGCCGATGCGCTGGTCACCGACTGGTCACTGCACGAGCAGGCCGAGCAGGACCTCGAGGGGTTCTGGGCCGAGGAGGCCGGGCGGCTGCGCTGGACCAAGCCATGGGACCAGGTGCTGGAGTGGAACCTGCCCTTCGCCAAGTGGTTCGTCGGCGGGCAGCTGAACGTCTCCGACAACTGCCTGGACCGGCATGTCGAGGCGGGCGGCGGCGACAAGGTCGCCTACCACTGGGAGGGCGAGCCGGGCGACACCCGGACCATCACCTACGAGCAGCTGCGCGACGACGTCGCCCGGTTCGCCAACGGGCTGAAGTCGATCGGGGTGCAGCGGGGCGACCGGGTCAACATCTACATGGGCATGGTCCCCGAGCTGCCGGTGGCGATGCTCGCCTGCGCGCGGCTGGGGGCCGCGCACTCGGTGGTGTTCGGGGGGTTCTCGGCGGACGCGCTGCGGGACCGGATCAACGACGCCGAGGCCAAGGTCCTGATCACCCAGGACGAGGGCTGGCGGGCCGGCAAGGTCGTGCCGCTGAAGCAGAACGCCGACGCCGCGGTCGCGGAGACCCCCAGCATCGAGAAGGTGGTGGTCCTGCGGCGGACCGGCAACGACGTCGCCTGGGACGACCAGCGCGACGTCTGGTGGCATGACCTGGTCGAGGGGCAGTCGGCCGACTGCCCGCCCGAGGCCGTGGACGCCGAGGACCTCCTGTATCTGCTCTACACGTCGGGGACCACAGCCAAGCCCAAGGGGATCATGCACACCACCGGCGGCTACCTGACCGGGGTGTCGACCACCCACCGGCTGGTGTTCGACCTGCACCCCGACACCGACGTGTACTGGTGTGCGGCCGACATCGGCTGGGTCACCGGCCACTCCTACATCGTCTACGGCCCGCTGGCCAACCACGCCACCAGCATCCTGTACGAGGGGGCGCCCAACTTCCCCGACAAGGACCGCTGGTGGGAGATCATCGAGAAGTACAAGGTGACGATCCTGTACACGGCGCCGACGGCCATCCGCACGTTCATGAAGTGGGGTACCGACTGGCCGGAGAAGCACGACCTGTCGAGCCTGCGGCTGCTCGGCAGCGTGGGTGAGCCGATCAACCCCGAGGCCTGGGTCTGGTACCAGACCAACATCGGCGGCGGGCGCTGCCCGGTGGTCGACACCTGGTGGCAGACGGAGACCGGGATGATCATGATCACCCCCCTGCCCGGGGCCATCGCCACCAAGCCAGGGTCGGCGACCTTCCCGTTCCCCGGGGTGGACGCCGACATCGTCGACAATGACGGCAACTCGGTCGGCATCCCGGGCGGCGGGTACCTCGTGCTCAACAAGCCGTGGCCGGCGATGCTGCGCGGGATCTACGGCGACCCGGAGCGGTACAGGGAGACCTACTGGAGCCGGTTCGAGGGCAAGTACTTCGCCGGCGACGGGGCCAAGCGGGACGAGGACGGCTACTTCTGGCTGCTCGGGCGGGTCGACGACGTGATGAACATCTCCGGGCACCGGATCTCGACCACCGAGGTGGAGTCGGCCCTGGTGGACCACAAGGACGTGGCCGAGGCGGCTTGTATCGGCAAGGTCGACGAGACCACCGGGCAGCAGATCGTCGCGTTCGTGACCCTGAAGGGGAACGTCGAGGCGACCGACGACACCACCGAGGTGCTGCGGGAGCACGTGGCCCGCAAGATCGGGAAGCTGGCCCGGCCGACCACCGTCATCTTCACCCCCGACCTGCCCAAGACCCGTTCCGGCAAGATCATGCGCCGCCTGCTCAAGGACGTTGCCGAGCAGCGGGAGCTGGGCGACGTGACCACGCTGGCCGACCCCGCCATCGTCGACGAGATCCGCGAGAAGGCCGCCTCCCGCCCCCAGGACGACTGACCCGGCAACAGAAACCCGAGCGGCCCCGCGGTGTCCTACGAGGGTTGGGCCCGGGGTTCGGCCCGGGGTTCCGGGGAACTTGTAACCTGGGGGGAACTCCGGGGGTCTAGGGGGTTGAGTCCTGCCGTCTGATCGTGCCCCTGGGCGGTTACCGATCCTGACGCCGACGTCGGTGTCAGGTCGGCCGGGGCGTCGATGTCGAACCACCTGAGAGGTGCCAGTCAGCCGATGAGTGTTGCGTTCGTCTTCCCAGGTCAGGGTAGCCAGGCGCCAGGGATGGGCCTGGACTTCGCTGAGTTCGACGAGACGGCGGCGGAGCTGTACCAGTGGGCCAGCGCCTGCCTGGGCTGGGATCTGGCCGAGACCCTGCGGACGGCCAGCCCGGACGAGCTGCGGCAGACCTACATCGCCCAGCCGGCGATCTTCTGTGTCTCGGTGGCGGCCCTCCGGGCGCTGGAGGCGGCCGGGGTGCCGCGGCCGGAGTACGTGGCCGGGCACTCCCTCGGGGAGTTCTCCGCCCTGGTCGCGGCCGGCGCCCTGTCGTTCGAGGCCGGGCTGCTGCTGGTGGCCAGGCGGGCCGAGGCGATGCAGCGGGCCGCCGACGCCCGGCCCGGGTCGATGAGCTCGGTGCTGGGGCTGTCGGCCGAAGGGGTCGAGATGGCCGTCGAGGCCACCGCGCAGGACCAGGTCCTGGCCGTGGCCAACGACAACGCCCCCGGCAACGTGGTCGTGTCCGGCGAGTGGACCGCCCTGGAGCGGCTCCCCGCCGCGGCCAAGGAGCTCGGGGCCAAGCGGGTGGTGCCGCTGAACGTCGGCGGCGCCTTCCACTCGCCCCTGATGGCCCCGGCGGTCGAGACGTTCCAGCCGCACCTGGCCTCGGCCCCGCTGCGCGACCCGTCCATCCCGGTGGTCGCCAACGCCACCGCCGAGCCGGTCACAGGCGCCGAAGAGCTGCGCGAGCTGCTGGCCCGCCAGCTCACCGGCCGGGTCCGCTGGACCGAGTCGGTCCGCCGGATGGCCGCCCTCGGGGTCGACACCTTCGTCGAGGTCGGCCCGGGCACCGTCCTGGGCGGGCTGATCAAGCGGACCGTCGACGGCACCCGGATCCTGTCGGCCGCCAACGCCGAGGGCGTGGTCGCCGTCGTCGACGCCCTGCGAGCCCAGGCCGACGGCGACGCGGGCGACGCGGCCAAGGCGGAGGCCGCCAAGGGCGAAGGCCAGGGCGAGGTGGTGGTGCTGCCCGAGCGGTTCGCCGTCTCGCCCGGCCACGGCCGCTTCTACCCGGTCAGCCCGTCGCGCTACGACGACGAGCGACCCTATGTCGAGCCGGGTGACCTCCTCGGCGAGGTCCGCAACGGCGCCGCCAGCATCCCCGTCCGCAGCCCCTTCCGCGGCTGGTTGATGGCTCATCTCGCCTGGGAGGGCGAGCTGGTCACGCCCGGCCAGATCCTGCTGAGCCTCCGGCCCTTCTGACCGCCCCCAACCGCCGATCCCCCGCGCCGGAGAAAGGAGCCGTCGTGCCCGCCGAGATCGTTGGACTCGGGGTTGCCGTGCCGCCGTACGTCCTGACCAACGCGGACCTGGAGGAGCTGGTCGACACCAACGACCAGTGGATCACCGAGCGCACCGGGATCAAGGAGCGCCGGGTCGCCGGCCCGGACGACTCGACGGCGCTGCTCGGCAAGCGGGCCGCCGAGCAGGCCCTGAAGGTCGCCGGCATCGGCATCGACGAGGTCGACCTGGTGATGGTGGCCACGGCCACGCCTGACTACACCCTGCCCTCGGCGGCCTGCATCCTCCAGCTCGAGCTGGGCATGACCAGGGGCGCGGCCATGGACGTGATCGCCGGCTGCTCCGGGTTCGTGTACGCGCTGGCCACCGCCTCCCAGTTCGTCGACTCGGGCGCGGCCGAGACAGCCCTTGTGGTGGGCTCCGAGACCCTGTCGCGGATCTCGGACTACACCGACCGGGGCACCTGCATCCTGTTCGGGGACGGGGCCGGTGCGGTGGTGCTGCGCCGCGGCGAGCGGGGCGTGCGGGCGTTCTCGCTCGGTGCCGACGGGGGCCGGTCGCGGCTGCTCATGACCCCGGCGGGCGGATCGCGGTTCCCGGCCAACAGCCGGACCGTGGCCGAGCGGCGGCACTACATCGTCATGGAGGGCCGCGAGGTCTTCAAGGGCGCGGTCACGGCCATGGCAGCGTCCAGCCTGGAGGCGATCGAGCGGTCCGGCCTGAAGCCGGAGGACATCGACCTGGTCGTCCCCCACCAGGCCAACCAGCGGATCATCGAGGCGACCGCTCGGCGGCTCAAGACCCCCATGAGCAACGTGGTCATGAACGTCGCCCGCTACGGCAACACCTCGGCCGCCTCGATCCCCATCGCCATGGCCGAGGCCTGGGAGCAGGGCCAGATCCGGCCGGGACAGCGGCTGCTGCTGACCGCGTTCGGGGCCGGGCTGGCCTGGGGCTCGGCGGTGGTCGACTGGACTCTCCCCAACCCGGCCGAGCCGGCCCCGGAGGAGCCGACCCAGCCGGCCATGCCGATCGTCCGCGGGCTGCTCGACGGCACCCTGTGGGACGGCGTCGACATGCTCCCGCCGCTGCGGGGCCCGGTCCCGGAGGCGGCGCTTTGACCGCGGCCCAGGGGCAGGATCAGGGTCTGGAGGGGCGGACGGCGCTGGTCACGGGGGCCTCGGGAGCGATCGGGCGGGCATGCGCGGTGGCCCTGGCGTCCCAGGGGGCGAGGATCGTGGTCGCCTACGGCTCCGACGAGCAGGGAGCCCAGGAGACGGCCGGCCTGGTCAAGGCGGCCGGGGCCGAGCCGGTGGTCGCCCAGGCCGACCTGCGCGACCCGGGAGCGGCCAAGGAGCTGGTCGCGGCCGCCGGTGACAGCGGGGTCGACATCCTGGTCAACAACGCCGGGCTGACCCGCGACGGCCTGGTGCTGCGGATGCGCGACGACGACTTCACCGACGTGCTCGAGGTCAACCTGGTGGCGGCGTTCCGCTGCACCCGGGAGGCCCTGCGGGGCATGCTGCGGCGGCGCTGGGGCCGGGTGATCTCCATCTCCAGCGTGGTCGGCCTGGTCGGCAACCCCGGACAGGCCAACTACGCCGCCTCCAAGGCCGGCCTGCTCGGCCTGACCAGGAGCGTGGCCAGGGAGGTGGCCGGCCGGGGCATCACCGTCAACGCCGTCGCCCCCGGCTACGTCCCCTCCAAGCTCACCGACGCCATGAGCGACGAGGCCAAGCAGGCGACCCTCGGCCAGATCCCGGTCGGGCGGCTCGGCACACCGGAGGAGGTGGCGGCGGCGGTAGGCTTCCTGGCCGGCGAGGAGGCCGGCTACATCACCGGCCAGGTCCTGGCCGTGGACGGCGGCATGACGATGGGTGCGTAACACCTGAAGGGTCAGTTGACTGGCAGTCGGCACGGGCGGCATCCTGAGCCGCCATCGTGGCCCCCGGCACCAAGGAGAACGAGGAGATGGCGCAGTCGCGCGAGGAAGTTGTCGAGACGATGAAGGACGTGCTCGCCTCCGAGCTGGGCGTGGAGGCGGACAAGGTGACCGCCGACGCCCGCTTCAAGGAGGACCTGGACGCCGACTCGCTCGACCTGGTCGAGGTCGTGCTCGCCCTCGAGGAGAAGTTCGGCATCGAGATCTCCGACGACCAGATCGCTGGCGTCAAGACCGTCGGCGAGGCGGCCGACCTGGTGATCTCCAAGCAGACGGCGGTGGGGTAGGAAGTTGCAGCGCGTCGTCGTCACCGGGCTCGGTGCGGTCACCCCGGTCGGCGTCGGGGTCAAGGCCTACTGGGACGCCATCTGTGCCGGCCAGTCGGGCGTCGGTCCCCTCAGCCTGGTCGACCCCGAGCCGGTGCCGTCCAAGGTGGCGGCCGAGTGCCTGGACTTCGACCCGGCGGCCAGCCTCGGGCCCAAGGAGGCCAGGCGGCTGGACCGCTCGACCCAGTTCGCTCTGACCGCGGCCCGCGAGGCCTGGGACGACAGCGGCATCGAGGGCGGGGTCGACAAGGACGAGACCGGGGTGGTGTTCGCCACCGGCATCGGCGGCATCAGCTCGCTGCTGGCCAGCGACGCGGTGATGCGCGAGAAGGGCCCCAACCGGGTCTCCCCGTTCACCGTGCCCCAGCTGATGCCCAACGCCGCCGCCGGCCAGATCGCCATGAAGCTGGGCCTGCGCGGGCCGAACTTCTGCACCACCACCGCCTGCGCGGCCTCCAACCACGCCATCGGCCTGGCGTTCCAGGCCATCCGGCACGGTGAGGCCACGGCGATGATCGCCGGCGGCTCGGAGTCGGCCTTCGTCCAGGTCGCGCTGATCGCCTTCGCCCAGATGACCGCCCTGGCGACGAAGTTCAACGACCGCCCCGCCGAGGCCTCGCGGCCCTTCGACGCCCTGCGCAACGGCTTCGTGATGGGCGAGGGCGCCGGAGCCCTGATCCTGGAGGAGCGCGAGCACGCCCTGGCCCGGGGGGCGCCGGTCCACGCCGAGCTGGTCGGCTTCGGCCAGTCGGCCGACGCCTTCCACGTCACCGCCCCGTCCGAGGACGGCAGCGGGGCCGCCCTGGCCATGCGCCGGGCGCTGCGCTCGGCCGACCTGCCCCCGGAGGCGGTCGGCTACGTCAACGCCCACGGCACCTCGACCCCGGCCGGGGACGTCTCCGAGACCAAGGCCATCCGCCTGGCGTTCGGGGACCACGCCGACAGCCTGGCCGTCTCCTCGACCAAGTCGATGATCGGGCACCTGTTCGGAGCCGCCGGGGCGGTCGAGGGCATCGCCGCCGTCCTGGCCCTGCGGGACGGGATCCTGCCCCCGACCATCAACCAGACCGACCCCGACCCCGCCTGCGACCTCGACTACGTGCCCAACCAGGCCCGCAAGGCCGACGTGGACGCGGCCATGTCGAACGGGTTCGGCTTCGGCGGCCACAACGCGGTGGTGGTGTTCCGCCGCCACCAGGCCTAGCCGGCGCGGCGGGCCGCCGTGAAGCTGTACGCGGAGACGACGGGGCTGCGGGCCCGGCAGCTGCTCGGAGACCTGGGCGTGCTGGCCTGGACGGCCGCCTGTGTGGCGGCCGGGCTGACCCTGTACCGGCTGGTCGAGAAGCTGGCCGCCCCCGGGGCGCGGATCGAGCGGGCCGGGACCGACTTTGCCGGCGACGTGGCCGAGATCCAGCAGAAGGTCGGGCGCCTGCCGGTGGTCGGTGAGGAGCTCCGCGACCCGTTCGGGCGGCTGGCCGGGGTCGGGCGGACCCTGGCCGACGCCGGGGCGACCCAGCAGGAGGTCGTCCACCAGCTCGCCCTGTGGCTCGGGGTGGTGGCCGCGGCCGTCCCGATCATCGCCCTGCTGCTGGTCTGGCTCCCACGCCGGGTCGCCTGGGCCCGGGAGGCCGGCGCCGCCAGCCGGCTCCGCCTGGACGGGGCCGACCTCGAGCTGTTCGCCATCCGAGCGGTGGCCAACCGGCCCCTACGCCAGCTGCACCGGGTCACTCCCGACCCGGCAGGCGCCCTCCGCGCCGGCGAGTACGAGCCCCTGGCCGACCTGGAGCTCCGGGCCCTCGGGCTCCGGGCCAGGCCGCGCCGGGACCACTGAGGCCGGGGTCGCTGCGGCCGCTGAGGCGGCGTCGCTGGGGTCGCTGGGGTGGCGTCGCTGGGGTCGCCGAGGCCGGGTCGCTGGGGTCGCTGGGGTCGCCGAGGCCGGGGTCGCTGGGGGGCGCGAAGGGCGCGCAAGGGCCGCTGAGGGCGCGCGGGAGGGGCTGTGGACAGCGGCGAGCAACTCTTCCGGCCGCGGGCTACCCTCCCGTTCGGGGGCCCCAAGATCCCGGGGTGAGGGTGCGACACGCCCGGTCGGGCCCAAGGACAAGGAGGCGGGTGCGGCGGCCCGACCCTGCTAACGCCGGTGCCAGACCAACGCCAGCACCCCGAACAGCACGCAGGCGGCGCCGGCGAGGGCGGCTATCGGGACCGGGGCGGCCAGGAGGTGGAGGCCGAGGCGTTCGACCAGGGGGGAGGGGGTGGCCGAGACCCGGCCGGTGATGCGGTCGGCGGCTGGGGGAAGCGTTGGGTCGGGGTCGACGGCTTCCGGGGGGTCGGGGAGCTGGCCGAGGAGCTCGGCGCCGACTTTGGGCTTGACCTTGAAGCCGTAGCTGAAGAGGGCGCGGACGTCGTCGTACATGACCTTGGAGCCGAGGACGACCACGACCAGGGTGCGGTTGCCGCGTCGCTGGGCGGCCACGATGGTGGAGCCGGCCTTGGTCGTGTAGCCGGTCTTGATCCCGAGGGCGCCCGGGTCGCGGCCGCGGCCGACGAAGTGGTTGTGGTTGCCGAGGACGGTCTTGCGGCCGCCTGGCCAGGTGTAGGGGGCGACCCGGGAGCCGACCAGCTTGGCCAGGGCCGGCCGTTCGAGCAGGGCTCGGCCGAGCACGGCCAGGTCGGCGGCGCTTGCCTTGTGGCCGGAGGCGTCCAGGCCCGAGGGGTCGCGCCAGGTGGAGTCGGTGCAGCCCAGCTCGGCCGCCTTGGCCTGCATGGCCCGGAGGAAGCCGGCCCGGCCGCCGTCGGGCCAGGCCGCGGCCAGGGTCTCGGCGGCGTCGTTGGCCGAGACCAGCAGCAGGGTGGTGAGCAGCTGGTCGCGGCGGATCAGCCAGCCGGTGCGGTAGCCGAAGCGGGTGCCGTCGACCCGCTCGGCCGCCTCGGGGACCCGCAGCACCTTCCTGGCCGGGTAGTGGTCGTTGGCCACGATGGCGGTGAGGATCTTGGTGGTGGAGGCGACCAGGACCGGCCGGTGGGCCTGCCGCTGCCAGAGGACGGCCCCGGTGGCGGCGTCCATGACCACGGCGGTCCGCGCCTCGACCCGTGGTGCGGTCGGAGCGGCGGCGGCCGGCGTCGCCATCCATCCCACGACCAGGCCGAGCGCCAGGACCAGGGAGGGCAACCACCGTTGGCGGGAGCGCACGCCGGTAGGCTGCACGAACCAGCGGAAGAAGTGCAACACCCTCGACCCGGACTGAGGAGGGAGCCCCGGACGGCGGCGGGCAGCGACGGGCGCCGCCGCCGGGTAACCGCCGGGAGCTCGCTGTCGGCCCTTCGACCGACGCGAGACTCCGGTTGCGAGAGTCCCGGGTCGCCGGCCCTTCGACCGGTTTCCACAGGACCCTGCGGCGATATCTTCCAGGGTGGCACAACCTCGTCGAGTTCGCCCATGAGCTGGATTCTCTAGGTCCCCCTCGTTAGGAGCCGCGCGTGCTGACCGTCTTCTCTGACCTCCACTGCCCCTGGGCCTATGTATTCAGCATCCGCCTGCGCCGGGCCAGGACGGCCGTCGGCCAGCCGCCGGTGGCCTGGCGCTGCTGGCCGCTGGAGCTGGTCAATGAGCGCGGCACCCCCTGGGAGACCCTGAGCCAGGAAATCCCGGTGCTGACCCAGCTGGAGCCGGACCACTTCGCCCCGCCGCGGCGGGAGACCTGGCCGTCGACCATGCTGCCGGCCATGGAGGCCCTCAAGGTGGCCGGCGAGCTGGGCGGGCCCCTGGCCGCCGACCGCTTCGACGAGGCGGCCCGCCGGGCCTTCTTCCTCGACCGCCGCGACCTGTCGATCCGGCCCACCCTGGCCGACATCGCCGCCGAGGCCGGGCTCGAGCGGGCCAAGTTCCTCGACGCCTTCGACGGCGGCGGGCACCGCCGGGGCGTGATCGCCGACTGGGCGGAGGGGCGACGCCGGGGGGTCGAGGGGTCGCCCCACGCCTTCCTCCCCGACGGCACCGGCGCCTTCAACCCCGGCGTCGGCGACATCGACTGGGTCCGCGGCATCCCGGTGCCTCGCGACGTCGACGAGGGCGCCATCGCCAAGCTCCTCGACCAGGCCTCCGGCCCCTCGGCCTGACCGGCCGCGGTCGCGCCTGGACGATAGTTTAGTGACAACTATAGTATCAGCCCATGAGCGTCGCAGCCCTCCGGGCCGTCTCCGAGCCACGCCGCCTGCAGATCCTGCGCCTGGTCTGGGACCGGGAGCGGCCCGCCGGTGAGATCGCGGCCAGCTTCGACGTCACCTTCGGGGCCGTCTCCCAGCACCTGCGGGTGCTGCACGACGCCGGGCTGGTCTCGGTCCGCCGGGACGGCCGGCGGCGCCTGTACCAGGCCCGGCGCGAGCACCTGGGCCCGCTCGGCGACGTGCTCGAGGACCTCTGGCGGGACCGGCTGGAGGAGCTCAGGGCCCTGGCCGAGGCCGAGGAGCGGGGGGCCGATGGCTGACCCCGGCCGGCCGGTCGAGGTCACCCTTGTGATCGCGGCCCGGCCCGAGACGATCTTCCGGTACTTCACCGACCCGGCCCGCTTCGCCCGCTGGATGGGCCAGGGGTCTGTGCTCGGCCCCGAGCCCGGCGGACGCCTCCGGGTCGGCTACCCGACCGGGCAGGTTGCCGGCGGCCAGGTCGTGGCCGTCGAGCTGAACCGGCGGATCGTCTTCACCTGGGGCTACGAGGGCGACGGGCAGGCCGTTCCGGCCGGCTCCTCCACCGTGGAGATCACCCTCGCGCCGGTGGCCGACGGGACCGAGGTCCGCCTGCGCCACACCGGCCTGCCCGCCGGGGAGCCGCCACTGGCCCATGTCGCCGGCTGGCGGAACGCCCTGGCCACCCTGGCCCTCGCCGGCGCCGCCGACCAGCTCGCCCCGGTGCTCGGCGAGCGTGTCGCCGACTGGCTGGCCGCCTGGAACGAGCCCGACCCGGCCCGGCGGGCCGAGCTGCTCGGGCGCTGCCTGGCCGACGGGGGCCGGTTCCGCGACCCGACCGCCGCCGTCGACGGCGCCGGACCGCTGGCCGAGCACATCGGCATGGTTCAGCGGCTGACCGGCGGGGCCCGGCTGGTCGGCCGGGGCGCCCCGGAGGCCTGCCACGGCCTGGTCCGCTTCGGCTGGGCGGCCGTCGGCCCGGGCGAGGCCATCCTGGCCACCGGCACCAACGTGGCCGGGACCAACCTGGACGGCCGGTTCCGGTGGCTGACGGGCTTCTGGGATCCGCCGCCGGACCCTCGCGAGCCTCCTGAGCAGGCTTGATCGTACGGAGTACCCGAACAGCATTTTCCTCCCGATCGACCCCACCAGAAGTGCGACGAACCCCCCGATCCGGGCCGGATTTTGCACACCGGCATGGAACGCGGCAATCTCTGCGGACACGGTGGAGCCAGGTCGGTCCGGCTCGCCGAGGCGCGGACGACCCCCGGTCGCGCCGGCCGGCCGGAAGCGGCCGGATTTCATATGGAGAACGAGCGAGCATCGGTTGGCGGCAGGCATCTGGCCCAGCGGCGCCGGCGGCGTCCGACTGCGCTACTGGCGGCCGCCTGCATCCTGCTGGTCCTGGCCCTCGGCATCGGCGGGTTCGTGGTGTTCTACAACCAGCCGGCCCAGAGCCAGGCCTGCCCGGCCGGCGACGTCTCACTCCAGGTGGTGGTCTCCCCCGACCAGGCCGGGGTGGTGTCCCAGGCCGCGGCCGAGTACGAGCGGCGCCGGCCGGCCGCCGACGACCGCTGCGTCGACGTCCAGGTCCGCGGCACCGACTCGGTGGAGGTGGCGGGCGCCCTCTCGACCGGCTGGGACGAGGCCACCCACGGCGTGCGGCCCGACGTCTGGGTCCCGGCCTCCTCGGCCTGGGCGCTCCAGGTCGCGCTCCGGCAGCAGGCCACCAAGCAGGCGGTCCTGATCCCGCTCGAGTACCCCAAGATCGCCACCACCCCGATGGTCATGGCCATGCCCAAGCCGATGGCCGAGGCGCTCGGCTGGCCCCAGCAGAACCTCGGCTTCAAGGACCTGCTCGGGGCCGTGACCAGCCCCGAGGGCTGGGCGAAGTTCGGCCATCCCGAGTGGGGCGCCTTCCGGCTCGGCAAGACCGACCCCAACCTGTCCACGCCCGGGCTGGAGGCGCTGATCGCGGCCGTGTTCGCTGCCACCGGGCAGACCAGTGAGCTCTCGGTCGAGACCCTGGTCAAGCAGGAGGACCAGCTCCGCCAGGTGATCCTGGGCCTGGAGCGGGCCCCTGGCCAGGATGCCGACACCCCAGCGACCTTCCTGGCCAATCTCCAGCAGGCCGACCAGGCGGGCCAGACCCTCGACTTCGTCTCGGCCGTGCCCCTGGACGAGAAGTCGGTCTGGGACTACAACCGCGGCAACGCCGCCGGCCTCGAGGAGAACGGCAACGGCGACAAGCCCGAGGTCCCGCTGG
>JASLBL010000390.1 GCA_030146615.1 Actinomycetes bacterium
CGGCGCCGGGCAGGTCGAAGCGCCGGGGCGTGGTCTGGTCGCGTCGCTCGTCCAGCACCAGCCGCACCAGCGCGGCCGCGGCCAGCGCGACCGGCACCGCGGCCAGGAGCACCCACCGCCAGCCGAGGGCGGCGGTCAGCAGCCCGCCGAGCAGGGCCCCGGCCGGGATCCCGAGCGACCCGGCGGCCGACCAGACGCCAAGGGCCCGGTCGCGCTCGCGGCCCTCGGGGAACTCGTCCACCAGCAGGGCGAGCAGCGCCGGGTCGAGGGTGGCGGCCGCGGCGCCCTGGAGGGCCCGGCCGGCCACCAGCACGGCGGCCGTCGGGGCCAGCCCGGCCACCACCGACCCGGCGGCGAACGCCAGCAGCCCGGCGACGGCCATGCGGCGCCGGCCGACCAGGTCGGCGGCCCGGCCGCCCAGCAGCAGCCCGCCGCCGAAGCAGAGGACGTAGGCGTTGACCACCCACTGGAGGTCGGCGCCGCCGAAGCCGAGGTCGTCCTGGATGGCCGGCAGGGCCACGGCGACGATCAGCCCGTCCAGGATGACGAGGGAGTTGGCCACGCTGAGGACGGCCAGGGCCGGCCGCCGGCCACCCCGCGACCGGGAGCGGCCCCGTGGCCGATCGATCGACACCATTGTCGCCTTATACTGGTGTCGACACGCCCTGTCAACCAGCTATCGCGAACGATGGTGTCGCGACCGCAGCGCGGAGGCCCGTGTGGAGATCCGGTACGCCTGGGAGTACGACGACCCTGGGCATCCCCGCCCGGCCGAGGTGGCCCGGCTGGAGGCGTTCTGCAACACCGTCGACCGCCACACCTTCGGCGGGCACGGCGACAAGCCGGCCGGGCGGCGCGAGCTGCTGGCCACCCCGGACCGGCTGCGGGACTGGCTGGTCGCCCAGCGGCTGCTCGACGACCCCCGGGCGGCCGTCGGCGTCGGCGACCTGGACCGGGCCCTCGCCCTGCGCGACGGGCTGCGGGCCTGGCTCGGCGCCCGCCAGGGCCTCGACCACGACCGGGGGGCCCTCGACCGCGCCCGCGAGCTGCTGGGGGGGCTGCGCCTCCAGGTCGGCCTGGGCGGCGAGGCGGCCACGCTGGGCGCGACCGGCGAGCCGGTCACGGCGGCGCTGGAGCGGCTGGCCGCCGACCTGGCCACCGCCGCGGCCACCGGGGCCCTGGCCCGGCTGAAGATCTGCGGCGCCCCCGACTGCCAGTTCGTCTACTACGACCACTCCCGGAGCCGGACGTCCCGCTGGTGCTCGACCGAGGTCTGCGGCAACCGGATGAAGACCCGCCGCTACCGCGGCCGCCGGCGGGGCTAGGGGCGCTGGCGGCGGTCGGGCGGGGGCTGCTCGCGGGGGAGCTTGCCGCCCCAGGCGCGGAATCCCCGGACGGTCGAGATGGCGGCGCCGACCAGGCCGACCAGCGTGCCGATGAAGGTGAGGAGGATGACGTCGGTGTTGCCGGTCATCCGCATCCAGTTGGACAGGATGATCGAGCCCGCCGCCAGCCCCAGGAACAGCAGGGTGCGGATCCCCCACTTGCGCTGCTCCGTCCGCCTGGACATCGGGCCTCCTCTCCTCCGACCCGCAGTCTAGCCGCAGACGGCCGGCAGCCCCGGGTGGTGCCCGGGGCTGCCGGTGGCGGATGGCGCCTAGGAGGTCTCGATCCGCACGTAGTTGATGTCACCCGAGAAGTAGTCGCAGGTGATCTCGACCTGGTCGCAATTGCCCTTGCCGGCGATGGTCACCGGGCGGGTGTTGGAGATGGTGCCGGTGGTGTTGCGGTTCCGGCCGGTCACGACCCCGTCGATGATCATGGTGACCATCGTGGCCCTGCGCTCGCACCGGACCGTGTGCCAGTTGCCGTCGTTGACCCTGACCGACGACCCGGCGGAGGCGGTGCTGCTCCCGGCCGAGCCGCGGAACAGGCAGGAGATCTTGCCGCTGGGCTGCTGGAACTTCCAGTAGCCGCCGCGCGCCCCGGCCTGCCCCTTCTGGATCACGTTGCCGAAGGAATGGGTGGTGCGCATCCGGAACTCGACCGCGTAGTCGCCGCTGCCCGGGTTCAGCGCCGTGCTGTTCGGCACCGTCACCAGGTGCTCGGGATCGGCCGGCGGGGTGTTGGGCCGCTTGTAGGGGAACCGGTAGCCGGTGCCCCCGCCGGACAGCGCGACGCCCACCTGCACGTTGGCGCCGATGGCGCCGTTGCGCCCGTTCCCGCTGCTGTCCACCATTGTCCGGGACCCGGCGGGCTCGTTCATCTGCCAGATGGCCACCGGCCGTTCGAACGCGGCGTTGGCCGGCAAGGCGATCACCACCACCCCGGCCAGGGCCATCGAGATGGTGAGCATTCTCCGACGCACGTGCGTTCCCCCTGAGCGTAGATGTCGTACAACGCCCGGCACCGCTGCCAGGCCAGTCGACTGTCGCATCAACCAGCCAGTGGGAACCGATGCACTCGCAGGATGCGGCTACGCAACCGCGCGTACTGCAGAGGCGCTAGAGCTCGACCGGCCGGCCGTCGTCCAGCACCTGGAGGCTGGTGCCCTGCCCGGCGAGCTGCTCCAGCTGCCGGTAGTGGATGCGGATGCCGGCCTCCGAGAGCACCTTCTCGTGCACCGGGACGGCCACCCTGGGCCCGACCCGGCGCAGGTAGTCGACCGCGTCGGCCAGCTTCAGCCACGGCGCCCCGGCCGGCACGGCCAGCAGCTCCACCGGCTCGCCGGGCTCGGTCAGGGCGTCGCCGGGGTGGAACAGCCGCCCGCCGAGCAGGTAGCCGACGTTGGGGACCTGCGGGACGTCGGGGTGGACGGCGGCGTGGTCGCGCCCGCGGACGGCCACCCCAAGCCCGCCGAGGTCCAGCTCGTCGCCGTCGTGGACGACCTCGACGTCGGCCCCGGCCTCGCCGAGGGCGTCGGCGCTGCCCTCGTCGCTGACCACCCGGACCCCGGGGTTGCGGTCCAGCACCCGCCGCAGCCGCTCGGTGTCGAGGTGGTCGACGTGCTGGTGGGTGAGGCAGACCGCGGTCAGGTCCTCCAGAGCCTCGAACCCCTCCGAGAACGAGCCCGGGTCCAGCAGCACCCTGGCTCCGTCCTCCTCTACCAGCAGGCACGAGTGCCCGAACTTGGTCAAGCGCATGGCGCCACCTCCCGCGGTCAGATCTCCAGCCGGGTGTCCTCGAGGTCGAGCTCCCGCTCGACGCGGTGCATCACGTCGTTGCTGATCTGGCCCTGGTTGCGGAGCCGGACGATGGCCTGGCGCTGGGCCTGGAGCAGCTCGCGGACCAGGCGCTGGTAGGCCAGCGAGCGGTCCTCGACGCCGTCGTCCTCCAGGTAGCCGCCGCGAGCCTTCAGGCGCCGGCGGCGGAACTCGTATGTTCCGTGCAGCCGCTCCACCGTGTCGTCGCGGGTCCAGTCGGCTCCGGCGAGTTCGTCCAGCCGCTCCAGGGCGACCTGGGTCGCGGCCAGGCGGGCCCGCAGCTCCTCTCGTTCCTCGGCGTCGTCCTGCTCGAGGCGCAGCCGGCGGATCAGGGTGGGCAGGGTCAGCCCCTGGACGACCAGGGTGGCCAGGATCACCGAGAAGGTCAGGAACAGGATCAGGTCCCGCATCGGGAAGTCCAGGGGCAGGGCCAGGGCCGCGGCCAGCGACACCGCCCCGCGCATGCCGCTCCAGCCGAGCATCAGCCGCCCCTTGGCCCCGACCCGGCGCATGACCTGGGACGGGCGCCGGTCGACCAGCCGGATCAGGTAGGGGACGCTGAACCCCCAGCCGAGCCGCACGCCCACCACCATGGCGCTGACCAGCGCCCCCTGCCCGACCAGGACGGCCACCGCGGTGCCGTCGAGCTCCTCCAGGATCGGCCGCAGCTGGAGGCCGACGAGGATGAACAGCACCGCGTTGGCCAGGTAGACCAGCACCTCCCAGAACGAGAAGCCGAGCAGCCGGGTCGGGGCCGAGGTCAGCTCCGGGGCCCGCCAGCCGACGTACAGGCCGGTGGTCACGGCGGCCAGGACCCCGGAGACGCCGAGCAGCTCGGCCGGCAGGTAGGCGGCGTAGCCGGTGAACACCGAGACCACGATCTCGACCACCGGGTCGTCGAGCCGGCGCCGCAGCTCGGCCACCAGCCAGCCGACCAGCAGCCCGACGGCCACGCCGCCGGCCGCCGTGACCACGAACCGCAGCCCGGCCTCCCAGAGGACGAAGCTCCCGCTGACCGCGGCCGCGACCGCGATCCGGTAGGCGACCAGGGCGGTGGCGTCGTTGACCAGGCTCTCGCCCTCGAGCACGGTGAGCAGGCGGCGGGGCACGCCCAGGCGGCGGCCGATGGCGCTGGCGGCCAGGGGGTCGGTGGGCGAGACGATCGCGCCCAGGGCGAACGCCGCCGGCCAGCTCATCCCGTCGACCACGGCGTGGGCGACCACGGCGACCGCGACCGTGGTGGCCAGCACCAGCCCGATCGCGAGCAGCGAGATCGCCCGGGCGTCGGCCCGCAGGTCACGGGGCGAGGAGAAGAACCCGGACCAGTACAGCAGCGGCGGCAGGAACACCACCAGGACCAGCTCGGGGGGCAGCTCCACGGTCGGCATGCCGGGCAGGAACCCCAGCACCAGGCCGCCGAGCACGAGCAGGATCGGGTAGGGCACGCGAACCACCCGGGCCAGGACGCTCAGCCCGGCCACGGCCACCATCACCGCCAGCAGCAGCGGTTCGATCTCGTGCAACCAGCCCTCCGCTCACATGCTCGCTGCCACCTTAGCGGGCTTGGGGGCGGCGATCTCGGCGGCGACCAGGCGCAGCACCTCCAGCTCCCGTCCGGTCAGCCCGCCGGCCGCGGGGGCGGCCCCGGCCAGCCGGTCCAGGCGCTCCAGGTCGGGACCGGCGCCGAGGCCCGGGCCGCCTCGGCGGCCTCGGTCCGGCCCTGGGCCAGCCGCAGCAGCGCCAGCCCGGGCCGCGGTCGCCCGGGTGGCGGCGTGGTCGCCGCCGTCGAGCTGCTTGAAGGCCGCCGGGAGCAGCAGATAGCCGTGCTCGGGGCAGTCTGGCGGCTCATGCTCCAGCAGCCGCCGGGCCCTGGCCAGCCAGCGGCTGCCCTGGGCCAGCTCGCCCCGGCCGAGCAGCAGGAAGCCGAGCCAGAAGGCGCTGCGGGCGGCCCCGCGGTAGTCGCCCCGGCGGGCGTGGACCTGCTCGGCCCGCTGGAGGGCGGCCATGGCCTCGGCGACCTGGCCGGCGAGGTAGGCCGTGGTCACTGCCTGCTCCAGGTCGTCGGCGTCCAGCGGGCGGCTCACCACCTCACGTCAGGTGTCTCACCACATCATGACAGCCGTCTCGCCCGAGCCCTGGCTGAAGTAGAGGCGGACCCGCAGCACGTACTCGCGGCCCTGGAAGAGCTTCAGCTGGAGGGTGGCGTTGCGGTCCTCGCCGCTGTCGTCGTCGCCGGCCTGGTAGCGCAGCTGCCCGTCGGCCCGCTCGAACAGCACCATGACCGTGTCCGAGGCCCCGAAGGTCTGGAGGGTGTACTCGCGGGTGGCGGCCGGGCGGAGCACGAAGTCACGCTGCTGGCCGGGCAGGATGGCCAGCTCGCGGGACTGGAAGGGGAGCAGCTCGGGCAGCTCCTGGGTGTCTTCGGCCGGGTAGAAGGCCCTGACCCAGGACAGGTCACGGGCCGACAGCCCGCCGGCCGGCCGCAGCGGCTGGGTCCGGAACTGCTCCGGCTGGAGGATCAGCCCGGCCGGGAACGGGTAGTGCATGATCGAGTCGGGGTCCCAGTTGGAGCCCTGCACGGTGTCCGGCTCGATCTTGCGCAGGATGTTCCACTGGGTCTTCTCCCGCGGCCAGTTGTTCGGCGGGCCGCCGAGGCTGGTGTAGACCTTCTCATCGTCCCAGACGATGCCGGCGTTGGGGTTCTGGTGCTCGTGGGGCAGGCCGAGGGTGTGGCCGATCTCGTGCAGGGCGGTGTCGGCCTCCCGCGGCGCCCGGAGCAGGTCCCAGCCGAAGTTCATGGTCCGCTCGTTGGCGCCCCGGTCGAGGATCTGGCGGCCCAGGTACGACCAGGAGCCGTCGCCCTCCATGAAACCGACCCGGATCTCGGCCTCGTCCCGCGAGGTCACCTCGACGAACTCCAGCCCGATGCCCTGGGCCTTCCACTGGTCGAAGGCGTTGCGGACGACGTCCTGGTGGGCCTTGTCGGTCGTCCAGGGACGCCACTGCCTGGTCCCGTCGGCCAGGAACACGTGCTCGCCGTCGGTCTCCCGGTCGAAGAAGTAGTAGTGCAGGACGGTGTGGTTCACCCACTTGGACTCGTTGACCACGATCGCCTCGACCCGCGCCGGGTCGGTCCCGGCCGGGAACTCCCGCGGGGCCACCGGCGGCATCGAGCAGTAGGAGTAGGTCTCGTCCACAGGTGGCTCCCTTCGTCACTGGCCGCGTGATAGAAGCGGCCCGGAAGGCAAGCCAACAGCATTCCAGCGGGGCGGGCAGTGACATGGGGCACGAGCCGGAGGTGACGGGCGGCACAGGCGGCGGGCGGCGGCGCCTGCTGGTCGACGGCATGAACCTGATCGGGTCGCGGCCCGACCGGTGGTGGAACGACCGTGACGGGGCCGTGCACCGGCTGGTCGGGGAGCTGGACCGGTTCGCCGCGGCCACCGGGGAGGACGTCACCGTCGTCTTCGACCGCCGCCCGCCGGACCTGGCCCCGGGGCGGCACGGCGCGGTCGAGGTCGCCTTCGCCTCCCGGCGGGGCCGCAACGCCGCCGACCACGAGATCGTCGCCATGGTCGCCGCCGACCCCGACCCGGGCGGCTACCTGGTGGTGACCTCGGACCGGAAGCTGGCCGAGCAGGTGCGCGACCTGGGGGCCCGGGTCGAGCCGTCGTCGCGGTTCCGGCGGTGGGTCGACCGGGCGCTGGCAACCGACCCGTATCGATAGGGACCAGTCGGACGCCTGTCCTTGTATGGGCAACCTGGTCCTGATTGCCGACGACGACCATGACATCGTCCGCTTCGTGGCTCTCAACCTGCGTCTCGAGGGCTTCGAGGTGGTCGTGGCCAACGACGGCCAGGACGCCCTCGACAAGGCCCTGGACGTGCGGCCCAGCCTGATCCTGCTGGACACGATGATGCCCCGCATGGACGGCTACGAGGTCTGCTCCCGGCTACGGGACGAGCGGCCGGGCGCCCAGATCCCGGTGATCATGCTGACCGCCAGGTCGATGGAGGCCGACCGGAGCATGGCCTACACCGCCGGCGCCGACGACTGGGTCACCAAGCCCTTCGACCCGGCCGACCTGGTCTCCAAGGTCAAGGACCACCTGCGCCCGAGGGCGCGACGGTAGCCTCAGGAGCGCTGCCAGTAGACACCGGTCCAGTCCACCGTCTCCATCGGGTCGATGATGTCATGGCTGGCGCGGAAGTCGGTCACCGCCTCCTTGCACTGCGGGATGGCGCCGTAGTCGTCGACGATCACGTACCCGCCGACCGAGAGCTTGGGATAGAGGGCTTCCAGCGCCTCCATGGTCGAGCCGTACATGTCGCCGTCCAGGCGCAGCACGGCCAGCCGCTCGATCGGGGCCGTCGGCAGGGTGTCGGCGAACCAGCCGGCGAGGAACCGGACCCGCTCGTCGAGCAGACCGTAGCGGGCGAAGTTGGCCTGGACCTCCTCCAGCGGCACGGCGAGCTCGCCCCTGGTCCAGTGCTCGTCGCCAGCCTCGGCGGGCCAGCGCTCCGGGTCGGGCCGTGGCAGGCCCTGGAACGAGTCGGCCACCCACACCCGGCGCCCGGTGTCGCCGTAGGCCTCGAGGATCGCCCGCATGAAGATGGTCACCCCGCCCCGCCAGGCGCCGGTCTCGATCAGGTCCCCGGGCACCCCGCGCCGGAGCACGTCGGTGACGCAGAACTGCAGGTTCTCCAGCCGCCGCAGCCCGGCCATGCTCTCGGCCCTGGCCGGCCAGTCGCGTCCCTCGGCCCGCGTCTGCTCGTCGAACGGGACGTGCCGGATGACCTCCATGTCCTTGCCGGCCAGCCAGCGCCGAACCGGCTCGAAGGCCGTGTGCTTGAGCGTTCCTCTCGGCGGCACCGCCGGCACGTAGCTCTCCCCGAACAGGTATCGGGTCAGGCACCTCTTCAACAGGTCGAGGTAGAGCTCGGCCGCCGTGCGCTGCTGGACCTCCATCGCTGCCCCCCCGGGTATCGCGGTTCGCCGGGGATACTTGCACAAGAACCTTGAACCCGTCATCTAGCACGGGAGTCGCGATCCGGCCAGGGCCGGCGACGGCCCGGGGGTCGGCTAGTGACGCCGGTCCTTGTCGAGGTAGCGGCGGCGCAGCTGCTCCAGCTTGCGGCGGTTCTCGGGCTTGCTCGCCTCCACCTTGGCCTTCTGGATCAGCTGCTGGCCCTGGGGGCTCTGCACGAACTTCATGATCCGCTTGCTCAGCGATGCCATCGGTCCCATCCTTTGCACCGGGAACCCCCATGGTAGAGCCCGGCGGGCCAAGTGCCCATAAGCACCCGTGATCTGCTTGAGCGGGGTGCGAGACGGGTCGAGACCGTACCCATGACCGCGATCCGCCTCAAGGACCGCTACCCGGGGCTCCAGGCGATCGGCTGGCGTTCGGTGGTCACCGACGACGAGGCCGACGAGTTCGTGGCCCGGAACCGGGCCGACGGCGAGCCCCAGCTTCACCATCCGGCCGCCGGGGCGGCGGCCGGTGTACTACGTCACCGTCTACAGCTACCCGCGGATCCCCTCCAGCTCGGCCCTTGGCGCCGACGCCCGCGCCACCCCCGGCGTCCTGGCCACGCTCGACCGCGCCCGCGACACCGGGCGACCACGATGAGCAACCAGACGACGCTCCCCGGCGACCTGGACCTGCCGGCGGGCCAGCGGCCGGTGGCCTTCGAGCTGTTCGTGCCGGTCTACGGGATCGAGCTCCGTCCCGACGCCACCGTGGCCGAGCGGCGCCGGTGGTTCGTCGGCTGGGCGACCGGGCAGTTCCGGGCCGGCGACTTCCTCGACGCGGCGATGAAGACCGCGCCCGCGGCCACCGGGGTCGAGCTCCACGACGAGGACGTCGGCGGGGACACGCCGGTGGCCAGCCACCCGGCCGGGTTCCGCGCCACCGGCCCCGATGTGCGCCAGAAGCGGTTCACCCTCGGCGGGCGCAGCTTCGCGCTGCGCTACGCCCCCCTGCCCGGCAACCCCATCCTGGCCGAGCGGGCCATCTCGGCCTGGCTGGTGCTGGCCATCGGGGTCGCGGCCAGCATCCTGCTCGGGGGCCCTGCTGAGGAGTTCGCGATCCTGCTGCCCGACTGCGCGCTGGAGAACGCCATGGAGATCGCCGACCGGTGCTTCGCCGATCCCGCCTCGGCCGCCGAGTCGGCCGGCTCACGCGTCCCGTAGCCGCCAGAGGGCGACCGCGGTCGCCGCGGCCAGCACCGCGGCCTGCACCACCAGGGCGGGAACGTCCCAGCTGCCGGTCCACCAGCGGCAGGACGTTGGCGGCCACCAGGGCCCAGCCGAGCCCGTCCAGGGAGCAGGCGTCGGTGGCCCCTGCGGTCGAGGCGACGAAGGCCACGCCGAGGACCACGCTCAGCCCGGCGTCGGCCAGGACCGAACGGTCGGGACGCGCCATGGGGTCACGCTACCGCCAAGCGCCCGCCACCCGCGTCGGCCGCCCGGACGACCCCCTACTCCAGAGGTGGTACGCGGCGCCCCGGCCGCGCCGCCTAGAATCCGGCTGGTGGGCGGCGCTGACGTGGTGTTCCTGGTGGTCGCCGGGGTGCTGGCCGGGGTCGCCGGCTCGGTCGCCGGGCTGGCTTCGCTGGTGTCGTACCCGGCGCTGCTGGCGGTGGGGCTGCCGGCACTGGCCGCCAACGTCACCAACACCGTCGCCCTGGTCCTGTACACCGTCGGGGCGGCCAGCTTCTCGCGGCGGGAGCTGGCCGGTCAGGCGGGCCGGCTGCGGCGGCTGGCCCTGGTCATGGTGGCCGGCGGGGCGACCGGGGCGGCACTGCTGCTGTCGACCCCGGCCGAGGTGTTCGAGCTGCTGGTGCCGGTGCTGATCGGCGGGGCCTCGCTGGTCCTGCTGCTCCAGCCGGGCATCACCCGGCTCACCGGGGGCCCGGTCGACGAGCACAGCCCGGCCCTGCTGGCCGGGGTGTTCGGGGTCGGGGTGTACAGCGGCTACTTCGGGGCGGCGGCCGGGGTGGTCCTGCTGGCCCTGCTCACGGTGTCGGTGGCCGAGCCGCTGGCCCGGCTGGTGGCCGCCCGCAACGTCGCCCTCGGCCTGGCCAACCTGATCGCCGCGGCCGGCTTCGCCCTGTTCGGCCCCGTCCGGTGGGCGGCGGCGGCCCCTCTGGCGGCCGGGTTCCTGCTCGGCGGCGTGATCGGCCCCGGCGTGGTCCGCCGCCTGCCCGGGAGCCGGCTGCGGGTGGCCATCGCCCTGCTCGGCCTGGCCGTGGCCGTCAAGCTCGGGCTCGACACCTTCGGCCAGGCCGGAGGGCCCGAGTAGACTGCCGCCCGTGACCGAGCGCGTGCTCTCGACCCGCGAGCTCAACCGGGCTCTGCTGGCCCGCCAGCTCCTCCTCGAGCGCTCGGCCCTCCCCATCCCCGCGGCCCTGGAGCAGGTGGCCGGGCTCCAGGCTCAGTACGCCCCGTCGCCCTATGTCGGCCTCTGGTCGCGGCTGCGCGACGTCCGCCGCGACGACCTCACCAGGGCGCTCGAGGACCGGACGGCCGTCCAGGCGACCCTGCTGCGGGTCACCATCCACGTCGTCTCGGCCGCCGACTACCCGCCGTTCACCGAGGCCGTCCGGTCGGCCCGCCGGGAGTGGTGGGCGAGAGCGGTCCGTCGTGAGCTGGAGGGGGTCGACGTCGAGGCGGCCGCCGCCCTGGTCCGCGACCGGCTGGCCGACGGGCCGGCCCGCCAGGCCGAGCTGGCCCGGCTGCTCGCCGACCACGGCTACCCCAAGGCGGTCTGGACCGGGGTCGGGCTCTGGGTCGACATGGTGCGGGTCCCGCCGTCCGGCACCTGGGAGCGGCGCCGGGCCGACCTGTACGGCCTGGCTACCGATTGGCTCGGCCCCTGGCAGGTCGACGAGGCCGACGCCCTCGAGCACCTGGTTCGCCGCTATCTCCAGGGGTTCGGGCCGGCGTCCCTCGGCGACCTCGGCAGCTGGGCCGGCCTGCCCCTGGGTCAGCTGCGGCCGGTGCTGGAGCGGGTGGGGACCCGCCGGTTCCGCGACGAGCAGGGCGGGGAGCTGTTCGACCTGCCCGACGCCCCCCTGCCCGACCCGGCCACCCCGGCCCCGCCCCGCTTCCTGTCCAACTGGGACGCCAACCTGTTGGTGCACGCCCGGCGCACCCAGCTCCTGCCCGAGCGGCACCGCGGCCGCATCTTCCACGTCCGGGCGCCTCACTCGTTCCCGACCTTCCTGGTCGACGGGGCGGTGGCCGGGACGTGGCGCCACGAGCGGGGCCAGGTGCGGCTGGAGCCGTTCGAGCCGCTGGACGCGGCCGCCCGCCGGGCCCTCGAGGACGAGGCCGAGGGTCTGGCCGCCTTCCACGACGACCCCTAGCCGGCCCAGGGAGCGCCGCGCAGCTCCGGCCGATTTGGTTGTTGCGGCTCAGCGGCGATACGCTGTCGCTCCCCCCAATATCGTCGCAGACCGCCATCCGTTCCCCCCAACGGAAGGACGTTGCACCCGATGCGCCGAATCGTCTTCGGCCTTGCTCTGCTTGGGTTGCTGCTGGCCGGCATCCCGGCGCTCCAGGCGGCGCCGCTGGACGACGCCCGCCGCCGCGAGCGTGCCCTCAAGGCCGAGCTCCAGGAGGCCACCGCCGAGCTCCAGTCCGCCGAGGCCGCCCTGGCCCGGGCCACCGACCAGCTCGCCTACGACAAGCGCCAGCTCGAGGCGGCCGACCGCCAGCAGCGCGGAGCCAAGGCGGCCCTGGCCGGCCAGGCCGCGGCCATGTACCGCACCGGCGGCCTGGCCATCGCCGACGCCCTGCTCGAGCAGGACCCGGCTCAGGTTCCCGGCCGGGTCGAGATGGCCACCGTGCTGGTGTCGCGCAACGCCCAGCTGATCGAGGACGCCCAGGTCACCGGCGAGGCCTACCGGTCGGTGCTGGGCCGGGTCACCAAGGGCTACGAGCGGGCCAAGGCCCTGCGCGACCAGGCCCGGGCGGCCGTGGCCAAGCTGGAGGCCGGGCTGGAGGAGGCCCAGGCCCTGGAGGCGCGCCTGGTCCGGCTGGAGGAGCGCCGCAAGGCGGCCACCAAGGTCGCCCCGACCCCGCCGCCCAGCGGCGGCGGCGGGAGCGGAGGCGGGGGCAGCGTCAGCGCCTCGGGGAAGGCCTGCATCCTGGAGCGCCCCTACACCTACGTCGACAGCTGGGGCGCCCCCCGCTCCGGCGGCCGCAGCCACCAGGGCACCGACGTGATGGCCCCCCACGGCGCGCGGGTGTTCGCCTTCGTCAACGGCGTGGTCAGCCGGGAGTCGACCAGCGCCAACGGCGGCATCCAGCTGTACCTCCAGGGCGACAACGGGGTGGAGTACTTCTACGCCCACCTCTCCGGCTACGCCGTCTCCACCGGCGCCCGGGTTCGGGCCGGCCAGCTGATCGCCTACAACGGCCAGACCGGCAACGCTCAGTACACCGCCCCTCACGTGCACTTCGAGGTTCACATCGGCGGCAGCCCGGTCAACCCCTACCCGCACCTCAAGCCGGTCTGCGGCTGAGGGGTCAGGACCGCCGGGCCTCCAGCACCCGGACCGGGTTGGCGAAGCCTTTGAGCCGCAGCTCGCCCAGGTCGGCGTAGGTGACGCCGTCGGGGGACGGCGCCTCGGCCACCGGGGCGGTGACCAGGACCTGACCGGCGCCGGCACGGGCGGCGACCCGCGAGGCCAGGTTGACGGTGCGGCCGAAGTAGTCGCCTCCCTGGACGACCACCGGCCCGGCGGCCACCCCGACGTGGGCCGGGGGCAGCCCGGCCTCCGGGACTCGGCCGACCATGGCCAGGGACGCCTCGACGGCGCCCGCCGGGTCGCGGAAGTGCAGCATGACGCCGTCGCCGAGCCACTTCACCGGGGTCCCCCCGTGCACACGGGAGGAGCGCTCGACCAGGACGGCCAGGGTGCCGGCGAGCTCGGCGGCCGCCTGGTCGCCCCGCTCCTCGGTGAGCCGGGTGTAGCCGGCCAGGTCGAGGAAGCACATCGCCGGCAGCCGCTCCGGCCGGGCGATGGCCCCCGCCTCCTCCAGGGCGGCCTCGACGTTCAGCACCTGGTGCTCGGTCCAGATCAGCTCCTGCTGGCGGCGGTAGATGCCCGTCAGGGCCTGATCGACCAGCGGCAGGAAGTCGGCGGCCAGGTCCGAGGCCAGCTCCATGGCCCGGCGCTGGCCGAGCCCGGCGTCCAGCGCGGGCTTCTCGAACCGGGCCCGGTAGGCCTCGTTCTCGACCTGGGCGGCCAGGCGCAGGCCCTCGGCGTAGGCCCGGCCGACCCGGGCGATCCAGGCCCGGTCGAAGATCCCGCTGGCGAAGGCCAGCCGCACCAGCGGGACCACGGTCAGCTCGTCCTCGCGTATCGGCTCGTCCGGCGAGGTCCAGGTGAACCCCATCGCCTCCAGGGCCGCTCGCAGGTCGTCCAGGGGGACCCCGGTCTCGGCGCTCACCTGCCGGTAGGTCCGGTCCGAGGGGACGGCCCAGCGGGCATAGGGGGACGCCTCCATGAACGCGAACGACAGGCGGCCGGCCCGGATGGCCGCGGCGATCCCGTCCATCGGCAGCCCGGCCCGCTCGCAGGCCATGGCCAGGCTGAGCTTGTGCCGGTCGCGGGGGAGGAACGGGGCCGGCCCGTCCCGGGGGACCAGGACGCCGAGGTCAACCATCCGGCCGATCTCGGCCTCGCTCACGCCGGCCAGCCCGGCCAGGCCGGCCGTGGTGAGGGCGTCCCCCTCGGCCTCCATGCCGCCATCCTACGGCGGCGGCCGGGCTAGGAGACCAGGGTGGCCCGGGCGGCGTCCGGCCGCTCGTTCCGGTCCCGCGGCTGGTCGCGGCGCTGGTCGCGCAGGCGGAGGTCCAGCTCGAGGGCTTCCAGGAGAGCGGCGAGCTCGGCCGGCTGCCAGCCGCGGACGCCGGTGGCCCGCTCCACCACCATGGCCACCCGCCGCAGGGTCCAGTGGTCGGAGGCGAACCCGTGGGCGCGCGGCGGCTGCTGGAGGGCGCACTTGACCGTGTACAGCTCGTCCGAGGACAGCCGGCCTCCGGGCAGGACCAGCTCGGGGCCGGCGGGCAGGGCGCCGTGGCCGGTCACCGCCGGCTCGTCGGGCACCGCGACCAGCACGGTGGCCTCGCGCGGACGGGCCCGGCCGTCGTCCCGCTCCCGGCGGTCGCGACGGTCCCGGGCCGGGCGCCGGCGGCGGCCCACCGGGGGCAGCCAGCGGGCGGTGAGCCAGCCGAGGACGGCCCCGTAGACCCAGTGCCCGGCCATGCCCCCGGCCGCGGTCGGCGGGGTCAGGGCGAAGAAGTGGGCCTGGGAGACCGGCCAGAAGTAGAGCAGGCCGACCAGGCCGAGGCAGATGGCCGTGCCGTAGGCGATGCCGAGCTTCACGCCCCGCCAGGGCAGCATGGCGAAGGCCAGGCCCATGCCGCCGCCGTTGCCGACGAACCGCCAGACGTAGCCCCAGTACCATTCGGCGTTCGGGTCGGCCAGGGCGAGCCGGCCGATGCTGGGGATGGGGTCGCCCCAGAGCCCGGCGAACATCAGCCCGATCCGCAGGATGTCGTAGATCCCGGTGGCGATCATGCCCGCCACCAGCCCGATCAGGGCCCGCTTGCCCCAGCCGGGGTAGCGCAGGCTGAGCAGGACCATGATGGCGACGGCCGGGACCACGGCGTAGCGCAGCCCGTAGGGCAGCGGCACCATCCCGGCCAGGGCCACGCCCAGCGAGGTGATGGCCGCGAACCCGAGGGCCAGGTAGAACAGCCGCGGGAACAGCGACGGGTTGGAGAGGAGCACCCGCA
Organism: Actinomycetes bacterium; assembly: GCA_030146615.1. Taxonomy (GTDB): domain Bacteria; phylum Actinomycetota; class CALGFH01; order CALGFH01; family CALGFH01; genus CALGFH01. The sequence goes on from JASLBL010000390.1 coordinate 15,020, forward strand.
GCGCGGCCAGCAGCTTGGCGTCCTCGGCGGCGGCCCGCCGGGCCGTCCGGCTGAGCGGCTTGGCCGGCGCCTCCGGCGGCACCTCCGGCGGCACCTCGCGGTGCTGCCGGGGACGCGGCGGTGCCTTCTGGTCCCGCGGTGGATGCTGCGGACTCCTCGGCCGCCCCGGCCCGGGGGCCGGCTGGCGGACCTCCAGCCTGGTGACGGTCACGTTCGGTTCGCTCCTTTGCCGCCGAGGCTCGTGGTTCGCCCCACCGTCGGAGAATCCACCTGGGCCGCCTCCGATTCCCACCGGCTCATCCCGCCGCCTGCTCTGCCGAGAGGAGCGGGCGAAGATCCGCACCGCGCCTAGGGACGGGGGCCGGCCAGGAGCCGGTGCACCAGTTGCTCGATGCGGAGCACGCCCAGGTAGTGGCCCCGGTCGTCGACGCAGACCAGCGGGTCGAAGCGGTCGGCGGCCGGGCGGGCCATGGCCCTTGCCACCACCGTCTCGGGGGCGGTCGACGGCCGGGTCTTGAGCAGGGCCCGCTTGGGCCGGCCGCCCTCGGTGGCGCACGTCCGGTCGACCAGCGCCACCGGCCGCGACCAGTCGTCGAGGACAACCACGACGTCCAGCCCGTGGTCGGCCTCGAACCGGCGGGCGGCCGCGGCCAGGGCGTCGCCGCCCCGGACCGCAGGGGCGTCCACGGTGAGCCCGACGACGCTGTCCTGGAAGGTCTGGGCGGTCTGGCGGTCGCGGATGGTGGCGGCCAGCTCGCCGGGCAGGGTGGCCCAGGGCTCGGCCGGGCGCCCCAGCAGGTAGCCCTGGCCCAGCGGGACCCGGAGCCGGATCAGCGACTCCAGCTCGGCCGTGCGCTCCACCCCCTCGGCCAGAACCCAGGCGTCCAGCTGGCCGGCGAAGCGGCCCAGCATCTCGATCAGGGCCGCCTTGGCCGGGTCGCCGTCGCAGCCGGCGACCAGCGCCCGGTCCAGCTTGACCAGGTCGGGGCGGAGCAGCATCAGGTGCTGGAGGCCGGCATAGCCGGCCCCGGCGTCCTCGACGGCCAGCTTCGCGTCGCCAAGGCGCAGCTCGGCCACGGCCGCCACCAGCGTCGGGTAGTCGGCCACCGGGCGGTGCTCGGTCAGCTCGACGACCACCCCGGCCAGGGGTCGGGGCGGCGGCCAGGGCCCGCTGGACCGGCTCGGTAACCAGGTGGTTGGGGTCCAGGTTGACGGTCAGGAAGCAGTTCGGGGGCAGCTCCGGGCGCAGCCCGACGACCCGTTCGAGGACCCGGGCGTCCAGCTCGGCGCCGAGCCCGAGCCGGCCCGCGGCCTCGAACCAGACGTCGGGCCCGGCGTCGGGCGGCCCGGCGAAGTCCCCGGCACCTGAATCCCCCCGGGTCAGCCCACCCGGACGATGTCGTAGCGGGCCGGCTGCGGGTCGGTGGTCCCGAAGCGGGCGTTGACCGCGTACAGCCGGCCGGCCTGGAAGGCGATGGTCGTCGGCACGTCGAAGTCGGGGTCGGTGAGCTCGGCCACCACCCGGCCCTGGTCGAACGACTTTGACAGCAGGACCACGGCGATCTGGTTCAGCCGGTTCTGGACCACGAACAGGACCCGCCCGGCCAGCAGCAGGCCGTCGCCGTTGGCCAGGGTGGCCCCGCCCAGGTCGACCTCGCGGGTGTTGCCGGTGCGGGGGTTGATCCGGAACAGCTTGCCGGTGCTGGACTGGACCGACAGCAGGACCCGGCCGTCCCTGGCGGCGACGATCCCGTTGAGATCGACGTCGGTGGTCGCCTCGGTGTAGGCGAGGTCACCGGTCAGGGGCAGGGTGTGGACCTTGCCCTGGCCGGGCAGGCCCCCGTGGCGGCCCAGCGGCAGGGCGTACAGCTGCTGGATACGCGAGTCGGTGAACCAGGCCGCCTTGCGGGTCACGGCCACGTCGTTGACGAAGGTGGCAGGGGCGCCGGCGGGGGCGAGCTGGTAGCTGGCCAGGTCGGCCCCGGTGGCGGCGTCGTAGACGAACGCCTTGCCGGTGGCCCCGCCGGCCACGAACAGGCGGTTGCGCCGGTCGACCTCGATCCCGATGGCGCTGCGACCCTCCTGGCCCTCGACCAGCACGTCGCCCTCACCGGTCCTGGCGTCGGCCTTCCAGACCGCCCCGGTCGGGATCGAGCCGACGTACAGCGAGGTGCCGCGGCCGGCGGCGATGCCCTCGGGCTGCCAGCCGTCGGGCAGGCGGATGAGGTCGGGGAAGGTCGCCGCCCCGGCCGTCGCCGGGACGAGGGCGACCACCATGGCCATGAGGAGCAGGACGAGCAGGCGGCGTGCGGACAGGACGCTGGAGATCATCGGCCCTCCCAGTCGCGGCGGCGCGAACGGCCCAGACCTTGTTGAGCCTGCAACCACCGGGATAAGGCGGAGATAAGCAGGCAAGGCGAGCTCGTTCCCCGCCGATGCCTGACTCCGACTACGCACGATGCATGGTTCCCCCGTGGGACAGGCTGCTTAGCATCCGGTGGACCGTCCAGCAAAATCGCCCATCACCACGGGAGACCACGTGCCAAGCGCCACCTTCCGCAGCACCCGACCGCTCGCCCTCGTCGCCGCGATCGCGATCGCCCTCGCGACCCTCGCCGTCGGCCTGGTGGCGGCGCCGCCACCTGCGGACGCGGCCCAGCCCGTGCCCGGCCACACCGGCCTGGTGCCGAGCACGCCCCGGACCAACATGCCCCGGATCAGCACCGGCGAGATCTGGGACATCGAGGTCGTCGGCCAGCGCGTCTTCATCGCCGGGACCTTCTCCTCGCTCCAGAACACCACCGGCGCCAACACCTCGCCGGTCGGCCAGCGGTTCCTGGCCTCCTACAACTACCAGACCGGGCTGATCGACACCGCGTTCCGGCCGACCTTCGGCGGGGGCGGGGTCAACGCCGTGGAGGCATCGCCCGACGGCACCAAGCTGTACGTGGCCGGCTCCTTCAACACCGTGAACGGCGTCACCAAGCGCAAGATCGCCTCGCTCAACCTGACCACCGGCGCCCCGGTGGCCGGGTTCACGGCCAACGCCGGCGCCCAGGCCACCGCCCTGGCCGCCACCAACACGACCCTGTACGTGGGCGGCAACTTCAAGACCGTGAACGGCGCCGCCCGGGTCGGCCTGGTCGCGGTCAACGGCACCACCGGCGCGGTCATCGGCGGCTTCGTCAACAACATGTCCGGCGGCATCGGCGTCAACGGCCTGCTGACCGTGCAGCAGCTCAAGCTCACCCACGACGACAGCAAGCTGCTGGTCGTCCACACCGGCCGCAGGATCGCCGACCAGGACCGCTACGGCGTCGGCCTGATCAGCACCCAGACCAATCAGCTGCTGCCCTGGCGGACCCGCCTGTGGGACGACAACCTCCAGTTCGTCGGCGGCATCCAGCGCGTCTACGCCGGCGACATCGCCCCCAACGACCAGTACTTCGTGGTCGGCAGCGGCTCCGGCGGTGACCGCCCGCCGATCAACGACACCGCGGTCGCCTTCCCGATTGACGGTAACGACAACGTCCAGCCGCTGTGGGTCTCGCGCCACTTCGACAGCGTCTACTCCCTCGCCATCACCGAGAACGCGGTCTACGCCGGCGGCCACTTCGGCTGGCAGGAGTCGCCCACCGCGCCCGACCCGTGGCCCGGTCTCGACAACGTGGGCTACGGCACCGGCCAGGGGCTTTCCGCCTACGTCCTCGGCGACGCGGTGGTCCGCCGCGACCACATCGGCGCCCTCAACCCCGCCGACGGCAAGGCGCTGGAGTGGAACCCGCTGGCCTTCACCTTCGAGGGCAACAAGGCCATGGAGGCGACCCCGCGCGGCCTGTTCGTCGGCGGCGACGGCATGTACAAGGGCGGCGTGCGGACCGGACGGGTGGCGTTCTTCGACTTCAACACCGTCCCGGCCCCCTCGCCCGTCGAGACGACCATCGTCAACCCGATCGAGGGTCGCGTGGAGGAGGCCGGCGTCCAGTTCGTGATCGACGGCCGGGCCACCGCGCCCGGCCGGGTCCGCCGGGTCCAGGTCGAGATCCAGGACCGCAACACCAAGCAGTACCTCCAGGACGACCTGGTCACCTGGGGCCGCGTCAACAACATCTTCGCCAACCTGGCGTCCCCGAACGCGACCTCGACCGCCTGGTCCCTGCCGGTCACGCTGACCGGCAACCGCGAGCTGCAGGTCATGGCGAAGACCTTTGCCGTCACCGGGGGGAGCGACCCCACCAAGGCCGTCAAGAAGTTCGAGACCTTCGGCATCGAGGACCAGACACCGACCACCAGGATCACCGGACCGAGTGGCGGCGTGCTGACTAGCACGACCTTCATCGCCACCGGCACCGCCAGCGACGACAACGGGGTCGACGCGCTCAGCTTCTGGTTCCGGGACGCCAACAACCAGTACCTGCAGGAGGACGGCAGCGTCGCCTCCAGCTTCAACACCTTCCGCGGCCTGCCCGACGTGGCCGGGGCGACCTCGGCGACCTGGCAGTACGAGGTGACCCTGCCGCATGAGGGCGAGTGGCGCATGTCCGCCACCGCGATCGACAACGCGGGCCAGTCCGACCTTCGCAGCGACACCCAGGACTGGCTGATCACCTCCACGGGCGTGGCGCCCACGGTGGCGATCAACACCCCCGTGCCGATGACGCCGCCCACCGTGACGGCGCCGTACACCGTGGCGCCGGGCGGGCAGCTCACCTTCAGCGGCGCCGCCAACGACGAGGACGACCTGCACGACGTCGAGATCCGGCTCAGCAACACCACCACCAGGGAGCAGCTGGCCGCCGACGGCTCCTGGGGCGTCGACGTGATCCCGGGGTGGTACCGCGTCTCGCCGTCGAACATCAGCGGGCCGAGCTACAGCTGGAGCTACACCACGCCGTTCGACCTCACGCCCGGCCAGTACTCCTTCAGCGTGCGGGCCACCGACGACATCGGGCTGACGACCTCGTCCACCAACCAGGGCCGGCTGACCATCAACGCCCAGGTTCCCGGCGACAACTTCCCGAACGGGCTGCTGAACTTCACCGGCACCGACTCGAGCATCGAGGTGCTGCACCTCGACCTCGCGGGCACCGCCACCGACGACTTCGGCGTGGCGAGCGTCCGGGTCGCGCTCGAGGACCAGGACACCGGCCGCCACGTGCAGCCGGACGGCACCATGGCGGCGGCGTTCGCCACCCTGAACGCGACGCTCGCCTCGCCCGGCGCCACCAGCACGACCTGGACGCTGCCGGTCGACCTGCCGACCCAGGGCGAGTTCACCGTCACGGCCTTCGCCGTCGACACCTCCGGCCAGCAGGACACCTCGACCTCCGGGGCCACCGCCCGCTACCTGGTCTACCCCGGTGACCAGGACCCGTCGCTGGTCGAGACGCTGGGATCGCCCACCGAGGGCACCGCCTTCACCGAGGCGAGGATCGCGGTCAGCGGGCGCGCCATCGACGATGTCGGCATCAGCCGGGTGGAGGTCGGGATCGTCAACAGCCTCGGCCAGTACATGAGCTCCAGCGGCACCTTCACCAGCACCAGCGAGAGCTGGCGTCCAGCCTTCCTCACCAGCCCGGGCACGCCAGGGTCGAACTACTCCTACACCACGCCGACGATCCCCGACGGCGCCTACACGGTCCGGGTGCGGGCGGTCGACAACTACGGCCAGGTGCAGCCGGTGCCGAGGGACGTGAATGTGACGGTGTCGGGGCCTCCCGGCAACACCGCCCCGGTGGCCAGCTTCACGGTCTCCTGCGCCGAGAACGTCTGCTCGTTCGACGGCCGGGGCTCGACGGACGAGAACGCGCCGACGCTCACCTACGCGTGGAACTTCGGCAACGGACGCACGGGCACCGGGCCGGTGCCGACGCACACCTACACGACCGCCAACACCTTCACGGTGACCCTGACGGTCCGCGACGAGTACGGCCTCACCGGGACGACCACGGGCACGGTGACCATCACCGAGCCGGCCGGCAACCAGCCGCCGACCCCGGTCATCAACCCGCCGTCCTGCGTGGGACTGGTGTGCAACATCTCCGGGGTGGGGTCGGCCGACCCGAACACCGGCGACACCTTCACCTACCTGTGGAACTTCGGTGACGGGACCGCCACCAGCACCTCCTCGGCCATGTCCCACACGTTCCCGGCGGCCGGCACCTACACGGTGACCCTCACCGTCACCGACGGCTGGGGCAAGGCCGCCAGCACCACCCGGCAGGTGACGGTCACCGCCACCTAGGCGCCGGCGTCGTCCAGACCGAGGCGGTGGGCTGCGGCCGCCGCCTCGGTTCTGGTGTGCACGCCCAGCTTGGCCAGGATGTTGCTGACGTGGACGCTGGCCGTCTTGCGGCTGATGAACAGGGCCTCGGCGATCTGGCCGTTGGAGCGGCCGGCGGCCACCAGGCGGAGGACCTCCAGCTCGCGGGGGGTGAGGGCGGGGGCGGCGCCGGGCTGGCGCTGCTGGCCGCCGAGGTCGAGGCGGCCCCGGCGCCCGAGGTCCTCGAGGGCGGCCAGGAGCGGCCCGGCGCCCAGGCGGCCCACGAGATCGCCGGGCGGCTGGGCGCCGG
>JASLBL010000392.1 GCA_030146615.1 Actinomycetes bacterium
GGGTGCTCGTAGAGGTCGCGGGGCCCGCCGACCTGCTCGACCCGACCCTGGTTCATGACCACGATCCGGTCGGCCACCTCCATGGCCTCCTCCTGATCGTGGGTGACGAACACGGTGGTCACGTGGACCTCGTCGTGGAGGTGGCGCAGCCAGGCCCGCAGCTCCTTGCGGACTCGGGCGTCCAGGGCCCCGAATGGCTCGTCCAGCAGCAGCACGCTCGGCTGGGTGGCCAGGGAGCGGGCCAGGGCCATGCGCTGGCGCTGGCCGCCCGACAGCTGGGCCGGGTAGCGGTCAGCCAGGCCGGGCAGCTCGACCAGCTCCAGCAGCTCGTCCACCCGGGCCTTGATCTCGGCCTTGGGCCGGCGGGCCACCTTGAGCCCGAAGGCGACGTTCTCGCGCACCGTCATGTGCTTGAAGGCGGCGTAGTGCTGGAACACGAACCCGACCCCGCGCCGCTGCGGGGGCAGGTTGGTGGCGTCGCGTCCGTCGATCTCGACCCTGCCGGCGTCGGGCCGCTCCAGCCCGGCGATCACCCGCAGCAGGGTCGACTTGCCGCTCCCGCTGGGGCCGAGCACGGCGGTCAGGGAGCCGCTGGGGATCTCCACCGACACGTCGTCGAGGGCGGTGAAGTCCCCGAAGCGGCGGGTCGCGTTGCCAACGAGGATGGACATCAGGAGCCTTCCTTGCGCCGGAGGGGTCCGGGGAATCCCGAAGGGGTGCCCCGGTGGGACGGGAGCCGGGTCATGGCCAGCAGGACGAGCAGGGCGAGCACGGCCAGGAGGAGTGAGGCAGCGTAGGCGCCGGTGAGGTCGAAGGCCTCGAAGCGGTTCTCCACGTACAGGCTGAGGGTCTCGGTCTGGCCGGCCAGGCGGCCGGACACGATCGTGACCGCGCCGAACTCGCCCAGGGCTCTGGCCGTGGTCAGGACCACCCCGTAGGCCGCCCCCCAGCGGATCGCGGGTAGGGTGACCTGCAGGAACGCCCGCAGCGGGGAGGCCCCCAGGGTCCAGGCGGCCTCCTCCTGGTCGGTGCCGACCTCCCGCAGCACCGGGGCCACCTCCCGGACCACATAGGGCAGGGAGACGAACACGGTGGCCAGGACCATGCCCGGGAGCGAGAAGATCACCTGGATGCCCCGCTCGGCCAGCCAGCCGCCGAGCCAGCCGGCCTGGCCGTAGACCAGGATCAGGGCGAGCCCGATGACCACCGGGGAGATGGCGAACGGCAGGTCGATGACCGCGTTGAGCAGACGGCGGCCGGGGAACCGGTGGCGGACCAGCACGACCGCGCAGACGATCCCGAACACGGTGTTGAGCGGCACGGCGATGGCCGCGATCAGCAACGACAGCCACAACGCGTGGAGCGCGTCGGGGGCGGTGACGGCCTGCCACACCGGGGCCAGCCCGTCCCCGAAGGCTCGCCAGACGACCGCCCCCACCGGCACCAGCAGGATCGCGGCCAGGTAGCCCAGAGCCAGGACCCGCAAGGGCAGGCGGCGGGGGGGTCTGGGGCTCCGCTGGGCCGCTCCCCCAGTGACCTCATTCGGCATGGCGGGTCCTCCTGCGCTGGATCAGGCTGAGGCCGGCCAGGACGAGCACCGAGGTGGCCAGCAGGACCACCGACACCGCGGCCGCGCTGCCGACATCGTCGTTCTCGACCAGCGAGAACACGTGCACCGAGGCGACCTCGGTCCGGTAGGGGATGTTGCCGGACAGGATCACCACCGAGCCGAACTCGCCCACCGCCCGGGCGAAGGCCAGGGCCGCGCCGGCCAGCAGGGCTGGGGCGATGGTCGGGAGCACGATCCGCCGAAAGCTGGTCAGCGGGCCGGCGCCCAGGCACCGGGCCGCCTCCTCCATGTCCGGCTCCATGGTCAGCAGCACCGGCTGGACCGAGCGGACCACGAACGGCAGGGTGACGAAGGCCAGGGCGAGCACGACCCCGGCCCGGGTGTGGCCGATGTTGACCCCGACCGGGCTGTTGCTGCCGTACAGGGCCAGCAGGGTGATCCCGGCCACGATCGTGGGCAGGGCGAAGGGCAGGTCGATGAGGGCGTTGACCACCCGCTTGCCCGGGAACTCGTCGCGGACCAGCACCCAGGCGATGACCGTGCCCATGACGACGTTGCCGGCGGCCACGGCCAGGGCGACGGCGAAGGTCAGGCGCAGCGCGGCCAGGGCCTGGGGCTGGGTGGCGGCCTCCCAGAAGGCTCCCCAGCCGTCGCGGCTGGAGCGCCAGACGACCGCGGTCAGGGGCAGGACGACGATCAGGCTGAGGTAGAGGGTGACGGTGCCGCGCAGCAGCGCGGCACCGCCCCGGACCTCCTGCCCGGCGCCGCGCCGGGAGAGGGTGCTAGCTGCCAACCGACACCCTGACCGTGCGCTCGATGTCGGCCACGATGCCGGCCTCCTTGTCGAAGAACCTCTTGTTCACGTCGGACCATCCGCCCAGGTCCTTGATGGTGAACAGGCCCGGCGGCTGCGGGAAGTCGGCGCCGGCGTCGGCCGCCTGGTTGACCGGCCGGTAGCCCCGCTCGGCGTAGATCCGCTGGGCCTCCTCCGAGGTCCCGCCTCCCCGCCCGACCCGCCGCCGCACCCGGCGGCCAGCAGCATCCCCGCGGCCAGCAGGCCGGCGGCGAACTCGGCACGCATCCTCAGGAGTGCGGTTCCCTGCCGACGGCGGCGTGGGTGAGAATGCGCCCATGCATGTGTCAGCAAAGGCCGACTACGCCGTCCGGGCGGCGATCGAGCTGGCCGCGGCCGAGGCCGGGCCGGTCAAGGGCGACCGGATCGCCGAGGCCCAGCAGATCCCGCTCAAGTTCCTCGAGAACATCCTCTCCGACCTTCGCCACGCCGGCTACGTGCAGAGCCAGCGGGGGGCCGAGGGGGGCTACTGGCTGGCCGAGCCGCCCGACACCATCACCCTGGCCGACATCATCCGGGCCGTGGACGGGCCGCTGGCCAATGTCCGCGGGGCCCGGCCGGAGTCGGTCCAGTACACCGGCAGCGCCAGCCACCTGGGCGAGGTCTGGATCGCGGTCCGGGTGAGCCTGCGCAGCGTGCTCGAGCGGGTCACCCTGGCCGACCTGGTCGCCGGGGTCCTGCCGGCCGACGTCAAGGAGCTCATCGCCGACGCCGACGCCTGGGTGTCGCGCTCGGCCGGCGGCCACACCCCGCCGCCCCCGGCCCGGCGGGGCGGACCTAGGTGAAGGCGGCCAGGCCGGTGACGGCCTGGCCCAGGATCAGGCTGTGGACCTCGCTGGTGCCCTCGTAGGTGAGCACCGACTCGAGGTTGTTGGCGTGGCGGATCACCGGGTACTC
>JASLBL010000414.1 GCA_030146615.1 Actinomycetes bacterium
CCGGTGGCCGGGTGCGGGTCACCGACTGCCTGACGATGCGCCCCGGCGGGGCCCGGCGGCCGTACCGGCACCTGCCCGTAGTCGAAGCGGGGGACCACCTCGACCCGCACCTCGACCGCACCCTCCGGCCGTCGACGACCCGCAGCAGCTGCCGGTACGGCCGCCGGGCCCCGCCGGGGCGCATCGTCAGGCAGTCGGTGACCCGCACCCGGCCACCGGCAGCCGTCATGTCGGTCTCCAGCACCAGCGTGCCGTCCAGATAGCGGCGGCTGGTGCGCACCGTCGGGTCGGCCGGGGTGACCGCGCACCAGCCGCCGCGGTCGCGGTCCAGCAGCCGGCCGAAGTAGCTGCCGTCGTCCAGCCGGGGCAGGCACAGCCAGTCCACCGAGCCGGCCGAGGAGACCAGCGCGCCGGTGTGGCAGTCACCCAGGAACCCGTAGTCGCCGATCGGCCGGTACCGCGACGCCACGCCGGGACCAGGCGCAGTCATCGGAGCACCGCCAGCACCGACAGCACGGCCATCACGACCGCGGCCCCACCAACCAGCAGCTGCGACACCAGCCCGGAGCGGTGCTGGCCGAGCACCGCCTTGGAGCGGGCCAGCAACAAGATCAGCACCAGCAGGGGTGGCGCGGCCACGCCGTTGAGGATCGCCGCCAGATACAGCGCCCGGATGGGACCGACACCGACAAAGTCCATCGCCACCCCGACCAGGATCGAGGCGGCGATGACGGCGTAGAACGCCCGGGCCTGCAGCAACCGCCGACCCAGCCCCTCGCGCCAGCCGAACATCTCGGCGACCGCGTAGGCGGTGGAACCGGCCAACACCGGCACCGCCAACAGGCCCGTGCCCACGATGCCGGCGGCGAACAGCAGCCCGGCCAGGTGGCCGGCCAGCGGCCGCAGCGCCTGGGCGGCCTGCTGAGCGGTGTCCACCTGGACCGCGCCGTGGGCGCCGAGGGTCACCGCGGCCGTCGTCATGATGGCGAACATCACGCCCACCCCTGAGCCCATCCCGGCGGCAACGTCCAGCCGCATTGCCGCCACATGGTCGCGGTCCACCGGGTCGGAGCGTTCGGCCTGCTCCTCGACCTCCTCGGCCGCCTGCCAGAAGAACAGGTAGGGCGAGATGGTCGTCCCGAACACCGCCAGCAGCGCCGCCAGGCTGGCCCGGTCGGCATGAACTCGGGGCACAACGGTATGGGCAAGGGCGTCGGCCCAGTCGACCTGGACGACGACCAGCACCCCCACATAGGCCAGCAGCGACAACGTCAGCCAGCGCAACACCCGGGCGTAGCGGTGGTAGGGCACCGCGACCTCCAGCACCACCATGACCATCGCGAACCCGATCGTGGCGACCGTGTACGGCACCGGGATCAGCAGCCCGGCGGCGGCCGCCATCGAGCCGATGTCGGCGCCGATGTTGAAGGTGTTGGCCACCGCCACCAACACCACCGCGCCCACCAGCACTGGGCGGGCGAACCGCTCACGGATCAATGCCGCCAGGCCCTTCCCGGTCACCAGGCCAAGCCGGGCGGTGGCCTCCTGGACCGCGATGGCCAGGGGCAGGGTGGCCAGCGTGGTCCACAGCAGCCCGAAGCCGAAGCCGGCGCCGACCTGGGAGTAGGTGCCGATGCCGGAGGGGTCGTCGTCGGCCGCACCGGTCACGATCCCGGGACCGAGCCGCTTGAAGTAGCCATGGCCACGCAGCCGGCGACGATGGGGATGATGCGGCAGCTCCAGCAGACGCATCAGACCGGCCTCACCGGCAGGCGCATCCCCGTGCATCCTGGTCGGCACATGTGCTCATCCTGGCGATCCTACTGTTCCCGCGGGCCATAATCCCGCCAGGCGCGGGAGGTCGGCATCGGGCTCCAGAGGCTAGGCGTCGCGTCGGGGGGTAAGCCACCGGCGCAGCAGCCGGGTCACCATCGGCATGACTGGAGTTGACCCGCTCTGGTGGACACCACCGTCCACCGAACCGGGTCAACTCCAGTAGGTGGATTGGGGTGAGCTTTTACTCCGGCAGCCGCAGCATGCCCTGGAGTTCGGCTGGTGAGCAGCTGTCTGTTGGACGTCATGAGGCCAGCTGGTGGGAGCTGTGGAGGCTGGGGTCGTCGTCATAGAGCCGGCGTTGCCGGGGATTTCCCAGGCCAAGCTGGCCGAGGGCGGCAACGATCCAGTCGTGCTTGGCCTTGGTGAACGCCACCGGATCAACCGGCCCACCCGCCACGATCGTCCGCTTGAGCGCAGCATACCGGCGCCGCAGGAGCGGGTCGGCGCGCAAGGCGTCGCGAAAGCCGCGCATGGCGGCGACCTCAGGGCTGGAGGCCGGCACCACGTGCAGGTGGACCCGGTAGTCGGTTGGTCCGTGCCGGAAGGTCCCCCACAGCATCGGCCGGCTGGCCGGGAACGCGGCAGGGATCTGGGGCTGGAAGCCGAGCTCCAGCAGGGTCTTTGTGATGGCCGGGATGTCGACCGAGTCGGCGGCCAGGAGCAGGTCGATGATGCCTTGCCGGCCAGTCCGGGTACCGCCGTGCTGCCCACGTGCTCGGCTGGGGTGCCTGGCCATCTGGTCGCGATCAGCGCGATGAGCTGCCTGGCGACCTCGGGGGCGTGCGGATCGGCCTGGTGGATCTCAACCGGCACGCGGCGGTAGGGGCCGATCGGTGGCTCGGATGGCGAGATCATGCCCGCGTCGGATGGGTGAGGGTGGGGGAGGACAGCGACGCTGTGCATGGCGATCTCTCCAGAGGAGCACGGCCTTGTGGGCCTCCAGCAGCAGGGTGGCGTGGTGCTGTCACGAGATGGCGACGTCGCGGTGTCGCGGCAACGATGAACGGGACTCGACCCGGTTGGGACCGTCGATCGGGGCGGTCGGCGGATGATGGTGCCTGGGTCCGGCGATTGCGGGCAGCCGTGCGGTCCTCGCGGTGGGACTCGATCGGGGCGTGGGGCAGGGCCGAGTCGGCAAGGGCACGGCTCTGCCCTTGGCCGAACAGGGAACCGAGATAGAAGCTGAGCATCGGGGCTCCTCTCCGGCTGAGTGGTGCATGTGGCCCCTGCTGGTGAGGATGACGTTGGAGGGGACGGGCGTCTGCCTGGCCAGCGTCCATCTGTGCTCCGGGCGGGCCGGCGTCTTGTGATACCTGCTAGCCGGGGTAGGCCGCTACCTCGACCCCGAAGCGATGGCGACTGTCGGGTCGGCTCAGGGTGCGGACCCGGAGTCCTGACCGTGGGTGACCGCGGCCTCGATGTGCTGGAGGCGTTCCAGCAACTCCTGGATGTGGTCGTGCTGGCTGACGGTGAGGGCGCCGCTGGCCTCCAGCACCACTACCTCAATGTCTTGGAGGTTGCGGCCCCCCTGGCGGCGGATCGTCGCCATCAGCTCCGCTTTGGTGATCAGGTAGCGGCGGAGGTTGTCGTCCAGCATCTTGCCGTCCTGGACCAGCGTGGTCGGGGTGCCCTCCAGGGCCCGGGCCAGCGTCGGGTGCTGGAACCCAAGCCGCACGGTGGTGTAGTTGGCGGCCAGCAGCACCGCCGCGCCGAGTAGGCCCCCCAGCAGCGAGTTGTCGGGGCCGATGATGGCGTTCTGGACGGTGTTGGACAGCAGCAGCACCACCACCAGGTCGAAGCTGTTGAGCTGGGCGAGCTCGCGTTTGCCGGCAAGGCGCAGGGCCAGCACCAGGAATAGGTACACGGCGATGGTTCGCAGCACCTTGTCCAGCAGGGGGAGCTGCAGCACCAGCAGGTCACGGGTCATGGCGTCCTCCTGAGCGGTCCACCAGCGCTGTTGGGCAGCGCGCGGCGTCCATGATCGTCCCGCCGCAGAATGTGGGGTGTCGCATGGTCGTCGGCTACGCGCCCCTGTGGGGGCGGTCAGCTGCGGTGGCACGCCGGTTTCGAGGAGGCAGGGGCGGGTGGGGAGCCGCGCTGGTCCGCCCCCACGTCCTGGGAGTGGCGCAGCGACCCACCCATCTCGCCGCAGCGCAGGAGGTGGCGGGGGTGAGTCAGGCATGAACATAGTGGTCACTGGAGCGACCCGAGTCATCGGCCGTCAGGCCATCCCCTGCATGCTCGCGGCCGGGCACGAGGTGGCCGGCCTGGCGCGCTCGCTGCTCGCGCCCGTTGGCTGCGGGTCCGCGCGGAGCTGGGCATCGACACCGAGCTGCGCACCAGCCTGATCGTTGGGCGGCGTTTCTGGTGAGTGCGGTCTGGTTCGGTTCAGTTGTGGCCTGTGGAATGACCGGTCCCTTGGGCAAGGTGGCCATGGTCGGGGTGCCGGTGGTGG
>JASLBL010000499.1 GCA_030146615.1 Actinomycetes bacterium
CCCCGGGGGGCTGGACGCGGGTCCGGGTTCTGTTGGGGTGCCCGCGAACGGTTCCGCGCCCGCGAACAGTTCCGCGCCCGCCGACCGCACGGCGTCCGTGGACGAGGGAACTAGCTCCTCCAGGGGGTCTTTGAGCTTGCCGAAGTAGTACCCGGGGCCCAGACAGGAGGGCCCCGATCCGTGTCCGCTGGTGGCTGGGACAGCGCCAGCCCCGCCCGAAGGACGGTCCTGAAGGTGCTCGAGACCGGCATGGAGCTGCTGCTGTTCCGCCTCGGCGACCGCGGCTACGCCTCGCCGCGTGATCGGGTTCGCGAGGTGGTCGACGTCGGCGCCGGCCAGCCGGCCGTGCCCGGCCTGTCCGCCTCCAGCCTGGTCGGGCTCGTCGGCGGCCAGCGGCCGGTTGCCCTGGTCAGCCTCCGGGTCGCCCTCGGGCTGCCCGACCGGGGGCCCGAGGGCCGCATCCTGGTCGTGGCCACCCGCACCGGCCCGGTCGGCTTCCTGGTCGACGAGGTGGTCCGGGTGCTCCACTACGACCCGGCCGCCTGTCCGCCCGAGAGCACCCGCCTGAGCGGGTACGTCACGGCCAGCTTCCAGGCCCTCGGCGGCAGCTGGCTGCTGATCGACTGGGACGCCATCCGGCTCCCGGCCGGGATCACCTCGCCGCGCTAGCTGCCTCCTCGGCTACGATGGGGTGACGTCACCCCGAGGAGCGCCGTGCCGAGCGACCCGACCAGCCGCGAGTACCGGGACACCGTCGGCATGTTCACCACCGGGATCACGGTGGTCACGACCGTCTCGGAGCGCTTCGGGCACGGGATGACGGCCAACGCCTTCGCCTCGGTCTCCCTCGACCCGCTGCTGGTGCTGGTCTGCGTGGTCAAGGACGCCCTCATGCACAAGGTGCTGGACGAGGCCCGGCGTTTCGCCGTCTCGGTCCTGGCCGCCGACCAGGAGGACCTGGCCCGGTACTTCTCCGACTCCGGGCGGCCCACCGGCATGGCCCAGTTCCTGCCCGTTGCCTGGCACCCCGGCCCGGTCACCGGCGCCCCCCTGCTGGACGGCGCCCTGGCCTACCTGGAGTGCGACGTCGAGGCGGCCTACGACGGCGGCGACCACACGGTGTTCCTGGGCAGGGTCCGCTGGGTCGAGCGGGCCGACGCCGACGGTGAGCCGCTGCTCTACTTCGGCGGCCGCTACCGGCGCCTGGAAAACCGCAAGGAGTAGCCCGCCAAGGGGCTCAAGGGAGCGACCACCGTCACCCAGGAGGTGCTCCCATGGCCCAGCGCCTGTCCAGGCGGCTCGCCCCGCTTGCCCTGCTCGCCGCCGTCCTCGCCGCCGTCCCCGGGCCCCACGACGGCGCCCGGGCGGCGGTCCCGGGCAAGAACGGCCGGATCGCGTTCGTCCGCTCCGCCGGTGCCGGCCCTCTGGAAGAGGTGTTCATGGTCAGCCCTGGCTCCGGCCTCACCGCCAACCTGACCAGCGACCCGTTCACCAGCGACACCGCGCCGTCCTGGTCGCCGGACGGCACCCGGGTCGCGATCCAGCGCTCGGGGCCGGTCGCCGGCGTCTGGGTCCTGGAGGTGGCCGCCGGGACCATGGGCTTCGTGCCCCACACCGACAACGGCTTCCAGCCGACCTGGTCGCCCGACGGGAACTGGATCGCCTTCAGCCGGGACGCCGGCGGCGACGCCGAGCTGTGGAAGGTCCGCACCGACGGCAGCGACCTCACCCAGCTCACCAACAACGCCGACGAGGACTGGGAGGCGTCCTGGTCGCCCGACGGCACCCGGCTCGCCTTCACCCGCGAGGGCCCGGGCGGGTCCACCAACATCATGGCCCTGAACCTGGGCGGCGGCGGCGAGGTCGCCGTCACCCCGGCCGGCGGCTTCGACGCCGCCCCCGACTGGTCGCCCGATGGCACGCGGCTCGCCTTCTCCCGGTTCCTGCCCGGTGAGGGCAACCGCGTCTTCACCGTCGCCCCCGGCGGCAAGGGCCTCACCCAGGTCACCTTCGGCGGCGGCCCGACCGCCTTCAACGACGTCCACCCGGCCTGGTCGCCCGACGGCGCCCGGACCGCCTTCGCCCGCGGCGGCGACCAGGACGACGACCTGCCCTTCCACATCCACACCGTCAGCCCGGCCAGCGGCCGGACCTCCCAGGTGACCGGCGGCAAGGTCCAGGACCTCATGCCGAGCTGGCAGCCGCTGTAGTCAGCGGCGCACCACGGCCACGGCGGCCAGGCCGAGCAGGCCGCCGAGCAGCCAGAAGGCGGCCGACACCCCGGCGGCCCCGGCGACCAGGCCGGCGGCCGCCGGGGTGGCCACCTGCCCGAACCGGTTCCCGGTGAGCCGGATGGCCAGGGCGGTGCCACGGGCCGCCTGGGGCACCGCGTGCACGACCATGCTCATGGTCAGGGGCTGGCCGATGCCGAGCAGGAAGCCGGCCGCGGCCAGCAGGGCCGCGAGGAGGGCGGTGCCGCCCGACAGGGGCAGGGCCGCCGTCAGCAGCGCCGACCCGGCGGCGCTGGCCGCCAGCAGCCGGGCCCGGCCGAGGCGCCTGACCATCCAGGGGATCAGCACCCGGGACAGGATCGAGGTGGCGGCCCGCAGGCTGAGCAGGGCCCCGACCACCGCCGGGGAGATCCCGCGCTGGACCCCCAGGACCGGCAGGTAGGCGGTGAGCACGTCGACGGTGGCCAGCATGGCCAGGCTGGCCAGCATCCCGGCCGGCACCCCCCTGGCGCCGATCAGCTCCCCGGTCCGAAGCGGCCGTCCCGCCTGCCGGTCCCGCGGCCGCCTGGCGCCGGCGAGCCGGTCGGTGCCGAGCGAGGTCGGGACGGCCAGGGCCATCAGCCCGGCCGCGACCAGGAAGCCCAGGGTGGTGGCGGCCTCCAGGGAGCGCCCGGCCGTGCTGAGGGCGAGCCCGGCCAGGGCCGGGCCGACGAGCTGCCCGGAGGAGGCGGCGGCCGCGTACAGGCCGAAGTCCCGGTCGTGCAGGGCGTCGGCGGACTGGCGGGCGATCAGGCTCTGCCCGGCCAGGGTCAGGGCGAGGTGGCCGAGGCCGAGGACGGCGCTGGCCAGGGCCAGCCCGGCCAGGGTGTCGGCGAGGCCGAGCAGGGCGCAGGCCAGCGCGCCGAGGACGATCCCGCCGGTCAGGAGGTAGCCGGGTCGCCAGCGGTCGCTGGCCCGGCCGAGGGGCATGGCCACGACCAGGGGGACGAGGGCGAAGGCGGCGGTGATGAGGCCGACGGCGCGGGCGTCGGCCCCGAGGGCCAGCGCCCGGTAGGAGGTGACGGGGCGGGCCAGGTACAGGGCCGCCTGGGTGAGCACGACCCCGGCCAGCACCCTGGCCAGCCAGGCGGGCAGCTTCGGGACCCTCACCCCACGACGACGACGCCGTCCTCGTCGCTGTACAGGTGCTCGCCGGGGCGGAAGGTCACCCCGCCGAAGCTCACCGGCACGTCGACCTGGCCGGCGGCCAGCTTGGCGCTCCTGCGCGGGTTGGAGCCGAGGGCCTTGATGCCGAGGTCGAGGGCGCCGAGCGCCTCGGTGTCGCGGACGGCCCCGTTGACCACCAGCCCGGCCCAGCCGTTGCCCTGGGCCAGCCCGGCGATCAGGTCGCCCACGAGGGCGGTGTGCAGCGAGCCGCCGCCGTCCACGACCAGCACGGCGCCGCCCCCGGGCTCGGACAGGACCTGCTTGACCAGGGCGTTGTCCTGGAAGCAGGCCACGGTCCGGATCGGGCCGTGGAAGCGCCGGCGCCCGCCGAACTGCCGCAGCTGGAGGTCGCAGCTCTGCAGCGCCTCGCCGTGCTCGTCGACCAGGTCCGCGGTCCGGAAGTCCCTCACGGGTCCATTGTATACATGTATGCGAATGCGGTCAGGCCCGCTCGTCGAGCAGGCCGGTCGCGGCCTGCTCGCTCTCCCGGCAGGCGGCCATGATGTGGTCGCGGACGGTCCGCTCGGCCGCCTCGGGGTCGCGGGCCCGGAGGGCCTCGAACAGCGCCCGGTGGTCCTCGAGGGCGGCTTGGCGGCGGCGGCCGCGCCGGGTCGACAGGACGTGGTAGCGGCGCATGTGGCCGTGGAGCTGGCGCAGGAGCTGCTCGCAGCGCCGGTTGCCGGCGGCTGCGGCGATGCGGGCGTGGAACTCCCCACCCAGGCGGGTCAGCTCGGCCGGGTGGTCGACCAGCAGCCGCATCTGCTCGACCAGCCGCTCCAGCGCCTCCAGGTCGGCCTTGGTCAGCCGCCGGCTGGCCTCCCTGGCGGCCAACCCCTCCAGGGCGGCCCGGACCGCGTACAGCTCCCGCATGTCCTGGAGGTCGAGGGGCCGGACCAGCATCCCGCCGGTGGGGAGCTGCTCGACCAGGTCCTCGGCTAGCAGCATCCGCAGCGCCTCGCGCAGCGGGGTCCTGCTCACCGCCAGCTCGGCCGCCAGCTCGGCCTCGTGCAGCCGGGTGCCTGGGGCCAGGTCCAGGTTGAGGATGCGCTCGCGCAGCTGGCTGTAGACCAGCTGGGCGCCCGAGGCGCGCTGCATCCCCCCGCCCATCCGGTCCACGGCCCTCCATCCAGCCTCGGCACGCCTGCCGGCAAGCCTACGCGGTCGGCCCGCCGCGGCTCAGGAGGTGCACCAGCGGTAGCGCCGTTCCGGCCGGCCGGCCCCATAGCGCAGCCGGACCTTGACCTTGCCCGTCTCGGCGAAGAACTCGAGGTAGCGCCGGGCGCTGATCCGCGACAGCCCGGCCAGGGCGGCGCACTCGGACGCCGAGAGGTCGGCCTCGGCGGTGCGCAGCAGGTCCTCGACCAGCGCGGCCGTCTCGGTGCTGAGGCCCTTGGGCAGCGGCTTGGACGGGGTCGAGGTGCCGAACACCCGGTCGATGTCGGACTGGGCGGCCGCGGACACCTCGGCCAGGTGCTGGTGGGCGGCGGCGTAGTGCTCGAGGCGCTGGCGCAGCGCGTCGTACTCGAACGGCTTGATGAGGTAGTTGACGACCCCGCCGCGCAGGGCGCGGCGGACGGTGTCGACCTCCCGGGCGGCGGTGATCACGAGCACGTCGACCTCCGGGGTTTCGGCGCGGAGGCGCTCCAGGACCTCGACGCCGCTCCGGTCGGGCAGGTAGATGTCCAGGAGCACCAGCGCCGGATGGAGCTCGTGCACCGCCCGGAGCGCGTCGGCGCCGGTGTGGACGACCTTGACGACCTCGAACCCTCGGGTGCGCTCGACGAACGCGGCGTGGATCTTGGCGACCATGAAGTCGTCGTCGACGACCACGGTGGAGATCACGACACCCTCCCGGCCGGGACGGGCAGCTCGGCGGTGAACACGGCGCCGTCGTCGTTGCGGACGCTCACCTGCCCGCCGCGCCTGGCGCAGACCATCCGGATGAGGGCGAGCCCGATCCCGTGCTCGCCGACGGAGGCCGCCTTGGTCGTGAAGCCGTGCTCGAAGACCTCCTCGGCCAGCTCCGGCGCCACCCCGGGCCCGGAGTCGCGGACCACCACCCGCACCTGGCCGTTCTCCTGGGCGATCTGGACCGCGACCCAGCCGTCGGGGGCGTGGCCGATGGCGTCCACGGCATTGTCGACCAGGTTGCCGACGACGGTGGCCAGGTCGGCGGAGAGCAGCTCGTCGACCTCGCCCAGTCGGGTGCCGCCGGAGATCCGCAGCTGGATGCCCCGCTCGCCGGCCTGGCTGGCCTTGGCGATGAGCAGCGCGGCCACCGCCGGGTCCTCGATCAGGGAGGTGACCTTGTCGTTGAGCCGCGCCTGGGAGCGGGTCAGGCGGCTGACGTAACGGACCACCTCGTGGTACTCCTCCAACTCGATCAGCCCGGAGATGGTGTGGAGCTGGTTGCGGAACTCGTGCGCCTGGGCCCGCAGCGTGTCCGTGGTCGTGCGGGTCACGTCCAGCTCGCGCTGCAGCGAGACCAGCTCGGTGCGGTCCCGCAGGGTCGTGACCGAGCCGATCGCCCTGCCCCGCGACGAGACCGGCACCCGGTTGAGGATCAGGACCCGCTCGCCGAGCAGCACGATCTGGTCCTGGCCCTCGGTCCGCCCGCTGAGCACGTCGAACAGCCGTCGGTCGACCCCGAGGTCGGTCAGCGTCCGGCCGACGCTGTCCGCCGGCAGGCCCAGCAGCCGCATGGCCTCGTCGTTGGCCAGCGTCACGCGGTGCTGGGGATCGAGGCCGACGACGCCTTCCTTGATCCCGTGGAGCATCGTGTCCCGGTGCTCGGCCAGCCGGGTGATCGCCCTCGGCTCCAGGCCCAGCGTCTGCCGCTTCACCCGGCGGGCCAGCAGCAGCGAGCCGGCCACCCCGAGCAGGCTGGCCACGCCCAGGTAGGTGAGCAGGTTGGGCGCGGCGCCCTCGAGGCTCTGCCAGAGGCCGGGGGTGTCGGCGCCGACCGCGACGAGGCCGATCACGGTCGCGGTCTCGCCGGCCGCGGTCGCGTCCTCGTCGGCCATCACTGGCGCGTGCGCCAGCACCGACCTGACCCGGCCCTCGGTGACCACCGCGTCCCAGCCGCGGCCCCGGAGCACGTCGCTGCCGTGCAGGTCGAGCAGGCGGTCGACCTGGCTCGGGTCGGTGGCGGTCAGGATCCGCCGGTCGGCGCCGGCGACGACGGCGTACGACGCGTCCGCATAGTCGCGGTAGCCGTCCACGATGGCGGCCAGCGGCACCCGCTGGGCCGGGTCGAGCAGGTGCCGCCGGACGGTGGGATGAGCCGCCGCCGCCTCGGCGGCGGCCATCACCCGCCGTCCCTGGACCTCGCGGAAGCTGGCCTGCGCCTGGGCGACGGTGACGGCGGCGACGGCGACCAGGACGACCAGCACGATGACGAGCTGGAGGATGAGGAGCTGGCCGGCGAGGGAGACCTTCCTGAGCATGCGCCACCGCCTGCGCCGTGCGCCCATGTGACGGGCTGCCGTAACGGCAGTCTATCCCCGCGGCGCGGGACACGAAGCCCATTTGAACTCGACCACAACGAACACAATTTCCCTAGCGAACGAAACCGGGACATCGGGGATGGTGGCGCTTACCATCTGCCAAACGTCCAACGAGGAAAGGACGGCAACTGTGCGTACTCACGCGTGGGCCCGTCTGCTGTTCGTCGCCATGGTGGTGGGGCTGGTGGCCACGGCCTGTGGTGACTCCGGCGGGAGCGGAGGCGGCGGTGGAGGTGGCGGCGGGCAGGTGACCGGGCTGGAGATCCTGGTCGGCACGGCGCCCGGCGGTGGGTTCGATCAGACGGCGCGGGTCGCGGCCAAGGCCATGGAGGACGCCAAGCTGGCCCGCAATGTCCAGGTCCAGAACCTGCCCGGCGCCGGCAACACGATCGCCCTGCAGCGCCTGGTGAACGAGAAGGGCAACGGCAAGGTCATCCAGATGATGGGGCTGGGCCTGGTCGGCGGCGTCTACACCAACAAGTCCAAGGCCACCCTGGACCAGACCACGCCGGTGGCCCGGCTCACCGAGGAGCCGGAGATCGTCGTGGTCAACAAGGACTCGCCCTACCAGAGCTTTGACCAGCTCCTCCAGGCTTGGAAGGAGGACCCGGGCAAGCTCTCGGTCGGTGGCGGGTCCTCCCCTGGGGGCCCTGACCACCTCGCCCCGATGCTGATCGCCCAGACGGCCGGGATCGACCCCAAGCAGGTCAACTTCGTCTCCTACGATGGCGGTGGGGAGCTGCTGGCGGCGGTGCTGGGCGGCCAGGTCGGCTTCGGCGTCACCGGGGTCGGCGAGACCAGGGACCAGATCGAGGCCGGCGAGATCCGGGCGCTGGCCGTGACCAGCGCCGAGCCGGTCGAGGGCCTGGACGCCAAGACCCTCAAGGAGCAGGGGGTGGACCTCGAGTTCACCAACTGGCGTGGCTGGGTCGCCCCGCCCGAGCTCCAGGAGGGCGACGCGCAGGCCCTGATCGAGCTGGCCACCAAGATGCACGACTCCCAGGAGTGGAAGGACGCCCTGACCCAGAACGGCTGGACTGACGCGTTCATGGTCGGTGAGGAGTACGGCGCCTTCCTCAAGTCCGAGAATCAGCGCGTCGGCGACGTGCTCTCCGAGCTGGGGCTGACGTGAGCAGCCTCTCGGAGCGCCTCCGGGGTCGCTCCGAGCTAGGCGTGTCGGTGCTGCTGGCCGCGCTCGGCGCGCTGGTCCTGGTCGACGCCTCCCGGATCCCGACCGACTTCACCCAGCGGGGTCCGGTGGGCCCCGCCGCGGTGCCGGTCGTCGTCGGCGTGGCCTTGCTGGTCATCGCCGTGCTGCTGGCCCGCGACGTGCTGCGGGGCGGCCATGGCGAGTCGGAGATGGGCGAGGACATCGACCTCAGCCACCCCAGCGACTGGCGCACCGTGCTCCTGCTGATCGCGGCCTTCCTGGCCAACGTGGTGCTGATCGACCGCGTGGGCTTCCCGATCTCGGGCGCGGTGCTGTTCTGGGGCTCGGCGTACGCCCTCGGCAGCCGCCACTGGCTCCGCGACCCGCTGATCGCCCTGGCCGTGTCGGTCATCACCTACCTGATCTTCGCCCGCGGACTCGGCATCGGCCTGCCGACCGGGCCGCTGGAGGGGGTCTTGTAGATGGAGGCGCTGTCCGACCTGCTCAACGGGTTCGCCACCGCGCTCACGCCGACCAACCTGGCCTGGGCGGCGCTCGGGGTGATCCTCGGCACCGCGGTCGGGGTGCTGCCGGGCATCGGGCCGGCGATGACCGTGGCCCTGCTGCTGCCCGTCACCTACGGCCTGGACCCGACCGCCGCCTTCATCATGTTCGCCGGCATCTTCTACGGCGGCATGTTCGGCGGCTCGACCACCTCGATCCTGCTCAACACCCCGGGCGAGAGCTCCTCGGTGATCACCGCCATCGAGGGCAACCTCATGGCCAGGCGCGGGCGTGCCTCCCAGGCCCTGGCCACGGCGGCCATCGGCTCGTTCGTGGCCGGCCTGATCGGGACGATGCTGCTGGTCCTCCTCGCCCCGACCATCGTCGAGGTCGCGCTTGGGATCGGCGCGGCCGATTACTTCGCCATCATGATGCTGGCCTTCATCGCGGTCACGGCCGTGCTCGGGTCGTCGCGGATCCGCGGCTTCGCCTCGCTGGCCATCGGCCTCACCCTCGGCCTGATCGGGATCGATCTGCAGACCGGCCAGCAGCGGCTCACCTTCGGCATCCCGCAGCTCGCCGACGGCATCGACGTGGTCGTGGTGGCCGTCGGGATCTTCGCCATCGGCGAGGCCCTGTGGGTCGCGGCCCACCTGCGCCGCCGGCCGGCCGAAATCATCCCGACCGGCCGGGCGTTCATGAGCCGCCAGGACTTCTCGCGCTCGTGGAAGCCCTGGTTGCGTGGCACCGCGCTGGGCTTCCCGTTCGGGGCGTTGCCGGCCGGCGGGGCAGAGATCCCGACGTTCCTGTCCTACATCACCGAGAAGCGCCTGTCCAAGCACAAGGAGGAGTTCGGCCACGGCGCCATCGAGGGCGTCGCCGGGCCCGAGGCCAGCAACAACGCCTCCGCCGCGGGGACCCTGGTGCCGATGCTCACCCTCGGGCTGCCCACCAACGCGACCGCCGCGGTGATGCTGGCCGCGTTCGTGCAGTACGGCATCCAGCCCGGGCCGCTGCTGTTCGAGCGCGAGGGCGACCTCGTCTGGGCGCTGATCGCCAGCCTGTTCATCGGCAACACCCTGCTGCTGATCCTCAACCTGCCGCTGGCCCCGCTCTGGGCCAGGCTGCTGCGGACCCCGCGGCCGTATCTGTACGCCGGCATCCTGTTCTTCGCCTCGGTCGGCGCTTACGCGGTCAACGCCAGCACCATCGACCTGGTGATCCTGCTCGTCATCGGTCTGCTCGGCTTCGCCATGCGCCGCTACGGCCTCCCGGTGGTGCCGGCGATTATCGCCGTCATCCTCGGCCCTCGGGCCGAGCTCCAGATGCGACGGACCCTCCAGCTGAGCAACGGCGAGATCAGCGGGCTGTGGAGCACGCCGCTGGCCAAGTTCATCTACTTCATCATCGCCATCGTCCTGCTGTGGCCGCTGATCAGCCGGTTCCTGCTCCGTGGGCGCCACCCGCTGGCCGAGGTGGCCGCCGAGGCCGGCGTGCCCCTGGAAGGCCCCGGAGACGACGAGCAGCGCGCCCCGGACCAGCCGGTCGGCGAGGGGGAGCCGCGGTCGCGGGTCCCGGAGGCCGAGCCGCCCACAACGGACGACGGCACTGATGGGAGGGACCGGCCATGACCGCATCGATCGTGGTCGGCGTCGACGGGACGGGGTCGGGCCTGGACGCGGTGGCGCTGGCGGCCCGCCTGGCCCGGGCCACCGGTGATCCGCTGATCGTGGCCTGCGTCTACCCCGAGGGCGGGCGCCCCAGCCTCGACGACGCCGCCGCCGTGCACGGGCCCGCCGCCAAGGCGCTGGAGGCGGCCCGGGCGCTGGCCGAGGAGGTGGCCGCCGAGTATCGGACGGTGCCGTCCGGCTCGCCCGCCCGAGGCTTGGCAGAGCTGGCCGAGGAGGAGGACGCGGCCCTGGTGGTGGTCGGCTCCCACCGCGGCGGCGCCTTCGGCCGGGTCGCCTCGGGAGGCACCGCCGAGCGGCTGCTGCACGGCTCGGGCTGCCCGGTGGCGGTGGCCCCCCGCGGCTACCGGCAGCGGGCCACCGACAAGCTGCGGCGGGTCGGGGTGGCCTTCGCCGACACGCCCGACGGGCACGAGGCGGTCCGCTACGCCGCCGAGCTGGCGGCACGGTCGGGCCTGCCCCTCACCCTCTACTTGGTCGTGAGCGTCCACGCCAACTGGTTCGTGCCCGAGGCCGTCCGGCCCGAGGAGGAGACCGTCCCCGTCGAGGTGCGCCAGGACTATCAGGAGGCGCTGGACCGGGCCCTGGCCGGGCTTCCCGAGGGCGTGCAGGCGACCGGTGAGCTGCTCTACGGCGAGGTCGTCGACGAGCTCTCGATGGTCGGCGAGCGCGGCGCCGACCTGCTCGTCTGCGGCTCCAGGGGCTACGGCCCGGTGCGTCGCGTCCTGCTCGGCACGGTCTCCGCGGCGCTGGTGCGGCAGGCGTCGGTCCCGGTCCTGGTCGTGCCGCGGGGAGGCGGGTAGCCATGGACCAGGCAACCCCCCGGCAGCCGCTGACCGGTGTGCGTGTGCTCGACTGCGGGACGGTGTACGCCGCCCCGATCACCGCCATGCTGCTCGGCGACTTCGGCGCCGAGGTCATCAAGGTGGAGCATCCCCGTGGCGACCCGGCCCGCACCCACGGCTGGAACGTGGACGGGCACGGCCTGTGGTGGAAGGTCATCTCCCGCAACAAGCGGTGCGTCACCCTCAACATCGGCAAGCCGGAGGGCCAGGACGTCCTGCGCCGGTTCGTGCGCGACGCCGACGTGCTGATCGAGAACTTCCGGCCGGGCGTGATGGAGCGCTGGAACCTGGGCCCGGAACGGCTCCACGAGGTCAACCCGCGCCTGGTCATGCTGCGGGTCACCGGGTTCGGGCAGACCGGCCCGTACGCCGAGCGCCGCGCCTTCGGGACGCTGGCCGAGGCGATGAGCGGCTTCGCCCACCAGACCGGCCAGGAGGACGGCCCGCCCACGCTGCCCCCGTTCGGGCTGGCCGACGGGGTGGCCGGCATCAGCGGGGCCCTGGCGGTGATGATGGCCCTGTACCACCGCGACACGGCCGGGGGGAGCGGCCAGGTGATCGACCTGTCGCTGATCGAGCCGCTGCTGGGCATCCTCGGTCCCGGCGCCAGCGTCTACGACCAGCTCGGGATCATCGCCGGCCGGCACGGCAACCGCTCGCCCAACAACGCCCCCCGCAACGCCTACCTGACCGCCGACGACCGCTGGGTGGCCATCTCGGCCAGTGCCACCTCGGTCTCCGAGCGGGTGATGCGCCTGGTCGGCCGGCCCGACATCGCCGAGAAGCCCTGGTTCGCCTCGGCCGGCGAGCGGGTCGTGCGCGGCGAGCTGATCGACCGGGTGGTCGCCAAATGGATCCACCAGCGCAAGTTCGACGAGGTGGTCGAGGCCTTCCAGGAGGCGGGGGCCGCCCTGGCCCCCATCTACGACATCGAGCAGCTGCTGGAGGACCCGCAGATCCAGGCCCGCGAGTCGGTCACCACCATCCAGGACGAGGACCTGGGCCCGCTGAAGATGCAGAACCTGTTCTTCCGCATGGAGCGGACGCCGGGCCGGATCCGCTTCGGCGGCCGCCGGCTCGGCCAGGACAACGACGAGGTCTACACCGAGCTCGGGCTGGATCCCGGGCAGCTCGCGCAGCTCCGGGAGCAGGGCGTGGTGTGATGGACCGCAGCTACCTGTTCGCGCCCGGCCACAACGCCAAGCTGCTGCAGCGCGTCTTCGAGGCCGGCGCCGACGCGGTCATGCTCGACCTGGAGGACGCGGTCCCGCCGGACGCCAAGGACACGGCCCGAGCGATGGTCGCCGAGGCCCTGGTCGACCACCTCGCCTGGGTCCGGGTCAACGCCGCCCGCACCGAGTGGTGCGAGGCCGACCTCGCCGCCGTCGGCGAGCGGGCGTTCGGGATCAGGATCCCCAAGGCCGAGTCGGCCGACGACGTGCGCTGGGTGGCCGAGCGCGCCCCCGGCAAGCCGATCATCTGCGCGGTCGAGAGCGCCCGGGGCGTGCTCGCCGCCGCCGAGATCGCCGCCGTGCCGGGGGTGCGGCACCTGGCCATGGGCGGGGTCGATCTCCAGAACGATCTCAACGCCGGCAACGGGAACCTCCAGACTCTCTATGTGCGTTCGCACCTGGTGGTCGCGTCGCGGGCGGCCGGCCTGGAGCCGCCGATCGACAGCGTCTACCCTCGGCTTGACGACGAGGCCGGGCTGCGCGAGCAGGCCGAGTTCGCCCGCTCGCTCGGGTTCTTCGGCAAGTCCGCCATCCATCCTCGGCAGCTGCCCGTCCTCCACGAGGTGTTCACCCCCTCCGAGCGGGAGCTCGGCTGGGCACGGGAGGTCGTGGCCGCCTTCGAGGCCGCCGGAGGGTCGGCGCTCCAGCTGCCCGGCGGCGAGTTCGTCGACCTGCCGGTGGCACAACGCGCCCGCCGTCTGCTGGAATTGGCGACCGCACGCACTTGACGGGAGAGGCGGCATGACCGAGCGACCGTACGAGTTCGTGACCACGGCCGAGGGGCAGGTGGTGCGGATCCGGGCCCGCGGCATCTCGGTGCTGGCGACCCCGATCCTGAACCGGGGCACCGCCTTCACCCTTGCGGAGCGGCGGGCGCTCGGCCTGGTCGGGCTGCTGCCCGAGGGGGTATCGACCATCGACGGGCAGGCCCGCCGGGTCGACGCCCAGTTCCAGCGCCAGCCCGACGCGCTGGCCAAGAACGTGTACCTGGCCAACCTGCGCGACCGCAACGAGGTCCTGTTCTACCGGCTGCTGTCGGAGCACCTGGCCGAGATGCTGCCGATCGTCTACACGCCGACGGTCGGCAAGGCGATCGAGCGCTACAGCCACGAGTACCGCCGGCCCCGCGGGGTGTTCCTGTCGGTCGACCACCCGGACCTGGTCGAGGAGTCGTTCCGCAACTACGGCCTCGGGCCCGACGACGTCGACCTGATCGTGGCCACCGACGCCGAGGGGATCCTTGGCATCGGCGACTGGGGCGTCGGCGGCATCGAGATCGCCATCGGCAAGCTGGCCGTGTACATCGCCGCCGCCGGGATCCATCCCCGCCGGGTCATCCCGGTGGTGCTGGACATGGGCACCGACAACCTGCGGCTGCTCAACGACCGGATGTACCTGGGCGCCCGCCACGCGCGGGTGCGCGGGGAGCGCTACGACGAGTTCGTCGACGCCTACGTCCAGACCGCGACCAAGCTGTTCCCGCACGCCCTGCTGCACTGGGAGGACTTCGGCGCGGCCAACGCCCGCCGGATCCTGGACCGCTACGCCGACCAGTGCCGCACCTTCAACGACGACATGCAGGGCACGGCCGCGGTCGTGCTGGCGGCGGCGTTCGCGGCCGCCCGGGCCAGCGGCACCCGCATGGCCGACCAGCGGGTGGTCATCCACGGCGCCGGCACGGCCGGCCTGGGCATCGCCGACACCCTCCGGGACGTGATGATCCGCGACGGCCTGTCGCCCGAGGAGGCCACCCGGCGGTTCTGGGGCCTGGACCGCCAGGGGCTCCTCACCGACGACCGGGCCGGCCAGCTGCTCGACTTCCAGCGGCCCTATGCCCGGCCGGCGGCCGAGGTCGCCGGCTGGACCCGCACCGGCACCGGCAAGGGCCCCTCGCTGGCCGACGTGGTCGGCCACGTCCACCCGACCATGCTGATCGGCACCTCGACCCAGGCCGGGGCGTTCACCGAGGCGATCGTCCGCCAGATGGCCGCCCACGTGGAGCGGCCGGTGATCATGCCGCTGTCCAACCCCACCTCCAAGGCCGAGGCGAGGCCGGCCGACCTGATCGCCTGGACCGACGGCCGCGCCCTAGTCGCCAGCGGCAGCCCCTTCGACCCGGTGGTGCATCAGGAGACCACCTACCGGATCGCCCAGGCCAACAACGCACTGGTGTTCCCGGGGCTGGGCCTGGGGGTCGCGGTGGCCAGGGCCCGGCGGGTCAGCGACCGCATGCTGGCCGCGGCCGCCGACGCGGTCGCCGGGCTCTCGGACGCCACCACCCGGGGGGCGCCGCTGCTGCCGCCGGTGGACAACCTGCGCGAGGTGTCGGCCACGGTCGCGGTCGCCGTGGCCAGGGCGGCCGCGGCCGACGGCCTGGCCGAGGTCGCCCTCGACGACCCGATCCAGCAGGTCCACCAGGCCATGTGGCAGCCGGAGTACGCCCGCGTCGAAGCGTTGTGAACCCGTTCGGTCACAGCGCCGGCACGCCGGTGGAGTCGGCGAGCCGCCGCAGGTCGTCGACGGTCTCCTGGGGCAGCGACAGCCCATGGGTGAGGTGCTCGCGGGCGGCCCGGGCCTCGGGCTCGCCCGGGTAGAGGACCTCGGCGAAGCCCTCGGCCGGGGGCACGGCCTTGACCTCGGCGACGAGCTGCTCCATCCGCCGGGCGAAGCCGTCGGGGTCGCCGAAGGCGGCGACGTCCAGGGCGATGAACAGGTGCCCGCAGCCGCTGCGGCGCTCGGCCTGGTAGGGGCCGCCGACCGCGGCACCGAACGCGCTTCCGGTCAGCACGCCCGAGAGCACGTCCATCATCAGCGCGATCGCGTAGCCCTTGTGCCCGGCCATGGGCAGGATCAGCCCGCCGATGGCGGCCGCCGGGTCGGTGGTGGGCGCGCCGTCGGCGTCGACCGCCCAGCCGGCCGGGATCGGCTCCCCGCGCTGCCTGGCCAGGTGCACCTTGCCGCGGGCCACGGCCGTGTTGGCCACGTCCATGACCAGGACGTCGTGGCGCCCGGCCGGGGCCGCGATCGACCACGGGTTGGTGCCGACGGTCTTGCGCCGCCCGCCCCATGGCGCCATGGCCGGGCTGGCGTTGGTGGTGAGGACGGCCACGCAGCCGTCGCGGGCGGCCATCCGGGTGAAGTAGGCGGCGGTGCCGAAGTGGTTGGAGTTGCGCACCGCCACGACCCCGACGCCGTGCCGGTGGGCGCGGCGGGCCGCCTCCCGGGCGGCGAATGCGGCCAGCACCTGGCCGACGCCGTCGTGCCCGTCCACCACCGCCAGCGCTCCGGTGTCGGCCACCGTCTCCGGGGTGGTCACGGCCGACATGACCCCGGCCCGGATGCGGTCCACGTACCAGCGCAGCCGGAGCACGCCGTGCGACTGGTGGCCCCACAGGTCGGCCGTGACCAGGCTGTCCGCGACCAGCCGGGCATCGGCGCCCGGCACCCCGACGGCGCCGAGCACGGCGGCGGCGAACGAGGTCAGCCGGGCCGCCGTCACCCGGGCGGCCGCCGGCGGGGGTTCCCGGCTCACCGAGCCCGCTCCGCGCCCCGGTCCCGGTCGGAGAGGTGCTCGACCGTCTCCCCGGTGGCGCAGATGGTGCGGGTGACGTCGCGCCCTCCGTACACCCAGTAGATGCGCATGGGGCCGTCGCCGCGGTTGGCGAAGCGGTGCGGCACGCCGGCCGGCGCCCAGGTGGCGTCACCCGGCTCCAGGTCGACGCGGTCCTCGCCGATGACCGCGGCCGCCTGCCCCTCCAGGACGAGCACCGACTCCTCGACGTTGTGGGTGTGCAGCGGGATCCCGGCGCCGGCGGGGAACTCCGTGACCCCGGTGGTGACCCGGTTGCCTTCGGCGTTCCACTTGCCGACATAGGGCAGGGTCCGCACGCCCGTCCCCCGGTCGAACGGCTCGACGTCGGCCGAGCGCAGCACCAGCGGCGCGCTCCCGGCGGCCCACGCCCCGGCCTCGGCCGACCCGCCGAGCCGGTCGACCACGGCGGTGGCGAAGCCGGAGGTGCTGGCGGTCCCGCCCAGGTCGCGGGTCCGGACCCCGGCGGCGATGGTGCCGGCCACCGCCCCCTCGATGCGCTCGGCCACGGCAGCGGCTCCCGGGTCGGCGTGCCGGTCGCCCAGCCAGCCCAGCAGCAGGGCCGCCGAGCGGATCATCGACACCGGGTTGGCGACGTCCTGGCCGGCGATGTCGGGGGCCGAGCCGTGGGCCGCCTGGGCCATGGCCGTGCGGTCGGAGGCGTTGAGGGAGGCGGCCAGGCCCAGGGAGCCGGCAAGCTCGCCGGCCAGGTCGGACAGGATGTCGCCGAACATGTTCTCGGCGACGAGCACGTCGAAGTCGGCCGCCCGGCGGACCAGGTGGACGGTCATGGCGTCGACGTGCTGGTCGTCGACCTCGACGTCGGGGTAGCCGGCGGCGACCTCGCGGCAGACGTCCCGGAACAGGCCGCTGGACAGCCGGAGCACGTTGGCCTTGTGCACGATCGTCACCCGGCGGCGCCGCCGCCGGGCCAGGTCGAAGGCGACCCGGGCGATCCGCTCGACCCTCGGCCGGGTGAACACCCCCATGGCGATGGCCACGTCGGGTGACGGCATCACCTCGCCGGTTCCCGCATAGGTGTTGCGGTCGGCGTAGAAGCCCTCGGTGTTCTCGCGCACGATGACCAGGTCGGCGTCGGGGGCCACGGCCCCCGAGCCGGGGACGCCGGTCGCCGGCCGGATGTTGGCGAACAGGTCGAAGTGCTTGCGGAGGGCTCCGCTCGGGTTCAGCCGGGACCGGTGCGGCTCCGGATAGGCGGCGCTGTCGTGGGGGCCGAGCAGCCAGCCGTCGAGCCCGGCCAGGGCCTCGATGGTTCGCCGGGGCGTGGGCTCGCCGTGCTCGCGGATGGCCGTCCACCCGATCGGCAGCGGCACCCACTCCACCTCGACGGCCGCCCCGGCCAGGGCGGCGTCGACCACGGCGGTGGCGGCGGGGACGATCTCGGGGCCGATGCCGTCGCCCTCCAGGACCCCGAGCCGATACCGCCGCCCTGGCCCGCGGATGCTCATCCGGTCTCACTCCTCCCGGGAACGGTGGCGACGATGCGCTCGATCCGCTCCAGGCCCCGGCGCAGCTCCTCGGCCGCGGTGGCGTACGACAGGCGCAGGTAACCCTCGCCGTGGACGCCGAAGGCGGTGCCGGGCAGGCAGGCCACGCCGGCGTCGGCCAGGAGCCGGTCGACCAGGTCGGCGGCGGGCAGGCCGAGGTCGGCGACCCGGGGGAAGGCGTAGAACGCGCCGGCCGGCTCCTGGCAGGTGATGCCGCCGATCGCGTTCAGGCCGGCCACGACCACGTCGCGGCGGGCCCGGAGCTCGGCGACCATCCGCTCGACCGGCGCCCACGGGCCCTCGAGGGCGGCCAGGGCGGCGTGCTGGCTGAAGGCGGCCGTGCAGGAGACGGAGTTGACCACCAGCCGGGTCACCGGCTCGACCAGGGGGGCCGGCAGCACCCCGAAGCCGAGGCGCCAGCCGGTCATGGCGAAGGTCTTGGACCAGCCGTCCAGCAGCACCGTCCGCTCGGCCATGCCGTCGATCTCGAGGACGCTCGGATGGCCGCCGCCGTAGCGGATCGCCCAGTAGACCTCGTCGCTCAGCACGACCAGGTCGCGGGCGGTGGCCACCTCGGCGATGGCCTCGACATCGGCCCGGGTCAGGCCGCTGCCACAGGGGTTGTGGGGCGAGTTCAGGATCACCAGCCGGGTCCGGTCGGTGACCAGCGAGGCCAGCTCGGCCGGGTCCATGCGGAACCCGTTGGCCTCCCGCAGCGGCACCGGGACCGGGCGGGCGCCGGCGAAGGCGGCGATCGAGGCGTACATCGGGAACCCGGGGTCGGGGTACAGGACCTCGTCGCCGGGCTGGCACAGGGCCAGGATGGTGAAGAACATGATCGGCTTGGCCCCGGGGGTGACCACCACCCGGTCGGGGCTGGTGCGCAGCCGCCCGGTCCGTTCCAGGAACGCGGCCACGGCGGCCCGCAGCTCCGGGGTCCCGGGGGCCGGCACGTAGTGGGTCAGGCCTCTGGCCAGGGCGTCCTGGCCGGCGGCGACGATGTGGGACGGGGTGGCGGCGTCGGGCTCGCCGATCTCCAGGTGGACGACGTCCACCCCCGCGGCCTCCAGCGCCCTGGCCTTGGCCAGCACCTCGAACGCCGACTCGGTCCCGAGCCGGTGCATGCGGTCGGCGAGTCTCATGACTGGGTACGGTAGTCCCATGCGCGACCACGAGGTGCGTGTCCAGCTCCCGGGCGAGCGGTTCCTCCGCGAGCGGGAGCTGGCCTGGCGGCTGGCCGAGCTGGCCGCCGACCCGGTCCCGGTCGAGCCCGAGGTGGCCGAGATGGCCGCCAACCGGCTGCTGGACGACGTGGCCGTTGCCGTTGCCGCCCTGGAGCGGGACCCACCGGCCGCGGCCCGGGCCCAGGCCCTGGCCCACCCCAGGCCCGGCGGGGCGACCGTCCTCGGCCTCGGCCCGGCGAGGAGGGTGGCGGCCGAATGGGCGGCCTGGGCCAACGGCACCGCCGTCCGCGAGCTCGACTTCCACGACACCTTCCTGGCCGCCGACTTCGCCCATCCCGGCGACAACATCCCGCCGCTGTTGGCCACGGCCCAGCAGGGTGGCCGCTCCGGGGCCGACCTGGTCAGGGCAATCGTCACCGCCTACGAGGTCCAGGTCGCCCTGACCAGGGCGATCGACCTGCACAGCCACAAGATCGACCACGTCGCCCACCTCGGGCCGAGCGTCGCCGCCGGCCTCGGGTCCCTGCTCGGGCTGCCCGCCGAGGTCACCTACCAGGCGGTCAACCAGGCCCTGCACGTGACCACGGCCACCCGCCAGGCGCGCAAGGGGTCGATCTCGAGCTGGAAGGCGTTCGCCCCCGCCCACGCCGGCAAGCTGGCCGTGGAGGCGGTCGACCGGGCCATGCGCGGCCAGGGCGCCCCGGCGCCCATCTGGGAGGGCACCGACGGGGTGGTGGCCTGGCTGCTGGACGGCCCCGGGGCCGTCTACCAGGTGCCCCTGCCCGAGCCGGGCGAGCCCCGCCGGGCCATCCTCGACACCTTCACCAAGGCCCACTCGGCCGAGTACCAGGCCCAGGCGTTCATCGACCTGGCGATCCGGCTTCGGCCGGTGGTCGGCGACACGGGCCGGGTCGAGCGGGTCGTGCTGCGCACCAGCGACCACACCCACCATGTGATCGGGACCGGGGCCGGCGACCCGGAGAAGCTCGACCCGGCGGCCACCCGCGAGACCCTCGACCACTCGGTCATGTACGTCTTCGCCGTCGCCCTCCAGGACGGCCGCTTCCACCACCACGACAGCTACACCCTGGAGCGGGCCGCCCGCCCGGACACGGTGCGGCTCTGGCACCGGGTCGAGACGGTCGAGGACCCGGCCTGGACGGCCGCCTACCACCACCCCGACCCGGCCCGGCGCGCCTTCGGCGGCCGGGCCGAGGTCCACCTGGCCGGCGGCGAGGTGGTCGCCGGCGAGCTGGCCGTGGCCGACGCCCACCCCAACGGCGCGGCCCCGTACGCCCGCCCCGACTACCTGGCCAAGCTGGCCACCCTGGCCGACGGGGTGGTCGAGCCGGCCGAGCTGGACCGGTTCGCCGCCCTGGCGGCGCGCCTGGGCGAGCTGGCCCCCGGTGAGCTGGACGGCCTCACCGTCGCCGCCGGCCGGCTGGCCGGGGCGGCCGCCGACGGGCGGGGCATCTTCTGATGGGGTTCCCGGCGCTGGCCCCCGTCCCGGCCCGCGACAAGCGGGCCGCCCTGCGGGCCGGGCTGGCCTCGGGGCGGCTGCTGCGCATGCCGGGGGCGTTCTCGCCGCTGGTGGCCAGGCTGGTCGAGGAGCTGGGCTTCGACGGCGCCTATGTCTCCGGGGCGGTGGTCGCGGCCGACCTGGGGCTGCCCGACGTCGGGCTCACCACCATGACCGAGGTCGCCCAGCGGGCCCGGCAGATCGCCTCGGCGACCAGCCTGCCGGTGCTGGCCGACGCCGACACCGGCTTCGGCGAGCCCCTGAACGCGGCCAGGGCCGTCGCCGAGCTGGACGACCTCGGCCTGGCCGGCTGCCACCTGGAGGACCAGGTCAACCCCAAGCGCTGCGGCCACCTCGACGGCAAGGAGGTCGTCCCGACCGCCGACATGGTCAGGCGGGTCGCGGCGGCCGTGGCCGCCCGCCGCGACCCGGGCTTCCTGGTCGTCGCCCGCAGCGACGCCCGGGCGGTTGAGGGCCTCGAGGCCATGCTGGACCGGGCCAGGGCCTACGTCGACGCCGGGGCCGACATGCTGTTCCCGGAGGCGCTGGCCGACGAGGGCGAGTTCGAGGCCGTCCGGCGGGCCGTGGACGTGCCCCTGCTGGCCAACATGACCGAGTTCGGCAGGTCCAAGCTGCTGGACGCCCGCACCCTGGCCGACCTCGGGGTCAACCTGGTCATCTACCCGGTGACCGGGCTGCGCCTGGCCATGGGGGCGGTCGAGGACGGGCTGCGGCGGCTGCGCGACGACGGCACCCAGGCCGGGCTGGTCGACCGGATGCAGACCCGGGCCCGGCTGGACGAGCTGCTCGCCTACGACGCCTACACCGCCTTCGACCGGGACGTCCATGACGTCGAGCGCTGAGGACATGACGACGGCCCCGCGGCTGCTGGTGCTGGACGACGAGGAGGGCCGGATCGCCGCCAGCCCGGCCATGGCCCGGCTGCGCCAGCTGGCCGAGGTGACCGTGCTGGAGCGGCCGGTCGGGGACGCCGACCCGGCCACCCTGGCCGGGGTGCGGGTGCTGCTGGCCATCCGGGAGCGGACCCGGCTGGACGCGGCCCTGCTGGACCGGCTGCCCGACCTGGAGCTGGTCCTCCAGACGGGGGGCCACGCCTACCACGTCGACCAGGAGGCGGCCACCGGCCGGGGGATCGTCGTCGCCCTCAGCCGCCGGGCCCGGATGGCCTCGGCCTCGGTCCCCGAGCTCACGTTCGGGCTGATGCTGGCCGTGCTGCGCCGCATCCACCCCCTGGCCGCCGAGCTGGCGGCCGGGGACTGGCCCCCGGCCATGGGCCGCACCCTGGCCGGGCGAACCCTTGGCATCCTCGGGCTGGGCCGCCACGGCCGGCCGGTGGCCAGGATCGCCGCCGCCTTCGGCATGCTCGTCCTGGCCTGGGACCGCGACCCGGGGCGCGAGTACCCCGACGACGAATGGGTCCACCAGCGGCTGCCCCTTGACGACCTGCTGGCCCGCTCCGACGTGGTCTCGGTCCACCTCAAGCTGTCGCCGTCCTCGACCGGGCTGCTGGACGCTAGGCGCCTGGCCCGCATGCCGCCGGGGGCGATCCTGGTCAACACCGCCCGCGGGGCCATCGTCGACGAGGCCGCCCTGGTCGAGGCCCTCCGGCGGGGGCGGCTGGCCGGGGCCGGCCTGGACGTGTTCGCCGCCGAGCCCCTGCCGGCCGACCACCCCCTGCGGACCGCCCCCAACGTCGTCCTCACCCCCCACATCGGCTGGAAGGTGGAGGAGGTCTTCGCCGAGTGGGCCGAGATCGCGGCCGAGCAGCTCGCCGCCTGGCTGGACGGCCGCCTCCCGGCCGCCGAGGTCCTCGACCCGGCCGCCGCCGAGGTCCCCCGGGAGCGCCT
>JASLBL010000500.1 GCA_030146615.1 Actinomycetes bacterium
CGGCGCCCGCGGCCGCCCGCCCGGGCCCGGACGGCGGCGCCGACCCCGCTCAGGCGGCGGCCGACGCCGAGCGGCGACGGGAGGAGCGGACCTGGCGCCTGCGGGTCACCACCCACCCGCCAGGGGCGCAGCTCTCGATCAAGGCCGCCGGCGGGACCGCCCGGCGGGCCCGGACCCCGTTCAAGGGCACGCTGCGCGGCGGTGAGCTGGAGCTGACCGTGACCAGGGCCGGCTACAACCGGCTGGTCCAGCGGGTCGCGCTCGACCGCCACCGCGCCCTCGACCTGTGGCTGGACCCGGCCGGTCTGCTCCACCACAAGCTGGGCGAGCTGCGCAGCGGGTCCAACCCCAAGCAGGTGGCGTTCTCGCCCGACGGCCACGAGCTGTGGGTCTCGCTGCTCGGCGGTCGCGGCGTCGAGGTCTTCGACACCAGGACCATGCGCAAGCGCAAGGCGATCCGGCTGGGCGAGCACGGCGCGGTCGAGGTGCTGTTCACCGGCGACGGCCGCACCGTCTACGCCAGCCAGATGGAGACGGCCTCAGTCTGGGAGATCGACCGGGCCAGCTTCAAGGTCCGCCGCCAGCTCCCCACCAAGGGCAACTGGAGCAAGGTCATGGCCCTCTCGCCCGACGAGCGGACCCTGTACGTGGCCAACTGGGTGTCCAGCGACATCTCCGAGATCGACCTGCGCAAGGGCCGGGTCCGGCGGCTGCTGAAGACCGTCCGCACCCCGCGCGGGCTGTGGCCGACCACCGACGGCCGGCGGCTGTACGTGGCCGGGTTCGAGGACGGCGAGCTCCAGCGGATCGACCTGGCCTCCGGGAAGGCCAAGACCCTGCTGCGCACCGGCGGGGCCATGCGGCACCTGGTCGGCGACCCCGAGGGCGGGCGCCTGTACGCTGACGACATGGGGACCAACCAGGCCTTCGTGGTCGACCTGGCCAGCGAGCGGGTCCGCAGGCTGGCCACCACCGGCAACGTGCCCAACACCATCGACCTGACCCCCGACGGCCGGGTCCTGTACGTCTCCAACCGGGGGCGCAACGGCGCCAACTACTACCTGCCCGGGCCGGAGTGGGGGTCGGTGCTGGCCATCGACACAGCCAGCGGCAAGGTGCTGGACGCCATGGTCGGCGGCAACCAGACCACCGGCCTGGACGTGTCGGCCGACGGGCGGCTGCTGGCGTTCTCGGACTTCCTCGACAACCGCATCCACGTCTTCGCCGTCCCGCCCTACAGGCAGCTGGCCGCCGGCGGGGGCGGCCGGGCCGCGGCCCACCGGGCCGAGCTGGCCAAGCGGTAGCGCGTGCGGCGCCTGGTCCTCTGGGACATCGACGGCACCCTGGTCCAGGCCGGGGAGGTCGGCCGCGACATCTTCACCGAGGCCTTCCAGGCCGTGCTCGGCCGCGACCCCGACCAGGCCACGGCGAAGGCGCTGGTGATGGCCGGGCGGACCGACCCCGAGATCGCGCTCGAGTTCCTGACCGCCCACGAGATCGCCGAGGGCGCTTCGCACCTGCCGGCGTTCACCGAGGCGCTGGTGACCGCGCTGGCGGCCCGGGCGGCGCTGATCCGGGAGCGGGGCCGGGCCCTCCCCGGGGCTCGGGAGACGCTGGTCGCGCTCGGCCGCGCCGAGGGGGTGGTCCAGTCGCTGCTGACCGGCAACCTCCAGCCCAACGCCCTGCTCAAGCTGGCCAGCTTCGAGCTCGACGGCCACCTCGACTTCGAGGTCGGCGGGTTCGGCTCCGACCACCACCACCGGCCCAGCCTGGTCGAGGTGGCCAGGACCAAGGCCGAGGCCAAGTACGGGACGGCGTTCGGCGGCCGGGCCACCGTGCTGGTCGGCGACACCCCCCTGGACGTCGCCGCCGGCCGCGCCGGCGGGGCCAGGGTGGTCGCGGTCGCCACCGGCCCCTCCAACGCCGACGAGCTCCGCTCCACGGAGGCCGACGCGGTCCTGGAGGACCTCCGGGACACCGAGGCGGCCCTGGCCGCGATCCTGGGCGAGGGCGAACGCGAGGGCGAGACGGCCGGCTAGTTCGGGCGCCGCTCGAAGCCCGGGTCAACCTGGGCGTTGTCGACCCGGTTGCGGCCACCAGGTCGCCGGCGGCCACCAGGGCCTGCTTGGTGTCGAGGGTGGCCTGCCAGTCGACCGCGGACGCCCGGATCCGGGGCACGGCCGGGTCGTCGGGGTGCAGGGCGGCCGAGACCCGGCGGGGCAGGAGGCGGCTGGCCCAGACGCTGGCCGCGTTCAGGCCGGGACCAGGCTGGGCCGGCCGGCGAGCTTGGCCTCGACCCCGCCGGGGCGGGATCGGTGCTCGTCATGGCCTGCTCCTCATCCGGCTCAGGGCCTGTCGTCGTGGGTGCATCTACGCATATTTCGCGTGGACGCCGGGTAGGTCGTTGGGTGCTTGTGCTGGTGCCGACGCGCCCAACGCCGGGCGCTCCCGAGCTAGGAGGGCACAGATGGCGAACGAGCCCCGAGAGCCGTCGAGGTCGACGGCCACCGGCCGCCTGACCAGGGACGAGGCGGTGACCGCGACCGAAGCGGTCGGCAAGGACCCGGAGATGATCGAGCTGGAGAAGCGCCACCGGCGCTTCGTCTGGCCCGCCACCGCCTTCTTCCTCGTGTACTACCTGACCCTCAACGTCCTCGCCGGCACCTCCCCCGGCCTGATGGGGACCAAGCTGTTCGGGGAGTTCACCTTCGGCTACCTGTTCGCCCTCTCCCAGTTCCTGATGGCCTTCGTGGTCGCCTGGGTGTACTCGCGCTGGGCGGCCAGCCGGATCGATCCGCTGGCCACCGACCTGCGCGAGAAGCTCCACAAGCAGCAGGTCAAGGAGGCGGCGGAATGAGCGGCCAGGGGCTCTCCCTCACCCTGTTCGTGGTCTTCGTCATCATCACCCTCGGCATCACCATCTGGGCCTCGCGGCAGACCAAGACCGCGGCCGACTTCTACTCAGCCGGGCGCCGCATCACCGGCTGGCAGAACGGCGTCGCCATCTCCGGGGACTACATGTCGGCGGCCAGCTTCCTCGGCATCGCCGGGCTGATCTCGCTGTTCGGCTACGACGGCTTCCTCTACTCGGTGGGCTGGCTGGTCGCCTACCTGACCGTGCTCATCCTGGTCGCGGAGCTGCTGCGGAACTCCGGCAAGTACACCATGGCCGACGTGCTCGCCTACCGGATGCGGCAGCGCCCGGTGCGGTCGGCGGCGGCGCTGTCCACGGTCGGTGTCTCGATCGTCTACCTGATCGCCCAGATGGTCGGGGCCGGCGCCCTGGTCCGGCTGCTGCTCGGTCTGGAGGGGGACGCGGCGGCGATCCTGGCCATCGCCGGGGTCGGGGTGCTGATGATCGTGTACGTCACCTTCGGGGGGATGATCGCGACCACCTGGGTCCAGATCGTCAAGGCGGTCCTGCTGATGGCCGGGACGGTGCTGCTGTCGTTCCTGGTGCTGGCCAAGTTCGGCTTCTCGATGAACAAGATGTTCGCCGACGCGGCCGCGGCCAGCGGCAAGGGCGACGCCTTCCTGGCCCCTGGGCTCCGCTTCGACAACACCCTCGAGCTGGTCTCGCTCGGGCTGGCCCTGGTGCTGGGCACGGCCGGGCTGCCCCACATCCTGATCCGGTTCTACACCGTGCCCACCGCCCATGCGGCCCGCAAGAGTGTCATCTGGGCCATCGGCATCATCGGCAGCTTCTACATCCTCACCACCTTCCTGGGCTTCGGCGCGGCCGCCCTGGTCGGCCAGGAGGCGATCCGGGAGGCCGACGCGGCCGGCAACATGGCCGGGCCGCTGCTGGCCCAGACGATCGGCGGTGGCGTGGGAAGCTTCGGCGGGGACCTGTTCCTGGCCTTCATCGCCGCCGTGGCCTTCGCGACCATCCTGGCCGTGGTGGCCGGGCTGACGATCACCGCCTCCTCCAGCTTCGCCCACGACTTCTACGCCAACGTGATGCGCCGGGGCCAGGAGCGGGACGAGGCCGCCGAGGTCCGGGTGGCGCGGCTCACCGCCCTGTTCATCGGGGCCATCTCGATCCTGCTGGCCTCCTTCGCCCGCGGGCAGAACGTCGCCTTCCTGGTCGGC
The DNA here is from genome assembly GCA_030146615.1 of Actinomycetes bacterium. Classification (GTDB taxonomy): domain Bacteria; phylum Actinomycetota; class CALGFH01; order CALGFH01; family CALGFH01; genus CALGFH01. Next base: position 4,093 of record JASLBL010000500.1, read on the forward strand.
CTGGCCTTCGCCGTGGCCGCCAGCGCCAACCTGCCGACGATCCTGTTCTCGCTCTACTGGAAGCGGTTCACCACCAGCGGAGCGGTCACCGGCATCCTGGTCGGGCTGTTCGGCTCGCTGCTGCTGGTGCTGATCGGCCCCAACGTGATGGGCCCCGATGGCCTGATCTTCACCGGGTCCGAGCCGCTGTTCCCGCTGGAGAACCCGGGCATCGTCTCGATCCCGCTGGGGTTCGCGGCCGCCTGGCTCGGCACCATGCTGTCGCGGGAGCCGGCGTCGGAGGAGATGTACGAGGAGCTGCGGGTCCGGGCCCTGACCGGCCTGGGCGCCGAGGAGGCCGAGGTCGCCCCGGCCAAGTCGCCAAGCGCGCGGTAGGTGGCCGCCGCCGCCCGGGTCAGCGGCCGGAGAGGAGGGTGGCGACCCGCCGGATGCCCTCGGCGATCTGGTGCTCGGTCAGGGCGGCATAGCCGAGCACCAGCCCGGGGGTGCCGCGGCCGCCGACCCGCCATGGGGTGAGGCCGTGGAGGCCGACGCCGGCCTCCACGGCCGCCCGCCGGATCAGCTCCTCCTCGTCGACGTCGTCGCCCAGCTCGACCACGGCGTGCAGGCCGGCCGCCGTGCCCGCGACCCGCAGGCCGGGGGCATGGCGGTCGAGGGCGGTGGCCAGGGCGTCGCGCCGCCGGCGGTAGCGGGCCCGGCCGGCCTGCACGCCGTGGTCGAGCTGGGCGACGACGTCGACGAGGAGGAGCTGATCC